>SIAU01000020.1 GCA_009691685.1 Opitutales bacterium
TTGATGCCCGACCAATCAGCGATGAGCATTTTCTGGTGTAATGCCCGGCCCAGTGCCCCATTCTTGGATGGATCTATTTCGGCTGACTTTAAAAATGCCTTACACGCCTCCACGGGTTTGTTTAACTCCACACAAACGGCGGCGTAGTTAACAAAAAACTTTTCGTCCGCACGGCCTGTTTCATAGGCTTTCTTAAAATACTCCATGGACCGACCATAATCCCTTTTTAAAGAAAAAACTACGGCCAGACTGCTCAATGCATCAAACGAATTAGGTTCAATCGCCAATGCCTGCATCAACTCCGTAATCGCTTGGTCAAACTGCTTCAGTTCAACGTGAATGAGCGCCGCATTAATATAGCACTTCTGATACTGGGAATTTAAGCTTTTCGCTTTATTCAAATAGACCATTGATTCCGGGTATTTCTGCAACTTTCTTAAAGAGTTACTTAAGTTGTAATAGGCGTCAGTAAAATCTGGATTTAGCTCGATGGCCTTAAAATAATAAGGCATCGATTCATTTAATTCGCCATTATCTTGCAGCGCGTTGCCCAAATTAGAGTTATAGGATGCATTATCGGGATTAAGTCGTACCGCCTCTTTAAAATTAACCAAGGCCTCAGGAAATTTTTTATGCCCAGCGTAAACAATACCTAATAAATTATAGGCGTCCGCACAGTGAGGAAGTTGGGCGATGACTTCTTTAAATATTTTTTCCGCATCATCCAACCTTCCCGCCTCATAACACTGAACTCCTTTCGTTAAATACTGCTCTAAGTCGTCGGACATATAACGTTAATTAAATTTACTCTATCACAATATGATCCGGAGGAAGACCAGCTTGCTGTTTATTATAAATCTCGATCAGTGCCTTTTCGAAATTTTTCGCATATAAATTCATATTGAAAAGGCGGTGGGTGGAACGATTGTCCTGCAGAAGCTTTCTGTATTTTTTGAGTTTTTCTGGATGCATCGCTAAATCTACAGCTAAGTCTTCGTACTCTTGCACACTATTCGTAATCAAATCATCCAGCCCAATAGATTTTAACAAGCTTCCGGCTAGGCGGCTCGCAAAGCTCCGGCCCATTCTTGTCACAATCGGCACACCTGCCCACAGGGTATCAATCGCTGAAGTATGCGCATTATAAGGGAAGGTATCTAAAAATAGACCAGAGAGAGAAATCCGGGCCAAGTGATTATCCACTTCTCGCATACGTTCGGCAAAAATAATTCGGGCTGGGTCGATTCCGCGGTGTTCCGCTTCTTTCTTCATATTTGTTATGGCTTGAGGCTCATAGGGTGCACTAACCCATAAACAAGAACCGGGAACTCTCTTAAGGATACGCATCCATGAATCGAATGTCTCGGGCGTAATTTTGAAACACTGATTAAAGGAGCAGAAAATAAATCCTTCTGGAGGCATGTTCACCTCCGCCCGGGTAAATTTTATTTTAGATAAATCGTGAGAAGTATCAAACGGCATCATGCAGGGCAAGTGAACCACTTTTTCCGTGTAATGAACGCGTGACTCAACGGGGATAACGACAGGATCCGCGATAATATAATCGTGATAGGGCGTGCCGAGTGTTCCGGTGTATCCCAGGAAGTTAACTTGAATCGGCGCGGCACGGTTCAAGAAAATGGCTGGGCGGGCTTCGTTAGTGATTCCCGACAAATCAAAGGCGATATCGATATTGAGATCACGGACCATTTGGGCCGCATCTAGGTCGTTCTTATCATTTATATTTATAAAGTGATCGAAGGATTTCTCGATTCTTTCGCGTAAGGCTGGTCGGCCGTCATTCTTACCAAAAGCGAACGCATAAACTTCGAATTTATCTCGAGAATGCAGACTGAACAACTGTAAGGCCAAGTGCGTGACAGCATGTTCTCTGAAGTCGGATGAAAAATAGCCTATCTTTATTTTTTTATTTTTTACTCTGACGGCGGATGTTTTATGTTCTTGAATCACTACTCCAGAGGTTTTGACAAAGTTTTCTGCTACCCTCTTGGCCAACTCGGGTGAATCCGTAATCCGCTGCATGTGCCAAGGATCTTCCATCGAGTTTAAAAATCTTGGCTGGTCCAATCGATTAATGAAATTATCGTAGTCGGCTTGGTAGTTAGTCCAATCCGCTAAGCGCTGTTTAAAGAACTGCATTAAACCCACGGGCTGAGAATCGGGAGGTAATTTCTGAAATTGTGCGAGTGCTGAAACGATATCACCCGACGCATAATAAGCGTCAGCGGAATTAATTCGAGCGATAATCAAATTAGGGTCTAACTCTAATGCTTTTTTAAAATTAATTTGGGCCTCGGCAAAATGAACCGCCTTAACAAAACAAACCCCGAGACCATTGTAAGCTTGCGCGTAATCTGGTTTTAGATTGATGGCGTTTTTAAAATTATCAACGGCGGCATTGAGATCACGAATGTTAAAATAATTTATCCCGAGCACATAATACGCTTGGGTGTCATAGGGATTAATACGGATGGCATTAAAACAGGCTTCGATCGCCTTCCGGTAATCGCCACGACCTTGTAAGATTTCTGCGGAAGCTAAGTGGGCCTGAAAACTATCTAAGCCCAGTTTTTTGACAATTTCGTAAGATTGTAAGGCTAGTTCTTTCTGGTTTAATTTAAGTAAAACATTTCCGCGATTAACGTGCGCCGCGGAAAAATAAGGATTAATTTTAATGATTGTATCATAATACCCAAGAGCTGAATTAAAATCGCCGAGCATGTCATATGAATTTCCACAATTCAAATAAGCTTCGAGCCACGCCGGATTAAATTCGATAGTTTTTTTGTAGTACTCAATTGATTTGGCATACTGACCTAACTTCTGAAAAACATTCCCTAAATTATAACAAGCGTCTGGAAAATTGGGGTTAAGTGAAATTGCTTTTTCGAAAAACTCAACTGATTGATCTGGCTTACCTAAATCGTTCAGGGCGGTACCAAGATTTGAAAAATAATTTGCGTTTAATGGGTCAGCCTCTGTGGCCCTCTTGAAACAATCTACCGCTTGAGCAAAATCTTTTTCTTGAGCGTAAAGTATTCCTAAATTTTGCAGAGACTCCGCATGGCGAGGCCATAACCTAAGCAGTTTATTGTAAGAATCCTTAGCTTGCGCCAACTGTCCTGCACGGTGCAAATTCAATGCCTCAGCAAATTGGTTTTGAATGTCGTGGGTTTGTGCGTCCATTTAGATTATATCTCTTATAGGGAAAAATAAATACCGATAACCTGTAAACATAAATTCGCGTAAAGTGCGGCGACCACATCATCCGCGATAATACCTACACCCCCGGGAGCTTTTTCGATCCAGCGAATCCCCAGGGGCTTAACGATATCAAAAAAGCGAAATAGTCCAAAACCTAGCAGCACCATAAAAAAACCTAACTTAGTTCCTAAATATAAATGAGGGTTTAAGAAAAAAACCAAGGGCACCGCCACCATCTCATCTAAAATAACTTCCGAGGGGTCTTTTTTCTTAAGGAGTTCTGACGCCGCACCACAAATAAAAATCGCCGCAAGAATGACTAATCCATTGAAACAGATTTCATGAATCCAACCGCGCGGGGTTGCTAAATTTTGTACCACCAGCGCCCACCAAGCTAAACCCACCGCCGAACCCCAAGTGCCCGGTGCCTTTAATTTTCCCAACGGACCGAGCGTGGCAAGGGAGACAATCATTCAGACAGGCCGGGTAAATGCCGGCGGTATCGAATTAAATAACTCGCTCCAGAAATAACGGTCAGGGCAACCGAGAGCCAAAACAGACTCATGATAATAACTTCCCAGCGCTGATGCCACAGTGCCGATAATTTCCAGTGCGTCTCGTAGGCACGGAGTCCAATCAAATGCCCAATCGCAATGATCTGCAGAAAGGTTTTAATTTTCCCCAATCGCTCAGCTTCCAAAACTTGCCCACGTGCCGCCGCCACCAAGCGCAGGCCCGTAATCAAGAACTCGCGCATTAAAATTAAGATGACGCCAAAGGCGGCAATCAGGGCACTCGATTGGCTTGGAATTTTTTCGACCCCTTGATCGTCCCACTGTTTGACGGGCAAACAATCCGTCGCAGCCATGGCTACTAATAAGCCAATAATGAAAATCTTATCCACGAGGGCGTCCATCAATCGACCAAAGTCAGAAACCGCGCCCAATTTTCGGGCAACCCAGCCATCAAAGATGTCTGTCAAGGCAGCGACAATGAAGAGGGCTAAGGCAGCGCTGGCCCAGACTCCTGCCCAATACGTCCATATAGCTATTAAAAACACGGCCGGTAGCCGTGCCGCGGTCAAAATATTGGGGATTTGGCGAAGAAACTGCATGCAGGCTTGCGGTGATAATGTTCTCAGTTGAAAGTAACCCGCAACAGGAAAACAATGGCCAGCAAACTTCAAATCGCCGTATACCCCGGCACCTTTGACCCCATCACGCTCGGACACCTCGATGTTCTAAAACGTGGCTCCAGATTGTTCGATCGCGTCATCTTAGCCGTTGCCCCGAGCGACTCCAAAAACCCTTGGTTTTCCTTAGAAGAACGATTGGAAATGGCACGCGAAGCGACGAAATCGATGAGTAAAATAAAGGTGGCCGTGCTGGATGGCCTTACCGTCGAATTCGCCCAAAAACATGGAGCCATTGCGATTATCCGCGGACTCCGTAAATTCAGCGATTTTGAATTTGAGTTCGACCTAGCCCACGCCAACCGCCTCATGGCACCCAAAATCGAGACGGTTATTTTAATGCCCAGCCAAGATCAGTTCATCACGTCGTCGTCCTTCGTTAAAGACATCGCACGGCATAAATTGTCGCAAGCCGCCGCCTTCGTCCCTCCGTGCGTGCTCCCTAGACTCAAAAAACGCTTAAAATAAGCGAAAAAGAGCCTTCCTACGCTGTTGACCGTGGGGAATTGTTTCGTTTGCTCTACCCTTCCCTCGGTCTAACACCAGCTCGCGGACATTCTATCTCTCTACCCATCATCTATCTATGGACATTAAAATCCAAACTACCAACCCAACGCGCCGCAATGTCACCGTGACTATTCCTGCCGCCGACGTCGCCTCTACCGAAAAAGAAGTGATCAAAGGTTTCGTCCGCGAAGCTGCCCTTCCTGGCTTCCGCCCAGGCAAAGCGCCCGAAGCCGTCGTCCGTCAAAAATACGGCAAAAATATCGATGAAGAAGTAAATCAACAACTGGTCTCCAAAGGCTACGAACGTATCCGTGAAGAAAAATCTTTTACCGTCTACACTTTAGCCGATGTCAAAAAAGGCGAAATCACCAGGGGTAAAGATTTCATCATCGAATACGAAGTCGACGTACTTCCTGAATTCAAAACCCCTGATTGGAAAAAAATCAAGGTCGCCAAAGAAGAAGTCAAAGTCACCGATGCAGATATCGATGAGGGTATCCAAAAAATCTTGCAACAGCGCGCTCGTTTCGAAAAAACTGAAGCCGCTGCAACCAAAGGTGACTATGTTCGCTTAAGCTACACGGGTACTATCGACGGCAAAGAGGTTAAAGAATTAGACGCCGAAGCAGGTACATTGGCTGGAGCAGAATCCACCTGGGAAGAAGCCGGAGCCGATAACGAAATCGTCTCCATTCCTGCGATTTCAAAGGCGATTGTTGGCCTCAAAGCCAATGACACTGCGAAGGCTGACTGGACCGTACCTGCCGATCACGCTCGTGAATCTCTGCGTGGTAAGAAAATTATTTACAGCATCACCGTTTCCGAAATTCGCACCAAACAACTCCCTTCATTAAATGAAGAGTTTTTCAAATCTATTGGAGTTAAAGACGAAGCCGAACTGCGTTCGGAATTAAGAAAAGGTATCGAGGGAACGAAAGCTCAACAGGCGGAAACCACTCGCCGTGAAAAAGCCGTCGAAACTTTAGTAGCTGGCTTAGAACTTCCTTTACCAAAGTCCGCAGTCGATTCCGTAGCGAGAGACTTATTTATCCAGTACGCGCAAATGAGAATGCGTTCGGGCATGCAAGCAGGCGAACTTGAAACCAAGCGCGATGAAATCATTGAAGAAGCGCGCAAGGCTGCGGAAGTCCGCGTCCGTGCTCAAGTCGTCCTCTCCCGTATTGCCGAAGAAGAAAAAATTGACCTCACCCAAGAGGAATTCAGCCAAGCGATTATCAATATCGCCTACTCCGAGAAAACCCCTCCTGAAAAACTCATTAAAGACCGCAAGCGCCTCGCCATTATCCGTCGCGATGCTATGCTCAATAAGGCCTTGGATCTTATTTTAGGCGAAGAAAAGCCTGAATTGGTTGAGAAATCCTAAGTCTAGGGTTACTATCACACTTACTCCTATGTCCTACATTATTCCAAACGTTGTTGAACGAGATGCACGCGGTGAAAGAGCGTGGGATATTTACAGTCGCCTCCTCAAGGACCGCATCATTTTCCTCGGGGCTCCTATTTATGATGACGTGGCTAACGCCGTCATCGCTCAATTATTATTCTTACAAATGGAAGATCCTAAAAAAGATATTTCCATTTATATTAATTCTCCCGGTGGCTCCATCACCGCCGGCATGGCCATCTATGACACCATGAATTTCTTGAGCTGCGAAATTAACACCTATTGCATCGGACTTTCCGCCAGTATGGCCACCGTACTACTCACCGCCGGCACTAAAGGTAAGCGCCACGCTCTCCCCAACTGCCGGGTAATGATTCATCAACCAAGCGGTGGTGCGACGGGACAGACTTCCGATATCTCGATTGCGGCCAAAGAAATTCTTCGCTGGCGCGACACTTTAAATCATGTGCTCGCTAAACACAGCGGAAGAACTCCAGAAGAATTACAGCGCGACTCCGACCGAGATTACTACATGACCGCCGAACAAGCTAAAGCGTACGGATTGGTCGATCACGTCGTTTTACCTAAGCAAAATAAGGTCTAATCACGATGTCAGGTTCTCAAGCAGACACCTGTTCATTCTGCGGCAAACCAGCTAGCCAAGTCGGTAAACTGATTGCTGGCCCCAACGGCGTAGGCATTTGCGATAAGTGTGTCACCACCTGCGGTCATTTAATTGAACGCGAAAAAACGCGCGACGGAAAAAGTTCAGCCACGGGACCATCTCTGCAGGGCACTACGCCAAAAACTCCTTTAGCCCCAGTAAAATTAATTACCCCTTCAGAATTAAGAGCTGAGTTGGATGCTCACGTTATCGGACAAGATCATGCTAAAAAAGTTTTGTCGGTGGCCGTCAACAATCACTACAAGCGTCTCAATGATCGCCTCGCCCAAGCCCGCGGAGACAAAAAGGGTGGACTCAGCGAAGTTGAATTAGATAAGAGCAATATCCTATTAATTGGTCCAACAGGTACTGGAAAAACTTTGTTAGCCAAAACTTTGGCTAAGATGCTCGATGTTCCCTTTGCCATTGCTGATGCCACCACCCTCACCGAGGCAGGTTATGTCGGCGACGATGTTGAAACCGTCGTTTTACGCCTTCTACAATCGGCGGATATGGATGTGGAGAAGGCACAGCGCGGCATCGTGTTCATTGATGAAATCGATAAAATCGGACGCAAATCCGACTCCGCATCCATCACCCGCGATGTCTCGGGCGAAGGCGTCCAACAAGCGCTTTTAAAATTGCTAGAGGGTACGATTTGTAACGTTCCCCCTGCAGGCGGTAGAAAACATCCCGAGCAACAATGCATCCGCGTCGATACCAGTGATATTTTATTTATCGCAGGGGGCGCGTTTGTGGGCCTCGATCGCCTCATTGCCAAACGAGCCGGCACTAAATCATTAGGATTTATTCATGGCGGAAATATTCCTCCAAAACTTTCTGCCGAAGAAGTTCTCGCAGGTTTACAGCCCGAAGACCTTTTCTCCTTCGGCATGATTCCTGAGTTCGTCGGTCGCCTACCCGTGATTTCTGTTTTAGAGCCATTAAGCCGAGATGCTTTAGTAAGAATTTTAACTGAGCCTAAAAATGCAGTGACGAAACAATATCAAAAATTATTTGCGATGTCGGGCGTCCATCTCGAGTTCACCCCCGCTGCGTTAGAGGCTTTGGCGGATCGAGCTTTAGAACTTGGCACCGGTGCACGCGGCTTACGTTCCGTGCTAGAAGGAATCCTGCTCGAAACGATGTATCACCTACCTGAAGCCGTGGCTGAGTCCAAATTTATCGTAACACCTGAAGCGGTGCGTGGCACTAAACCCATTGCGGCCACCCCACCCACAAAAGCCAATAAAAAGAGTGCTTAAATGATTGTTTATCCTGCTATTGATATTCGTAACGGCCGATGCGTCCGACTCAACCAAGGTCGCGACGATGCCCAAACTTCTTACTACGAAAATCCCGTCGAGCCAGCAGAGCAATTTACTCAAGCGGGCGCGGAGTGGATTCACGTGGTTGATCTCGATGGTGCCTTTGGCGGAGTTCCTCGTAATTTAAATATCTTACAAAAGATTTCTTCACTCGGTCCGAAAGTTCAGTTTGGCGGAGGCATACGTGATGCCAAGTTAGTGGATGCCGCACTCGCAGCAGGTGCGTCGCGCGTTGTTATTGGAACACGGGCAGCGACTGATTCACAATTTCTCCAAGAGATTGCCAAATCACATGGGAAAAAATTAGCGATTGGGATCGATGCCAAAGACGGACTCGTGGCAGTCAAAGGCTGGACGGACGTTACTCAATTAGACGCAACCGATTTTGCGGTCACCGTTAGTCAGCTGGGGATTTCAACCGTGATCTATACCGACATCGCAACCGACGGTATGCTCACGGGTCCGAATTGGAAATCACTCGAGGCCTTACTTAAACGCTGCACTTGTGACGTGATTGCATCGGGCGGCGTAGCCAGCGCGGCGGACGTGGCTAAACTCGCACAACTTTCTAAAGCCTACCCTCATTTAGTGGGAGTCATTGTCGGCAAAGCACTTTACGAAGGCCGCACGAATGTGCCCGAATTATTAAAAGCGAGTCGCGCTTAAAACCCAATAAATAGTGGTTAATAGGGCGGAGTTGTCACATTCCTGTGCTTGCCATATTGGTGCGATTTAACAGGCTTTGAGCCCTATGACTATCGTACGTCACCTCTTTGCCTTTCTCATTTTTACCGCTTCGATTTTCGGTGCGCACGCTGCTAATTTAACCGCCGCGCAAATCATCGAAAAGGCCCGGAGTGCGGCGGCCAAAGAACCCAAGTTCCTGGAGCGCATCCAAGGCTTACATTTTGAAATCAAATTCGTTAGTCCGGAAAATAAACCAGTAAGCTTCACCATGATCCAACTGGTCGGTCCTAAATCTCGCCGCGAGCTTTCCTATAACGAAAACTATACCGTAGAGGTTATCACCGCCTGTAATGGTCTCGAAGCATGGAAATCCACGCGTGAAATTGGCGGGCAAAAGCGAGCTCAAAACCTCATTATTCCCTACGATCAAGTCGCCATCCTGCGCGACATGACGATTAACGACTTAGCTTTTTACAGTGCACCGGCCGAAGGCACGGGTTCGGTGAGTTACCTAGGGACAGACGAAATCAATGGCAAAAAAGTTTATTCCGTGGAATATAAATTTGATTCTGGTTTCAAAATCATTCGTCACTTCGGCGTGAACAATTTTGAATTAGTAGCCTACGATCAAAAAAGTGCCAAAGGAGAAACTTACCGCCAACAAGTCGAAGAAACCGAGTGGATCGAAGGGGTCTGCTTCGTGAAGCGTGAAACTATTTTAATGAATGGTAAAAAAGTATCTGAAGCCATTTACGAAAAAACCGTAGTAAATCCAGAGGTCGGGGAGAGTTCCTTCGCCTTCCCTATCAAATAAATAATGGCATTTCTCCGGGCTAACGAAAAAGACTTTGAAAAAAAGTTACGTGCTTTTGTCGGTACCGGCGAAGCCTCGGCTGATGTTTCCAAAACCGTCACCGCGATTATTGATGACGTCAAAGCCCGTGGGGACATCGCCGTACTGTATCACACAGCGCGACTCGACCACGCTAAATTAAATATCCGTCAAATCCGCGTCCCCGAAGAACATTTAAAAAAGGCGGTCAACTCGCTGAGCCCCGAGAAAAAGAAAAGTATCACGGAGGCCGCTAAGTGTATCGAAGATTTCCATAAGCGTACGCTCCCGAAAAACTGGAAGGCAAAAAATCCTCACGGAGCCACCGTCGGGGAAAGATATCACGCGATTCATCGCTGTGGTCTGTACATTCCAGGCGGCCAAGTGCCCCTTGTCTCCACGGTTCTCATGACGGCCATCCCTGCTAAAGTAGCCGGCGTCCCTGAAATCTGTGCCTGCACTCCGCCAGGCGCTGACGGTAAAATAAATTCGGATATTCTGGCAGCACTCTATCTTTGCGGCGTAAAAGAAGTTTTCGCCATCGGCGGAGCTCAAGCCATCGCCGCCATGGCTCTCGGTACCGACGCCGTGAAACCAGTTGATAAAATCTTTGGACCAGGAAATGCCTATGTCACCGAAGCCAAACGCCAACTTTTTGGACGCGTGGGAATCGATCTCTTACCTGGTCCCAGCGAAGTTATGATCATCGCAGACCGCACCGCTAAGCCTGCATGGGTTGGGGCTGATCTATGCGCTCAAGCCGAACACGGTAGCGGAAAAGAAAAACTTTATTTAGTCTGCGATCACGAAGAACTCGCTCAACGTTGCCTCTCTGAAGCACGCACCCAATCGAGCACCCTTCAGCACGGTGAAAAAATACGTAAGGCCCTCGATTTCATGACCTGCGTTATCTTAGTGTCAAAAATCGAAGAGTCTGCCCGCGTCGCCAATCTCGTCGCCCCTGAACACCTTGAACTCATGGTCGCTGCCGGAAAAATTAATAAGCTTTCCGAAGCGATTACAACCGCAGGAGCCATTCTGATTGGGCACCACACGCCCACTGTCTTAGGCGATTTTACTGCGGGCCCCAGCCATACGTTACCGACTGGTGGCACCGGAAGATTTTTCAGCGGACTCCGCGTTCCCGATTTTCTACGTCGGACGAGTCTTGTTCGTTACGACGAAGCCTCGCTCAAAAAAGCTGCTTCCGTCGTTGAGGCATTCGCTAAGATGGAAAGCTTAGACGCACACGGAAAGTCGCTGAAGGCCCGTTTAGCCTAACCTTTTAATTTAGCCAAAACTTGGGCGTGCAGTAGCGGAGCGGCGGCAATGACATTGCCACTCTTCAACGCGTCACCGCCCTGCCAATCGGTAACCTTAACTCCTGCGCCTTTTAAAATCGGAAGCACCGGAATAAGATCCCAAGGATTTAAAATCGGATCAGCCATCACATGGGCACGGCCGCTCGCGACGAGCATGTAGCCGTATCCATCACCCCAGGTGCGCGTATGGGTGACCGCGCTAGTTAACGAATTCCACTGTGCACGTGGTTGGTGCTTTCTGATGTTATCAAAATCCGATCCGACAACTACCGCGTCTTTTAAGAGGACCTCTTTGGCTCTTACAATATGGCCGTTAAGTTGAGTAAAAACTCCGTTGCCCATCATTCTTTCATTGAGCACGGGCTGATCAATTAAACCGAGTAGAGGCTGACCCTGATATTTTAAGCCGATTAAAATCGTGTAAAGAGGAACGCGGGAAAGAAAAGATTTTGTGCCGTCGATGGGATCGAGCACCCAGCAAAATTCAGCGTCCGCATTTTCCGAGCCAAATTCTTCACCTAAAATTCCGTGATTCGGATAAGCTTTTTTAATCAGAGCACGCATGACTTCCTCAGCTTCACGGTCCGCCAGTGTCACCGGTGTGCCGTCAGCTTTGATTTCAATCGAGGTGTCGTCTTCGGCATGTGCTTTTAAAATACCCGGACGGGCAGCGTCGGCCAAGACCTCGGCAAACTTGAGCAGCTCTACTTGATGGGCCTCGGATAGCATCAAACATAGGGTAAGGCGAAGAGGTCAACCCTCCAAGCGAAAACCATCAAAGATTAATCATCATGAGCGTTTGACCCATAGAAATCGTGCTTCAAGGTAAGGTGTGGACCCAAAAACCGACAGACTCATTGCAGCGAGACATCGACCCAATCGTCGCCCAGTGATGCACCAAAGTTGGGATGATTTGATTTTTTTACATTGGGCATGCGATCCACAAGAAGTTCAATCACGTCTGCCTAAAGGGCTCTTGGTTGATACTTTCGAATCCCAGGCACACATCAGTATTGTGGGTTTCAAAATGAATAATGTCAGACCGTTTAACCTGCCCGCACTTCCCTGGTTATCGTTTTTTAACGAACTCAACGTACGAGTCTACGTCGTCGACCAGCAAGGCGTGCCTGGCGTTTATTTTTTCTCATTGGATTGCGACTGCTGGCCAGCAGTCACCATCGCCCGAAAGTTTTTTAGTTTAAATTATGTTTCAACTAAAATGAATTTTAAGACTGATAAAAATAAATATCAACTCACCGCCCAAAGAAAAGAAAGTGCGCTGATTGCGCAGTACGCCTGGCAGACTAAGAATCCTGTTCAAAAAGCGGTACCCGGCACGCTGGCATTTCATTTAACGGAGCGGTACAACTTCTTTACGGAGAAAAACGGTCAACTTTTACGGGGGCAGGTTCATCATGAGCCTTACGAATTAATCGATACGCATTGCACCACATACAGTGAAGCGCCAATCGCTTGGAATCATTTTTCTAGTCCACAACGTCCGCCTGATTTAGTCCATGCTTGCCGAGGGGTTAAAATCCAAGCCTTCTCATTAGTGAAAACCGATGCGTAAGAAACTTACAGCTTATCGCCACGCCGTCTGGGATTGGAATGGCACGTTGCTCGATGATACCTGGCTTTGTTGTGAGGCGCTTAATCAATTATTATCCGCAGAAAAATGGCCTCGTTTAGAAACCGAGCGATACCGACAAATTTTTGAATTCCCGGCCATCAAAGTCTACGAGAAATTAGGGTTTCCGATTGCCGATGGAAATTTTGAGGTGCTCTCTGCACGCTTCATGGATGCCTACGAAAATCAAAAGTCGAAGTGCGTACTGCACTCTCAAGCGATGGAAGTCCTCAGCCGACTTTCTGGTCATGGTTTATCCCACTCAATCCTTTCCGCTTACGAACATCGGCTCTTAGAGCAGACTCTGACCGATCACGACGTGGCCCACCATTTTGTTAAAATCAGTGGCAGTGGTGACATCTATGCCGGTAGCAAAGAAAGTAGAGCTCGGGCCCACCTGAATGACCTTGAGCACCACCCCGATGAAGTTGTTTATCTTGGCGATACCGCCCATGACCTTGATGCCGCTAAGGCGATGGGGGCGGATTGCATCTTAATTGCACATGGCTATCAGCATCGCGACAACCTGGAGGGCCTGGGGGCAAGGGTGGTCGACAGTTTTGATGAATTGTTAAAAGAAATCTAAGAAGAGATCTAAAAAATAAAGGTGCGAAAACGAGTCTGGTGACTCCGTTTTTATTGCCCTTAGTACAGGCTTGGTGTTAGTTTAATTATACCCCCAATTACCGTCACTATGAGCGATTCTATACCTAACTTATTCATTTATTTAATCATCGCAGGCCTCTCAATTGCTTACTTTTTTTTCAGAAAAAAATCGGCGTCATCCGGCCTTAGTGAAGAAATGGCCGACGTGCAAAATGCGGCGGCGGAGGGCTTCGGTACATCCGAACAGGTTTTTCCACCCTCAGCAGAGTTTGTCGCCAAAGCACGCGTCAAGGGAATGGATGGATATAAAAAACTTTACCGAGAATCCATTGATCATCCTGAAAAATTCTGGGCTGATGAAGCTAAGGAACTTACTTGGTTTGAGCCTTGGACTAAAGTTCTCGACGAATCCAAAAAGCCTTTCTTCAAATGGTTCGTAGACGGTAAAACCAATATTTCTTACAATTGCATCGACGCTCAGATCAAAAAAGGCCTCGGAGATAAAGTAGCAATCGTTTTTGAAGGTGAGCCTACTCAGAACGGAGTCGCCACCGAAGTACGTCGAATCACTTACAAAGAATTACTCGTTGAGGTAAGTCGCTTCGCCAATGTCCTCAAAGAACTCGGACTTAAAAAAGGTGACACCGTGGCGATCTACATGCCCATGGTGCCCGAACTCGCTTTTGCCGTACTAGCGTGTGCACGCATTGGAGTCGTTCACTCCGTGGTCTTTGGCGGGTTCTCTGCTGAATCGATTCGTGATCGCGTTAATGATGCTAAATCCAAAGCCGTCATTACGATGGACGGCGGTTATCGCCGTGGAAAATTCTTAGCTTTAAAACAAACGGTCGATGAAGCGGTCCAAGACTGTCCAACCTGTGAACGCGTACTAGTTTTACAGCGTCACGCTGGAAAATCCGACGCAGCATGCGTCATGAAAGCCGGGCGGGATGTTTGGTATCACGACGTAGCAGCGAAAGTCAGCAGCGATTGCCCAGCCGTTTGGCAGGAATCTAATGAGATGCTTTTCCTACTTTATACGTCAGGCTCCACCGGAAAACCGAAAGGCATCATTCACGGTACCGGCGGTTACATGTTACAAGCTTACACCACGAACAAATATGTTTTTGATTTAAGAAACGACGATTTATTCTGGTGCACCGCAGATGTGGGTTGGGTCACCGGTCACACCTACGTAGTTTACGGTCCGCTTTTAAATGGCGCTTCCGTATTAATGTATGAAGGTGCGCCCGATGCTCCGGACTACAGCAGATTCTGGAAAATCGTCGAAGACCACAAAGTCACCGTCTTCTATACCGCACCTACGGCGATTCGTGCCTTTATGAAATGGGGCGACGAATGGGTTAAGAAACATGATCTCTCCTCACTGCGCTTACTAGGATCAGTCGGTGAACCGATTAATCCCGAGGCGTGGCTTTGGTACCATCGCAACATCGGCGCTGAGCGTTGTCCGATTGTAGATACTTGGTGGCAGACCGAAACAGGCGGACATATGATTACGCCTATTCCTGGATGCACGCCCACTAAACCAGGTTCGGCTACTCTTCCCTTCTTTGGCGTCGATGCAGTCGTCTTAGACGAGCAAGGTAACGAAACCGACAGTGGTATTCTGGCGATTCGCAAACCGTGGCCAGGAATCACCCAAGGAATTTTCGGAGATGAGAAACGCTACATCGAGGCTTACTGGAGTCGCTGGAATGGCGCCTACTATTTCCCCGGAGACGGAGCGATTAAAGATAAAGACGGATACCTCTGGATCACTGGACGCGTGGATGACGTGGTTAATGTATCCGGCCACCGCATCGGAACCGCTGAACTTGAAGCCGTCTTTATTGAGAACGAAGCGGTCGCGGAATCAGCCGTCGTCGGAGTTAAACATGAACTTAAAGGCCAGGGCTTGATGGCTTTCGTCATTCTCAAATCCGCCGCCGCAAAAACGGTAAACGAAGAAACCTTAGCTAAAACACTGAATGGCATGGTCGATACGAAAATTGGAAAATTTGCCCGACCAGAAAGAATTGTGTTCGTGGCTGATTTGCCCAAAACTCGCTCAGGTAAAATCATGCGACGATTACTTCGAGATATCTCCGAGGGCCGAGAACTAGGAAACGTCTCTACCTTAGCTGATCCGGCGGTCGTTGAATCGATACGTAATAAATTTAACAATAAATAATATGAAAAAAATCTTCTCCCTACTTTTAGTCTTTATCGCATCGCAGGTCTTTGCGCTCGATGTGGGCGATAAGGCCCCAGCCACCCGTCCGAAAACTCAAATTAAGGGCGAAGCAGTGAAAGCCTTCGAAAAAGGTAAGCTCTATATTTTCGAATGCTGGGCGACGTGGTGCCCGCCTTGCGTATCCGCTATCCCCCACCTCAATGAATTAAATAAAAAAATGGGACCGAAGGGCGTGGTAATTACAGGAGTGAATGTTTGGGAGGGCGAAAAAAATCCTGAAGCCGCGAAAAAAGTTAAGGACTTTGTTAAGAAGCAGGACGAAAAAATGTCTTATGCTATCGCGATTGGTGGAGATAAATTCCTAAGGGACTGGCTCGAAGCCGCAAAAGTTAACGGCATCCCCCATGCGTTTGTGATCAATGGCGAAGGTATCATCGTTTGGATGGGCCATCCGATGCAATTAAACGAAAAAATGTTGGGCGATTTTCTGACTGGGACTAAGGCCACTGAACCCGTCGAAACTAAAACGGAAAAAAAAACTAAAGACGAAACCCTAAAGGACAAAACGAGTTCCGCTTTAGAAAAATTAGGGGAAGCGCTGGATAAAAAGAACTGGGATTTAGCTGAGAAAATTCTACCCGAGGCCGTGCTGAACGTCAGCCCAAGAGATCAGGCAAATCTCCAAGAGTCGGTGGAGTCGATTATCGCACTGGGTCGCGGCGATCCTTCGAAAATCAATGCACTGTATGAAAAATCCGCCCAAGAGTATAGCGCTAATGCAGAAATACAAAACGAAATCGCTTGGGACCTTTTAACTAATCCGCGTTTTAGTAAAAATATAAATTTAACCCTAGCTGAGAAATGCGCCGTTCAAGCCGTAGCCCTCACTAAAGAAGAAGAAGCCGATAAATTGGATACTTTAGCCCGGGTTCGCTGGTTGCAGGGTAAAAAAGATGAAGCGATTAAACTGCAAGAAAAGGCTGTCCTTAAGGCCTCTTATTTAACCCTCAAAGAAGAGTTAAAACTCACACTTGATTCACTCCGTAAGGGGGTATTACCTCCGGGTGATCCCATCGCTATCCCGGAATAATTTTATGGAAAGTAAAAGTCTCATCGAAAAAGCCTATTCGGCGCTACACTTACGTTTACTTTCCCTCCAGCAAAGAATTGTTAATCATCATGCGGGTACGGTGATTGTTATTGGCGGCGGCGATCGCTTGGCAGCATCGGAACTAGCCAATCAGCTGACCGAGTGGCTCGACTCTCGCCTCGTGCAAATTTGTGCTCCCGACACATCACTTCCTGAAAACAAACTTCGCCCCTTTCTCTGGCCTTACTGGAACTTAACGCCCGCCCAAGGTCGTATTACGATTGTCGTAAGTGACTGGACCACGCGCTCCGTGGTAGCTTCAATCAATGGAGAACTTAAAGGGGATGCCCTGCGCGTACGCTTAAAGAGTATTAAAAATTTTGAAGACACGCTCGCCGCTAATGGAATAGCGATGGCCAAGATCTGGATTGATACACCTGAAAAAATTCTCAAGAAACGATTGAGTGAAGCGGAGGATACTGATGCCGAAGGCTGGGTGGTTTCAGCCCGTGATTTACTCATTGGGAAAAAGAAAAATCACCCACAGGTTAAAACGATTAGGACGACTAGCTCGGGCAAAGGGCTTTCTTGGAAAGTCATCAACGGATCGGACGCCAAGCGCCGTAATCTAGTGGCTGGAAAATACATCGCAGACCAATTAAATAGCGGACTGCGTCGAAAGATTATCAAAGTTAGCAAGCCCAGCAATCGACCACGGGGACTCTTAGAGAGTGCTAGCGCTCATCCGGTTTTAGAAAAAAAAGATTATACTCAGCAAATTGTGAAACTCCAATGGCGGCTCGGACGACTCAGTCGGATTGCCGCCAAGCGAGGAATTTCCACCTTGGTGGTACTCGAAGGAGTTGATGCAGCCGGCAAAGGGGGTGTCATTCGACGATTGGCTTCTAAATTAGATGCCGCCCATTATCACGTTCACCCCATTCCTGCGCCGACACCGGAAGAAAAGTCTCGTCACTACTTATGGCGATTCTGGGTACGCATTCCACCCTACGGCCACATGGCTATCTTCGATCGTTCGTGGTACGGCCGAGTAATTGTGGAACGCGTTGAAGGTTTTTGTCGCACCGATGAATGGGCACGAGCTTACAGTGAAATTAATGATTTTGAAGCACGCCAAGCGGAAGTCGGGGCCATCATACTTAAATTCTGGATTCACATCTCCAAAGAAGAACAGCTTCGCCGCTTCCACGAGCGTGAAAAGTCTGCACACAAACGTCATAAAATGACCAAGGAAGATTACCGGAATCGTAAGAAGTGGGATGATAATCAGCGCGCCGCCGAAGACATGATTGTACGCACCGATACACCGCACGCTCCTTGGATTGTCGTACCCGGTAACGATAAACGCTACGCCCGGGTCGCCGTCCTTAAAGCACTTTGCCGCGCTCTGACCGATCGCTTAGATTAATCCATTCCTCAATCCAACGTAGATGCGGCCCAGTAATGGCCGCTTTTTTTAGGTGCTTGAGCGCAACCCATTCCAGGGCGGTTTGTTTTTTAACCTTCAGACGTATCCTCGAATTTAAGGTAATTAAATTTATATTTTCTTCATAAGTAATACTTCCGATGGTGCGGCGACGAACCCAGCTTTTCTGAGATTTAAAATCATTATTCAGAAAATCTGTTTCGGGGATTTCTGCCATACCCGCTAGGCGTTTCACGTCGGAGGGATTTCTTCGTAATAATAATTTATCTTGATCAAAAATAAGGGCGCGGTGAACAATGGCTTGCTGACGTTTTTTGGGGGCAAAGCGCGGAAGACTTTCGGCCAGATTTTCTTTTTTCGCCCGACACCACTGCGCCACCGGACAAATCGAACAACTGGGATTAGCTTTACGACAAACCAGCGCACCCAACTCCATCATCGCTTGATTAAAATCTCCAGGCTGCTGCACATCGACGAGGTGATTGGCTAACGGCGTAAAATATTTAACGGCGGTGGATCCATCGCTGAAAACTTTTTTAACTCCGTCAATGCGAGCCAACACCCGCACCACGTTTCCATCAACGACGGCAACGGGCTCATCATAGGCGATACTTGAAATGGCAGCCGCGGTGTAAGGTCCGATGCCTTTAAATTTTTGCCACTCCATCGCCGTTGTTGGTAAAACTTTTAATTGCGAAATCTCGATCGCACAGGCCCGCAAATTTCGTGCTCGGTTATAATAACCCAAACCCGCCCAAGCGGCCAAAACATCCGATTCTTTGGAACGCGCCAAATCCTTAAAGTCAGGCCATGTTTTAACCCAGCGATTAAAATAAGGAATAACGGTAGCGATTTGCGTCTGTTGGCACATCAACTCCGAAACCACGGTGCGGTAGGCAGAAACCTTTTCACGCCAAGGCATAGGGCGCCGATGCTTTACAAACCACGCTAACAAGGCCTTACGAAACTTAAGGGCATTATTGGCTGTAATTATTTCACGCAAAGGCATGGGAAGGGGCTGGATTTAAATACGAAGTACAGTAAAAGTAATCGCAATGGCAAAAAAGACCAAGCAGGACTCCGAAGAAAATCCCAAGAAGGTGGCCATGCACACCCTTAAGCTCGATGCCGCCCAAGCTGAAAAACTTAAAGCCATCTTAATTGGAAAAGGCTGGGTGTCCGCCGTCGTCGATCATGCTGCGTTTGCTTATAAGGGTGCGAATTGTAGCGTGGTTCATTATAAATCTGGCAAGTGCGTCATCTCAGGCAAAGGCACCGAGGAATTTGTGAAATTCACTTTAGAATCAGAAGTTACCGGCCAGGCCCTGCTCGGCTACGAAGAGGAATTAAATCCTGAGTGGTTTGAAGAACACGCGGGGCTCGATGAATCGGGTAAAGGTGACTTATTTGGTCCCGTCGTCTCTGCCTGTGTCATCGCGACGGGTGAGATGACACGTGAGTGGATCAAAGCAGGCATTAAAGATTCAAAAAAATTAACGGATACGAAAATTGCTGAGCTCGAAAAAGTAATTCGAGGAACTCCCGGCGTCGCCGTAAAAACTACTTTTGCGAGAATGTCGAAATACAATGAGCTCCACTCCCGCTTCGGAAAAAATCTTAATCGCTTACTGGGTTGGATGCATGCCACTTCTTGCGAAGAAGCTTTGAAGGATTACGAACTTCTTCACGGACGTCGACCCGCCTGGGGCTTACTCGATCAGTTTTCCGAAGAACCAATTGTGCAAAATGAGTTAGAGCGCAAAAAAGTTATTTTTGATTTGAGAATGCGGACCAAGGCGGAGTCCGATCCCGTTGTGGCCGCAGCTTCAATTATTGCCCGGGCAACTTTTGTACGAGAACTCGATCGTCTTTCGGCCGATGGGGGCGTGAGATTGCCGAAAGGCTCAGGAGCAGAAGCGAAAGAAGCGGCCATCGAACTGGTCGGCAGATTAGGCCCAGCCATTTTAGTGAATTTTGCTAAGCTCCATTTTAAAACCGCTTACGAGGCTCGTGGCCTTGAACCCCCAGCACCTAAGCCTTTCAAAGGTCGCAAGAAAGCAGATTAAACTGTGGCGTCTCTGGCTACATTCGACCGCAAAAAAGGCAATGGAAGACCAGGGATTGCGGGTCTGGATGAAGCCGGACGAGGATCGCTTTGCGGACCCGTGGTCGCCGCAGCTGTTTTACTCGATGCAGGATTTTACGGAGAGGCCGCCTGGATTCGTCGACTCAAGGGTGCGAACGATTCTAAAAAACTTTCACCTTCAAAACGGAGCGACCTGCATCAAATTATTTTTGAGATGCACGAGGAGGGAAAATTAAAGGCCGTTTGGGCGGAAGCGTCAGTGATGGAAATTTCTGCGCATAATATTCTCGGAGCAACTCGTATTGCAATGGGTCGATGCATGACGAGTTTGGCACAAGGTCCCCTCGCTCCTCTGTTTCCCGCTGCGGGGACAGAAGGCGAATTATTTGGGTGGCGCGATGAGAAGAATTTTTTGGTGCTCGTGGACGGACTACCCTTACGCCCTTTCACCTGGGCGCATGAGGCGGTTAAACAAGGTGATGGGAAAAGTCTCGCCATCGCCCTAGCGTCCATCGTCGCCAAAGTAGAACGTGATAAATTATTAATTAAAATGGAGGAAAAATATCCAGAGTATGGCTTTGCGACCCACAAGGGTTACGGCACGCTTGAGCATGCGAATGCGCTAAGAAAATATGGGCCCTGCCCCGAGCATCGTGATTTATTTATTCGCGGAATTTTAGCAGGCGAAGATCCACCACCCGACTCACATCCGGAATTTGATTTTAATTAAAGCGCCACGGCGTCAACCAGGAGCCACGCCCAAGTCGCTACCACGCCACCCGATTTAGGATGTAAGCGGTCGTAATCTTTAATCAGCGACTTTAAATTACCCGACGACAGGCGAGGCTCGCCCGTGACGCCACTGCCGTGCAAGGCTCTAAATAAATCAATCGACGAAGGATAAATTTCCTGCGATTCCAAAACTCCGTGGGCACGGACATCAAATTGAGCACTTTGAAAAATTTGTAGCCACTGATCTTCGTCGCGCCAATGCAAGGGTCCCTCGCCCATCAAATCGCGAAGTTCAAATAAGCAAGGATCACAGGGTACACCCAAGAGTAAACGCCCCTGGTCCGGCAGAGCGTCATGCCAGTGGCGTAAAACCGCCACAGGATCGGGTGCCCAATGTAATAGACCGGATGATGCCAAAGCTTTCGCTTTGGGTATTTTCGTGAAAGCATCGCGCACCTTCCAATCAGCCAGTGGTGCGTTTTGCCGACCTAGTTCCACCATCGTAGGCGAGTTATCGGTGGCTTCCACAGAGGCTCCCTGAACCAATAAAGCATTCGTTAGAAAACCTGTGCCAGCACCCAACTCAGTAATTTCCGCACCACGGGGAAAGGGAGCAAAAGCAGCTAAGGCTTCAGCAAAACGACGCTGCGGGGCGGCGTGTTGATCATAGGTGTGTGCACGTTCGTTGAAGCGCATGAGTTAATTTGTGTTGTCGGCGAAAAAATCGCTGAGGTTATGCCCTAAGCCATCTACAATCTGGCAGCCGACGATAGATTGGCAAACTCCGTCAGGGTTTAATAATAAATCCTCCGAACCCACATAGGCCTCCCAGCCACTCGGTAATCCCTGACGACAAAAACTAATCAGCGAGATTCCGGCAGGTTGAGATAAAATTTCTAAACCTTTTAAAAGATTTTCTGATTCATAGGGTAGCTCAGAAATATTAGAGGGCGGTATTCCTGCCCGATTTCGGAAATCGGCCAAAGCATTAGGTAAATCTGTTTTAACTAGGCGACTCAACCAGCGTACCTGCGTCTCACTGACTTTTCCACATTTTGAGTGTTCGCTGCAGAACGAAGTAAAGGGTGCGATGAGCAAAGCCTTAGCGGGCAACTTAACACCCCGAGAGGCAGCTTCTAAAATTAGATGAGCGCCCAAAGACCACCCAATCACCATGTCACAACCCACTAGGTTTTCTGCCGCACCCATGACGGGTGGATAAATTAAATGTTCGGCGTCAGGGGCATGACTCACCACTAAGGGTTGCATTTCCTCGAGCGAAATTCCCCAACCGCCTATCCACCCGATTTTCATGAGGCGACCCCTTTCAGTGTAGAAATAAATTTTTCGAGGTGCGTTGCGTCTAGTCCTCTGCGCAAAGAAATTCTGATACGGGCCGTGTTCACGGGTACCGTGGGCGGACGAATCACTGAAACAATAAATCCGGCTGACCTTAAAGCCTCCGCATAATGCTGAGTCTTTTTTACCTCACCTATAATTAACGGAATTATCGGTGAATGAAAATCGGGTGAGGCAAACCCAGCCGCACGCAAAGCTGCCCGCCAGTCTCTCGAAAGTTGATGCAACTGCGTTCGCTCCGTGGCTAAATTTTTCGTCCGATTAATGGCGGCTAAGGCGGCGGCCGCAGATGCCGGACTGAGATAAGTTGAATAAATAAACTCCGCAGCGAAATTGATGATCATATTTTTGATGAGAACATCATGACATAGTACATGGGCCCCTTGAGCCCCGAGCGCTTTACCTAAGGTGCCCACCACGATATCAGCGGCCGCTCGCACCCCCTGCTCTTCCTGCATGCCTGAGCCCGTTGATCCGTGCCAACCTGTAGCATGAGCTTCATCTAATACCCAACAAAAATTATAACGCTCTTTCAGTTTTGATATTCTTGATAAGTCGGGGCAATCCCCGTCCATCGAGTAAACACTTTCCGTCACCACAAACACGACCGCGTCACTTTCTTTAGACTCCTCTAACATGGATTCTAAAATATTTAAGTCATTATGCGGAAAGCGACGGAGTGTTGCCTCTGAAGATAAAATTCCCTCCAGCATACTCGCATGAATTAACTTATCGGCCAAAACGATATCCCCTTTTTTAGGCAAGCCACCTAGCACAGCCGTGTTTGCCGAAAATCCGGTATTTAAAATAAGTCCATGAGCGTAGCCATGCCACTGGGCTACCGTTTTTTCTAAGTCTTGATGTAATTCAGTGTAGCCCGTGACTAAAGGAGACGCAGAGGACGAGGCTCCCCATTTATCTAAAGCCGCACTTGCCGCTGCAATCACTTCACTGTCGTGACTTAAATTAAGGTAATCATTATCGGCTAAATTAATTCGTGTATCGGTCGCGGATCGAACTTTCAAAGTACGTAACAGCCCATCGGCATCGCGCTGAGCGAGAGCCTTTTCCAGCCGTTGACGCAACTTAGGATTCATGACCAAAATTCGGGATTAAAAATAACTTTCTTATTTTGGTAGGAGGACTCTCCGGCTAATGAAATTTTAGATTGTTTTATCCCTGTGCGATTGGCTTGAGCGGTTTCAGGTGAAACGGT
>SIAU01000002.1 GCA_009691685.1 Opitutales bacterium
TGGTCTTTCCAATGAAATTCTAGAAGCGGCTTTTGTGCCCTTTCAAATTCACTCAATCGAAAAAGATAAAGATGAAACCGTCCGCCTCGCTCGCGTGGCTGAACATATTCTCGACTCCGAAGAATTACTTTTCGCTCTCCCTAATGTTAAAGATGGCGAAAAAGGCTCTTATGCTGATTTTCTCGAACACATTACTCGTCTTCGCGTAAAATTTATTAATGACACGATCAAGTTAGAGCAGAAGTTAACCATCGAAGACGTTGATGAACAATTGAGCGATCTGCGCAATCAGGCTTTGATTGAAGGTCGTGATATCCATCCCTTCGAAGAAATTACGGATATTTTAGAATTCGTTCCTGCCGGACATGAAGTACCGACGGACGACGACGATGATGATAAGCCTGTGCGTCCTACTTCCGCGGCTGAAGAAATTACCGACTTACCTGAAGTTGAAGATGACGATAAGCTGAATAAGGAATTGAAGTGGGACGAAGAAGAGCGCCCCGAGGACATGGAAGGCGAAGAAGGCGGCGAATCACGTGGCAGCAGCCGCCGTCGCTAATCTTTAAGGCCTTCAGCTGACACTTTTTTGTCTTCGTCGCCCAATATAGGCGAAGGCAAAAAACAGTCCGCCTATCGCTACCGCCCAATCGCCGTGCTGAACCCAAAAGGTTTCCGGCTGATGTTTTTGAGTGAATAGCGGGCCAACCACGGCTTGTCCTGCAAAATAGATACTCTCGTTTTGAGTCATCGCCTTGGCTTGGCCGAAGCGATTGATGGTTCCACTCCAGCCAGCATTGCCACATCGAATCACGGGTAGTCCGGTGGAGGCTGCTATCAAAATGGAGTGAGCGTTATGTTGGTAGGCACCTGCTTCGCGACCATACCAAGCATCGTTCGTTACGACCACGAGGAGATTGGCGCCAGCGAGTGCATGCTCGCGCGCGAGTTCCGGAAAAACATCTTCGTAGCAGATGAGTGCTCCCGCAATAGCGGTTTGTCCTTTGCGATTGGTGATTGGAAATAAATTCGGACCACGCCCCGCCACACAGTCTTCGCTAATCGGGACAACTTTTCTGAGTGGTAGAATCGTCGCGAACGGTACGTATTCACCGAAGGGTACTAAATGGCGTTTAGAATAAATCGGTCGCTGTAATCCTTCCGACGTAATCACGGCGACGCTGTTGGTGTAACCGGTTTTTTCTTTATCGATGGTCCCAATGATGAGCGGCGTATCGGTTTTAATCACTAAACGTGTTAGGAGATTTACATACGGCTGACTGGCCAAGGAGATGGGCAGGGCAGCTTCGGGCCATAAAATAAAATCAGGACGTTCACCTTTGGCGTTGGGCTGACTGGCTGTAAAAGTGAGTGACTCAATTTTTTCGATGTGATCTTGTAGTCGGACTGAATCCCATTTCGCATTAGGATCGAAATCGGTTTGTACGACTCCGGCGGTAAATGGAATTAAATCGGCTCGCGTGACTAAACTTTCACTGCAGGCGATGAAACCAAAAACCACAGGTGATAAACAAAGATAAAGTTCTGGCGTGAGACGACTGAACCAGCTTAAAGGATTAACGGCTCTCAGGTTAGATTGGGTCGTAACTTTAAGTCGAAATATCCAACTGGCGAATCCGAGATTAATGAGAACAAGAAGGGCGGAAAGACCGTAAGGTCCGACCCATGCACACAGACTGAGTAACACGGCGTTACCTTCTTGGCTGGCTGAAAGTGGAAGCCAACCGAAGCCTGTTAAAAATTGCGAGCGAACCCATTCGAGTAATCCCCAGGCACCTGCTAAACCAATGAGATAGAGCAGACGAATGGGAAGTGAGGCATTTTCAGTCGCAGGAAAAATCCAACGTAAGGCAATTAACCATAAAAATAAATACAGGGCGCAGTAGGCGGTCAGTAGCACTAAGCCGATATAACCCAGAGGCGGGTAGACGTGTCGTAGCCAGATGAGAAGTGCTATCCAAAGAATCCAACTGACGCCCCAGGCCGCTTGTCGCCAAATCTTCCAAGGTATTTTCTGAGTTGTTGCAAGAATCGCAGGGATCAGCGCGAAGAGTGCGACGAAGGGATGTCCGACGGGACCAAATGAGAAAAATAACAACAAGCCGGTTAGACCTGTTCCCAGCCATGCGATCAGGACTGGCGATTTGAAGAGTGCGGGCCGCTCAAGGGTCATTCGGCTACAGGTTCAATAACTTCCCAGCCCTCTTCGCGAACGAGCACTTCAGCTTTTTTCCATTTCATTTCTTGGACGTCGTTACCTTTGCGAATTTTCACCACGTCATTGCGACCGATTTTGGGAGTCGCGCGACGGAACGGTTCTGCTTTCGACTGATTGTCGGAAGTTTGACTTGCGGAGTCTTCCGGTGTACCTGGCTCGGCGGGTCTGGTGGCGATGGCACGTCCTTGGGCTGAGCGCAGTAAAGATTCGAGAGCTTCCATCGATGAAGCGGTGCGGAAAAGTCCGGAGCAAACTTCAGAGCGTAGTTGGCGCATTAAATCAGAGAAAGTACGATAAGCTTCAGTTTTGTACTCATTTAATGGGTCTTTTTGGGCGTAGCCACGGAGGCCGACGGCGCGACGGAGTTCGTCCATATCGGTCAAATGATTCTGCCAATTTTTATCAATCGCCCGAATTAAAAGATGACGTTCTAGATAATGCAGAGCTTCTTTTGATTCATATTTTTCGCGACTCTCTTGCAGCTCGTTAATTTTCTTCATGATATAAGCGGCTGCTAAATCACGATTCAGCGTAAGAATTTCATCAATCGCGATGCGAATGGGGAAGCATTGTGAAAACCAAGAAAGAAAAACTTCGGCACCTTCGCGGTCCGCCATGCGATGGCTATCGGGATAAATTAAATTAACCCGCTCTTCGACTTCTTCAGCGATGACTTCGAGGATGTTTTTGCGGGTATTGGCATCGACCAATGAACGATTTCTTAGGCCGTAGATGATCTGACGCTGATAATTGAGCACGTCGTCATATTGTAAGAGACGTTTACGTTGAGAGTAATTCTGACCTTCGACGCGCTTTTGGGCGGTGCCGATGGAACGATTCAGTAAAGGGTGTTCGAGGGGCTCACCTTCTTTAAAAGATTTCTCTAAGAGCGATGAAATAATGCCTGCGTTCGAGAAGAGGCGCATTAAGTCGTCTTCGAGCGCGATTAAAAATCGGGAACGACCAGGGTCGCCTTGACGGGAGCAACGGCCGCGCAATTGGCGATCCACGCGACGCGATTCGTGGCGCTCGGTGCCGAGTACGAAGAGTCCGCCGAGTTCTCGCACCCCTTCACCCAAACGAATGTCGGTTCCGCGTCCGGCCATATTGGTCGCAATAGTTACCGCGCCTTTTTGGCCGGCCATGGCGATAATATCGGCTTCTTGTTCGTGGTGTTTAGCGTTGAGTACCTTGTGTGGAATTTTTGCATTGGTGAGCATTCGACTTAAGGTTTCGGAAGCTTCAACGGAAGCGGTACCGACCAAGACGGGCTGACCTTTTGTATATGATTCGCTAATTTGTTTTATCGAATAACTATATTTTTCACGACGCGTTTTAAAAACAATATCATTTTCATCGATGCGAATGCAGTTTCGATGGGCGGGGATGGTCACCACCGTGAGACCATAGATTTCATGGAATTCAGTGGCTTCGGTTTCGGCTGTACCCGTCATGCCGGCCAACTTTTGGTACATGCGGAAATAATTTTGAATGGTGATGGTCGCGTACGTTTTATTTTCTTTTTCCAGGGCGACCCCTTCTTTGGCTTCGATCGCTTGGTGGAGTCCATCGCTCCAGCGACGACCGGCCATAATGCGTCCCGTATTCTCGTCGACGATCATGACCTTATCTTCTTGAACCACGTAATGACGGTCTTTTTCGTAGAGCGCGAAGGCTTTGAGTAATTGGCCAATCGCGTGAATATCTTCCGAAACTTGAACGTAGGCCGCTTCAGCTTGGGTGCGTAATTCGTTACGTTTTTCTACGGTCAGCGATTCATCTTTATCTAATTCAACATAGCGCGTCGGTAAATCAGGTAAAACGAAAGCATCCGGTTCACCGGGGCGTAAGGTGTCGCGCCCGAGTTGAGTGAGATCCGATTCATGATTCCGCTCGCTGATGGAGAAGTACAAACGCTCCTTGAGATAGTAGCGGCGATCTTTTTCGACTTCGCTCGCCAGATTACCTTCAAAAGATTCGAGTACTTTTCGCCAGCGCCCCACTTCCATCAAGCGGCTGAAGGATTTATTGCGCGGCATCCCGTGGGCGGTGAGCCAGAGTTTATCTAAGGTGTCTTGGGAAGGTTCTTTATTTTCAGGAACTTTTTTTAGTTCGGCTTCGACTTCATTGATGATGCGTGTGACCAACTTAGTTTGTAATTCAAAAAGTTTATTGACGGGTTCAACCAAACGAGGAAAAGCGGGTTCGCGTTCTTCGGTGGTGGGTCCGGAAATAATCAGTGGGGTGCGTGCTTCATCGATGAGAATTGAGTCGATTTCGTCGACGATACAGAAGTAGTGACCGCGTTGCACTTGTTCTTTGGCGGCTAAGGCCATGCCGTTGTCCCGCAAGTAATCGAAACCAAATTCCGAAGCGGTTCCATAAGTAATATCGCAAGCGTAGGCTTGCTGGCGTTCTTCGTTACCCATTTGATTTTGGATACAGCCCACGGTTAGGCCGAGCCAGCGATAGAGGTGGCCGATCCACTCGGAGTCACGACGCGCCAAGTAATCATTCACCGTAATCAGTTGGCAGTTTTTCCCCGTGAGTGCGTTGAGGTAAAGGGGAAGTGAGGCGACTAAAGTTTTGCCTTCGCCGGTGGCCATTTCGGCAATTTTATTTTGGTGGAGAGCAATACCGCCGACTAACTGAACGTCGAAGTGCACCATTTCCCAGTTTAACTCATGTTCGCAGACCATGGCTTTGGTACCGCAGAGTCGGCGGGCAGCATTTTTAACGACGGCAAAAGCTTCGGGTAAAAGGGCGTCTAATTTTTCGCCTTTGGCCAAACGCGCTTTGAATTCGGCTGTCTTGGCACGGACCTGTTCGTCGGAAAGTTTCTGGTATTCTAGCTCCAGAGCATTGATGCGCTTAACGATGGGGGCGCACTTGCGGAGAAAACTCCGATTGTGGCTACCAACAAAGAGTTTGAGGATGCTTTGGAACATAGGGGACCGGAGGCGAAACTTAGCAAACCCTCGGTAGAAAAGGCGAGCCAAAGCCCCTGTAGTTCAAATAATAAATGGGGGTAAATAAGCCCAGAGTGGGCTGATTTCGGCTAAAAAGTTCGATTTATTGGGCGTTTCGACCCCTTTACGGTCCCTCTGGACACCTGGGCTTTGGGTGGCGTAGGGTTGGATAACTCCCCGTGCTAAAGCTTTTATTCAAGTCATTAAGTGTTTTCGCCCTGTTCGTCGGCGGAGCAGTGAGCGCGGCGGAAAGTCCCAAGGTGGTAATTTGGAAATTTGATGATGTGCGAGCGGGAGAAAAAGCTCGGTTGCTACCAGGATTTAAAAAAGTGAGCGCTTGGGCTGTAAAAAATAAAACCGTTATTTCGATGGGCGTGATCTGTGATTCCTTGGCCAATCCGAATACTGATGATGTTGCGTGGATAAAGAAGAATGCAATCGAGAATGGTGGCTGTGTCGAATTTTGGTTACACGCCTGGGATCACAAGAAAATTAAAAAACCCGATGGCACTGAGGGCTCTGAATTTAATGGTCCAGATTTAGAAACTCAGAAAAAGTATTTTAAAGACGCTTGTGATATTTTTAATAAAAATACACAACTCACGTTCAACACTTTTGGGGCACCCTATAATCAGAGCGACGAAAATACGGCGACGGCGATGGATATTTGTCCGAATCTGACGAACTGGTTTTTCGGACCCAAAGATAAGAAGCGTCGGGTTTTGGCGCGTTCAATTAACATGGAGGTGACGACGGGGAAGGTGAGTTACGACAAATTCGCGGATGCCTATAAAGCCAAGACACCGGCTAGTCCTCTGGTTTTACAGGGTCACGTCGGCCAGTGGGATGACCAATCCTATAAGGATTTTGTTAAAATTGCTGATTTTCTGAGCAAAGAAGGTTGGATCGCCAAAACACCCAGACAATGGGCGGAGTCGCTCAAAAAATAATTTTGCAGCATCGATGTCAGACCCAAACACGTGAAGCTTGATTTTCTGTCTTGCCGTTACCTCAATCCACTCAAAATTAAAAACTCTTTATGGCTGAAAACGTTTTAATTTTAGGAACGGGATGTGCGGGACTGACCGCTGCGATTTATGCTGCTCGTGCAGGGTTAAGTCCACTGGTTCTCGAGGGCGGCCAGCCCGGCGGTCAATTGACCACGACTTCCGAGGTCGAAAATTTCCCCGGTTTTGTGCACGGGGTGGATGGTAATGAATTAATTACTAATATGAAAGCTCAGGCGGAACGCTTCGGTGCACGTTTTGCTTGGGATCGCATTGAGAAGGTAGATTTTTCTGGAGCCACTAAAAAACTCGTCGGCGGCGAAGCGACCTATGAAGCCAAGGCGGTTATTATTGCGACAGGGGCCTCGCCTCGACTCATGGGCATTCCTGGTGAGATGGAATACTACGGCGGTAATGGAGTGACCACCTGTGCTACCTGTGATGGTGCGTTTTATCGCAACGTACCGGTCGTCGTGGTGGGTGGTGGTGACACGGCTTGTGAAGAAGCTTTATTTTTAACCCGTTTTGCCTCCAAAGTAATTTTAGTTCATCGTCGTGATAAATTCCGTGCTTCTGAAATCATGGTACAGCGCGTGAAGTCTCACGAAAAAATCGAACTCGCACTCAATTGCACACCGCTTGAAATTTTAGGGGGCGCGGATGGTAAAGTTCATACCATTAAAGTGAAAGAGGCGGACGGAAAAACCCGTGAAATCCCCTGTAAATGTGTGTTTATTGCCATCGGACACATTCCTAATTCCAAACCCTTTACTCCTGCCTTAAAGGTTGATGATAACGGTTACCTTGTCGCTGAAGCCAATACCGTGAATACTCAAGTCCCTGGTGTTTTCGTGGCGGGTGATTGTTCGGATCACGTTTATCGTCAAGCCATCACCGCGGCAGGGATGGGTTGTCGTGCCGCGATTGAGGCTGAACGTTGGTTGTCGGAGCACGCTTCATAATTAACCCATAAAAAAAGGTGCGGAGTCCGCACCTTTTTTATTTCTAAGAGAAGTGTGATTACTTCGTGAGAATTTCCATGGCCGATTTCTTCTGAGGAATAAACGGCAACACGTGTTCGGTGTAAGGAACAACGACATCGAGTAAGTAGGGACCGTCGTGATCGAGCATTTCGCGAATCGCATCGCGGAGTTCTTCGCGCTTCATTACCTGGCGTGCTTTAATACCGAAGCCATTAGCAATCTTAACGAAGTCAGGATAGAGTCCGCTTGGATTATCGGGGCTACCGATATTGGAAGCGTCACCTAAGATGGTATGTCCGCGAACGCCGGCGTAGAAGCGATCTTCCCACTGCACCACCATGCCCAAGTGTTGATTATTAAGGATGAGAATTTTGGCGTTAATCTTTTCAATTTTCATACACGCCAATTCTTGAATATTCATTAAGAATGAGCCGTCGCCATCGATATCGATGACCTGCTTTTTGGGGCAAGCCACTTTAGCGCCGATCGCAGCGGGCAGGCCGAAGCCCATCGTTCCAGCGCCTAATGAGCTAATGAAAGTGCGTGGTTTATTGAATTGGTAGTATTGCGGGGCCCACATTTGGTGTTGGCCCACGCCCGTTGAAATAATCGCTTCACCTTTGGTTTCCTCGTAGAGGGCTTCGACGGCTTCTTGAGGTAAGATATGCTTTGAGCCCTTGCGATCGTAAGTGAAAGGGAAGGGGTGTTCCTTTTTCCAGCCATTGATGGTGGTGTACCACTTTTTGAGATCAGGCTTTTTAAAATTCTTTTTGGTCAGTGCCGCGAGGCGTTTGAGCGCGTGCTTCACGTCGGAGTGAATCGGATAGTCTGCGAATTTATTTTTATGGTGTTCGGAGCGATCGATGTCGATGTGGACAATCGTTGCGTCGGGCGCAAATTTTTCAATCGCCCCGGTGATACGGTCGTCAAAGCGCGCGCCGAGTACGATAAGTAAGTCGCTCTTACAAACGGCCCAGTTACCCGCAACGGTACCATGCATGCCGTACCAGTAGAGTGATTGTGGGTGATTGGCTGGGAAAGAACCCAAGCCCATGAGCGTAGAAGCTACTGGAATGTTAGTCGCTTCAGCGAATTCCATTAACTCTTTGTGGGCGTCGCCCGAAAGAACACCGCCACCAATATAAAGAACTGGCTGTTTGGCTTTTTCGATTAAGCGAATAATCGTTTCGAATTGGGCGTCGCCAGGCTTGGGCGGAACGGCTAAACCAGGAATGGATACATCGTCGATTGACTTAGGAAATACGGGCACAAACTCCACTTGTTGTACGTCTTTAGGAATATCGATAACTACAGGACCTGGGCGACCGGTAGTCGCAATTTTGAAAGCCTTATACATGATCATCGGCAACTCTTCGTAATTTAATACGAGGAAGGAGTGCTTCACGATGGGCAGAGTCATGCCATAGAAATCAGTTTCCTGGAAGGCGGCACGTCCGATGAATTGTTGGTAAACTTGTCCGGTGATGCAAATGAGCGGAATACTATCCATGTGAGCATCGGCAATCGCGGTAACTAAATTGGTAGCACCTGGACCCGAGGTCGCCATACACACGCCAGGTTTGCCCGTGGCGCGAGAGTAACCGTGAGCCATAAACGCTCCACCTTGTTCATGACGAGGAAGGATGGTACGAATTTTTTTGGAACGGGTGAGGCCTTGGTGAAGTTCCATCGAGGCACCACCTGGGTAAGCGAAGATCGTATCGACGCCGAGGTTCTCGAGGCAACGGACCATGACATCACAACCGCGCATTTTCACGCCGGTGATGGCGGAAGAGGTGGATTTTGTTTTAGAGGTCGATTGCTTCGCAGCGTTCTTTTTTGTCATGGTCGAATGGCGGGATGTTTACCGCAGGGAATGGGTTAGAAAAGGTGTGCAAGGCGAAGGGGCAAGTGTGAATAACCTAGGAGGGTTAAAAACATCCGATTTAGCCTAATTAGACCGAAGTTAGACCCTGTTTTATGTCTAGAATCTAGTGTTTAATGTGCTTTAAACCGGCGACTGAAATAGGGGAGGTCATGCCAGCCTGCAGGTAGGCATGTCCCGCCACGACGGCTGATTGTAAATCTTTTCCCAGCGCGAGGTGCGCGGTGATGGCTGCGGATAAAGTGCAACCGCTTCCGTGAGTATCAATTTCTTTGATACGCTTCGCCTTTAGCACAAAAGTTTTTCCATCGGGCCAAGCGAGTACATCGATCAGTTCATCACCTTGCGCATGACCGCCTTTGAGTAAAAAAGGTACGCGATAAAGTTGAGCCAGTTCGCGGGCTTCTGCTACGCAGTGCACCCCGCCAACGGCAGTTTTACCCAATAAAATTGAGGCTTCATCGAGATTGGGGGTAACTAAAGCGGCTAAGGGTATCAGGTTTTTTTTGACCGCGTTAACGGCATCGGGTGACAAAAGACAGGCACCACTTGAGGCGACCATGACGGGATCAATCACGCTAGGAATTTTTGTTGAACTAATTAAGCGTGCGACCGCTTCGACGATTTCTGTATTCAGCAACATCCCTGTTTTAAGGGCGCGCGGCTGAAAATGGAGGATTACTTGTTGGCATTGCTCGATGACAAAGTCTGCTGGCGTAGCTTGAATTCCGCTGACTCCTGTTGGATTTTGAGCAGTTAAACAAGTGATGGCGGTGGTTCCGTAGACTCCATTCGCCGCAAATGTCAGCAAATCGACCTGTATGCCCGCACCCGCGCCACTATCGGAACCGGCAATAGTGAGTGCCGAAGCTAACGCACTATTTTGGCTGTGATATTGATTATCGGATTTCATTTTGAGACATAATTAGCCAGCCACCGCATTAAGTATTAATTGTTATTTGCCATTTGTATTATTTGCAATTTAGAAAGGTGAAAGCACACAAAATTGAGCCCCGATACTAAAAGTCCACCCCAACGGCGCTACATCACCTCCGATGCTCAGGCCGCTTTGGAACGTTTAGTCGTGGGCCGTGAGTGTAATAATTTTGATACTTTTAGTAGTGCTAGAAAAAGCATGGCTTATCTTATTTTATTAAAACTAGGTTTAATCAGTGCGACGGTTAAAGATGTTCCCGATCAATCCTACCCCGAGGTGACTATTCTTAGTGTCACCCCGCTGGGACAGAGGACCTACGAGAATCAAATCAACTACAAGAAAAAGCCTTCCGCCAAAATCCCACAAATTTTAGTGGCATTAACTTTAGTCGGAATTGCCGTGATTATCACCCTGAAGTTTTTGAAAATCATCTAAGGTTTGGCCTGCCCTTAGACCTTTTGAATGGAGCGTTAAGATTTTCTAATGACCTATCTTTTTTTGGTGTTATGACCGAGGATGAAGGTTTTTTGAGCCCCCAAATCCGTTGACACCTTCGAGCGCTTTCTTCTTCTTTTAGTTCCCCCAATGTTCATCGGCTTGCCGTTGGACCGTGCAATTTCTCACACCTAACATCCCCATGGCTAAAAATAAAAAAAGTAATCATTCACCGAAAACTAAATCGACAAAAGTAGTTTACACTTGGGGAGGTGGCAAAGCCGATGGCGATGGTTCCATGAAAGCGCTCCTCGGTGGCAAGGGTGCCAACCTCGCAGAGATGACCCGCATTGGTCTGCCCGTTCCTCCAGGCTTCACTATCACCACTGAAGTTTGCACTCACTACTACGCGAACAAGCGTACCTATCCATCCACCCTCCAAGCGCAGATGGAAGCGGGTGTTAAAAATATGGAAACTATTATGGGCACAAAATTTGGTGCCACCCAAGGCATGCCGCTATTACTGGCGGTTCGCTCGGGTGCTCGCGATTCGATGCCCGGCATGATGGACACCATTTTGAATCTTGGTCTGAATGATCAATCAGTCGTCGCACTTGAGAAAGCCACCAACAATGCCCGCTTCGCTTGGGATTGTTACCGTCGTTTTATTCAAATGTATGGTGACGTTGTGCTCGGCGTACAAAAGCGCGAAGGCGAAGACCACGAGCCTTTTGAAACAGTCATCGAAGAATTTAAACACCAAAAATACGACGCAGATATCGAAGACTCCAAACTGACCGCCGCCGACCAACAAGAGTTGGTGAAGCGCTTTAAAACTTTGGTTAAAGAGCGCACCGGCCGTGTTTTCCCTCATGATCCATGGGAGCAACTTCGCGGTGCTGCGGGTGCGGTTTTCAGTTCTTGGATGAATGACCGTGCAATCGTTTATCGCCGTAAATACAATATCCCTGCGGAGTGGGGTACCGCCGTTAACGTTCAAGCCATGGTGTTTGGTAACACCGGCGAACATTCCGGTTCAGGCGTAGCTTTCACGCGTAATCCTGCTAACGGCGTCGATGAGTTTTACGGAGAGTTTTTAGTGAACGCCCAAGGCGAAGACGTCGTCGCTGGTGTCCGTACGCCGGAGCCCGTCATCAAATTAAAGAACGTCATGCCTAAGAGCTACGAACAATTATTGAAGGTTCGTCAAATTCTCGAGAAGCACTTCAAAGACGTTCAAGACATCGAGTTCACCGTTCAAGAAGGTAAACTCTACATGTTGCAGACGCGTAATGGTAAGCGCACGGCCGCCGCCGCACTGAAGTTTGCTGCCGACATGGTGAAGTCCAAACTCATCGATTGGGAAACTGCCATTCTGCGAAATCCGGCCGATCAGTTAGAACAATTGTTAGCTCCGATTTTTGACGTGAATGATGTCAAGAAAGCGAAAGCCATTGCGACGGGCCTGCCTGCTGGACCTGGGGCTGCGACTGGACGCATTTATTTCAATGCGGATCGTGCGGTTGTCGCTGCGGATAAAGGCGAAAAAGTTTTATTAGTACGCGTCGAAACTTCACCAGAAGATCTTCGTGGGATGATTGCCGCGGAAGGTATTCTCACTGCTCGTGGTGGCGTTTCATCGCACGCCGCACTCGTGGCCCGTCAAATGGGTAAAGTCTGCGTCTGTGGTGCCGCTGCGGTGCACATCGATTACGATAAAAAAATCGCGACCATTGCCGGTCACAAATTCAAAGAAGGGGATTACTTATCCATCGATGGTACAGCCGGAACTGTTTACGCCGGACAAATCAAGACCGCCCCTTCTGAAATCGTCGCGGGAGTGATTAATAACGATAAAAATGCTCAGAAGACCGAGAAATATAAAAACTATGTGCAATTAATGAAGTGGTGTGCTCAGGCCACTCGCTTACAGGTTCGTACGAATGCTGACAATCCAGAGCAGACCAAACAAGCGGTCGCTTTCGGTGCACAAGGTATCGGTTTAACTCGAACCGAGCACATGTTCTTCGAAGGAAATCGTATCGATGCTGTTCGCGAAATGATTCTCGCCGATTCACTTGAAGGTCGTCGTAAAGCTCTCGCCAAGATTCTTCCTTATCAACGCGAAGACTTCATCGGTATCTTTAAAGCACTGAATGGTCTGCCTGCGACGATTCGTTTACTCGATCCACCCTTACACGAATTCGTTCCTCATGATGATAAAGCCCAGGCTTTATTGGCGAAGAAATTAGGAATTTCTAAGGAAAAAGTCATCGCGCGCGTTCACGCCTTACACGAATTCAATCCGATGCTCGGTCACCGCGGTTGCCGCTTAGGTATCGCTTATCCTGAAATCACCGAAACGCAGGCTCGTGCTATTTTTGAAGCCGCTGCCTTTGTCATGAAGAAGGGTATCAAAGTTAAACCTGAAGTCATGGTGCCTCTCGTTGGCTACAAACGTGAATTAGACTTACAGGTCGAAGTCATCCATCGCGTCGCCGCCGAAGTCCAAGCGGAGAAGAAAGTGAAGATTGCTTATTCAGTTGGGACTATGATTGAGGTTCCTCGTGGTGCCTTAACTGCTGATGAAATCGCACACACTGCGGAATTCTTCAGCTTCGGTACGAATGACCTCACCCAGACTACCTTGGGTGTGTCGCGTGACGACATGGGTAACTTCCTGGGTGCTTATACCGAAAACGAAATCTTCAAAAAGAATCCGTTCGCGAGCCTCGATCAAACGGGCGTGGGTCAATTAGTGAAGATTGCCATCGAGAAGGGCCGTCAAACTCGTCCCGATATCAAACTCGGTATCTGTGGTGAACACGGGGGTGAGCCTGAGTCCGTTAAGTTCTGTCACCGCGTCGGCTTGTCTTACGTTTCTTGTTCGCCTTACCGCGTGCCCGTTGCTCGCCTTGCCGCCGCCCAAGCGGCGATTGAGGAAAAACGTGCAGCTAAGAAATAGTCGGTTGGCTTAATCCAATAAAGAGGGACGAATCGAAAGGTTCGCCCCTCTTTTATGCCCAAAAATAAAGGGAATAAAAATTATTGAGTTTTGTATCGTGCAATCGACCCATTTTCCAACAAAGTAAGAGGCAGACATGAATCGACTTTATGTAGAAAAGAAACCCGCGTTTAGGTCAGAGGCCGATGCGCTTCTGCATGACCTACATGACTCTCTTCGTCTCAAAAATTTAGAGTCTATCCGTATCCTGCAACGCTATGATATCGAAGGGGCGAGCGAAGCTTCTATTCAAAAAGCCACACCGACCGTTTTTGCTGAACCTCCGGTCGATGATGTTTATTTAGAAAACTTTCCATCGACATCTGACGAAACTATTTTCGGCATCGAATATTTACCTGGTCAATTCGACCAACGATCCGATTCCGCCGCTCAGTGTTTACAAATTGTCGGTGGAGGCGAACGTCCCACCGTTGCGGCGGCACGCATTTATTTAGCCAAAGGCAAATTAACGACCGAAGAGATTATTAAGCTCAAAAAATATTTAATTAATCCGGTCGATTCCCGAGAAGCCGATTTAGCCAAACCTGTGACGATTCGCCGTATCGCCCCTGAGCCATCAGCCGTTCCGGCGATTAAAAATTTCTTAATTAAGTCAGCGCAAGAACTGGCTACACTTCGCAAAGATCTTGGATTAGCGATGTCGGATGCCGACCTTCTTTTTTGCCAAAATTATTTTACAAAGGAAGCCAAACGTGAACCTTCCTTAACCGAGCTAAAATTACTCGATACGTATTGGTCAGATCACTGTCGCCACACGACTTTCTTAGCTGAATTAACCGCCGTTGAATTCGCGCCGTCGCCATTACTCGAACCTTTTCGCTTAGCCTGGGAAAAATATAAACAAGTGCGTCTGGGTCTTAATCGCCAAGGTAAAGCGATTTGCTTGATGGATATTGCGACCATCGGCGCCCGTGAATTGAAACGTCGCGGCTTACTGGACGATCAAGAAGAGTCGGAAGAAGTGAATGCGGCGTCGATTGTGGTGCCGGTCGAAATCGACGGAAAAATGGAAGAGTGGTTGGTGATGTTTAAAAACGAAACCCACAATCACCCCACAGAAATTGAGCCCTTTGGGGGTGCCGCGACCTGTTTAGGCGGTGCCATTCGCGACCCTCTTTCGGGTCGCTCCTACGTTTATCAGGCCATGCGCGTGACGGGTGCCGCCAATCCGTTAACGCCTTACGACCAAACACTTCCTGGAAAACTTCCTCAGAGCAAAATCACCCGAGGCGCTGCTGCGGGATATTCATCTTATGGAAATCAAATCGGTTTAGCGACGGGTTTAGTCTCAGAGCATTACCATCCTGGATATGTCGCTAAGAGAATGGAAATCGGTGCAGTGGTAGCTGCGGGACCACGCGAATGTGTTCGTCGTGAAGTTCCTTCGCCTGGCGATGTGATTGTATTGGTCGGCGGACGCACGGGTCGCGATGGTGTCGGTGGTGCCACAGGTTCATCGAAAGAACATACGGAAACTGCCTTACAAAATTCTGCCGAGGTTCAGAAGGGCGATGCCCCGACGGAACGAAAACTCCAACGTCTTTTCCGAGATGCCACAGTCAGTAAACTCATTAAACGCTGTAACGATTTCGGTGCGGGTGGTGTTTCCGTTGCCATTGGAGAACTGGCTCCATCGCTACACATTCATCTAGATCGCGTGCCTCTTAAGTATGATGGCTTAGATGGAACCGAAATTGCGTTATCTGAATCGCAAGAACGCATGGCAGTGGTTTTGGATCCAAAAGACGTCGCTCAATTTATTTCTGCAGCTCAGCGCGAAAATCTCGAAGCGGTTTTAGTGGCTGATGTTACGGATACTGGCCGGCTCATCATGGAGTGGCGTGGACAGCGGATTGTCGATATTACCCGAGATTTCTTAGATACCAATGGAGTAAGCCAGTCGGCCATGGCATCCGTCGTCGCACCTGACGCTAATCATCATCCCTTTTTATCTAGTACAAAGCCACTCACTGCTGACGAATTTAAAACCGCATTGTCGAGTCTCACTCTGGCCGCGCAACGTGGCATGGGTGAACGCTTCGATTCATCCATTGGAGCTAATACAGTTCTCCATCCGTTTGGAGGATTCACCCAGACTACTCCGCAAGATGCGATGGTTGCCAAACTGCCTGTTTTAAATGGTACAACCGATGTTTGTACGATTATGGCCTATGGATTTAATCCGGAGGTCGCTCAGTGGTCACCCGGACATGGTGCCGTATGTGCGGTGGTTGAATCGCTCGCTCGCCTTACCGCCGCTGGTGGAAATCCACTGCGCGCGCGTTTAACTTTCCAGGAGTATTTTGAAAAATTAGGTAATGATTCCAAACGTTGGGGTAAGCCCCTGGTTGCATTGTTGGGTGCACTCGATGCGCAACTTGAATTTGGTACAGCTGCGATCGGTGGTAAGGATAGTATGTCGGGTTCGTTTAAAGATCTCGATGTTCCACCGACGCTGGTTTCATTTGCGATTGTGCCCGCTAAGTCGGGCGAAGTGATTTCTGCTGAATTTAAAAAACCGAATTCCGTCATTCTGCTCGTCGATGTACCCCGAACCGAATCTTTATTGCCCGATTTAAAATTAGCTAAAAAACAATGGGTCGCTGTGCATAGTTTGATGAAGCAGGGCAGGGTTTTGGCTGCGTCTGCGGTGAGAAGCGGTGGCGTCGGCCACACGCTTGCGCGGATGTCCTTTGGTAATCGAGTGGGTGTGGAGTTACAGACCGCTCCTTCGGCTGATTTTTTGGTGCCTCATTACGGCTCTATCATTTTAGAGGTAGAATCGACCGTTGATCTGGGTGAATTGTCTTATCGTATTTTAGGAAAGACTCAGGCTGCCCCTGTTATTTCCTGGCCTGGGGTAAGTATCACCATCGATGAACTATTAAAAATTAATGAAGGCGTTTTAGAATCCATTTTCCCAACTAAAGCTAACGAACCCGTAGGTGAGCCACTGACTTTTGATTTTAATACGCGCTTAATTCATAAGCCCAAATTTAGAGTAGCCCGTCCACGCGTCGTCATCACCGTTTTTCCTGGAAACAATTGTGAGTACGATACAGCGAAGGCATTTAACCAAGCAGGCGCTGAGTCCGAAATATTAGTATTTAGAAATGGTAATGCTGAGTCGCTCGCAGAATCACTGCAGGCCTTAGCCGAAGCGATTAAACGCTCGCAGATCCTGATGATTCCTGGAGGTTTTTCAGCGGGAGATGAGCCCGATGGTTCGGGCAAATTTATTGCGGCGGTGCTTAAGTCGCCCGTGGTTCGTGATGCGACGATGGAGTTACTGAAATCACGCGATGGTTTAATTCTCGGCATTTGTAATGGATTCCAAGCTCTGATTAAAACGGGCTTAGTTCCGTATGGTGAAATTCGCGATGTGGATCACCATGCGCCGACTTTATTTCACAATTATATCGGCCGACATATTTCACGCTACGCTTACACTCGCGTCGCTTCAGTCCAATCGCCTTGGCTCTCGAAGATGTCGGTCGGACAACAGCACACGATTCCGTTTTCCCATGGAGAGGGCAGATTTGTCGCGTCGCCTGGAATGATTAATGAATTGGCCCGCCATGGACAAATTGCTTTCCAGTATTGTGATTCAGCCGGTCAGCCTTCACATAAAATTGATTTCAATCCTAATGGGTCGATTCATGCGATTGAAGGTATTACTAGTCCCTGTGGACGTGTCTTAGGTAAGATGGGTCACAGTGAGCGTACGGGGCGTGACGTTGCTAAGAATATTCCTGGTAATAAATATCAGCCGCTCTTTGAAGGCGGCGTAGACTATTTTAGTTAACTCCGTAGTTTCTTAAACGCAGCCAAGGCTCGATCTCGACCTTCCGTGAGTCCGATGGCGGGTGCGGGATAATTCTTTCCGAGGACGACGCCTGCTTTTGCTAAAACATCGGAAGGTGCTTCCCAGGGCTTATGAATCCATTCGGCGGGCATGTTGGCTAGCTCCGGAACATATTTACGAACGTAGTCACCGTTGGGATCAAACTTCTCGCCTTGAAGGACGGGATTAAAAACACGGAAGTAAGGTGCAGCATCGGCACCACAACCACCCGCCCACTGCCAACCAAGCGTGTTAGAAGCCAAATCGGCATCCACTAAGGTATCCCAGAACCATTTAGCTCCATCCTGCCAGGGTTGCAGTAGGTGTTTCACTAAAACAGACGCAGCAACCATTCTGACGCGATTATGCTGCCAGCCGGTCAGCAAAAGTTGTCGCATGCCCGCATCCACAATCGGGAATCCGGTTTCACCCTTTTGCCAGGCACGAAGAAGTTTGGGATCAGACTGCCATGGAAAATCATCGTACTCTTTGCGTAAGGCTTTTTCGGGAGTGTGGTTGAAATGGTGGAGTAGATGGTAACCAAATTCTCGCCAGCCAATTTCGGCGATGTAACGCTGACCGCTCTTGGTTTCGGCAAAAGCGGTTTCTTTAATGGCAGTATAAATTTCTAAGGGAGAAATCTGTCCAAAGTGTAAATAGGGAGAAAGTCGAGAGGTGCCGTCGATATTGGGGATATCGCGTGCCTCGTTATAATCTTTAACGGGGGTTTTTTTGAATTCGGCGAGACGGCTTTCTGCGCCAGATCGTGTGGGATTCCATTCTTTGGAGAATTGTTTATCCCACTTTATCTTAGGTAGTAGTTTTAGGCTATCGACGGATACCGTTGATAAGGACTGACTAGGGCTCTGAATTTTTTTAGGCGCTTTCGTGGGTGTACCAAACTGTAAATTCGCTAAGCAATTTTTCCAAAACGGGGTGAAGACCTGGAAGGGATTGCCCGAAAGATTTTTAATTTTCTGCGGTTCGTGTAATAAGCTGCCATTATAAGATTCCGCTTTGAGTCCGCTATTTCTTAATTGGGTTTTGATTTCGGTATCGCGCTTCACAATCAACGGTTCGTAACGACGATTCCAGACGACACTCGTTGCTCCCGTTTCTTTGATTAATTTTTCTAATTCTTTTAAACTATTGCCTTCGCGAATGATTAAAGGGCTCCCTGCTTTGTTGAATTGTTCAGCGAGATCGAGGAGTGCGTGATGTAGCCACCATTGCGTCGCTCCGCCGGGAGCCCATTCGCCTTCCGATTTTATATCGTGGATATAAACAGGAATGACCGAATCGCCGGCAGCGATAGCGGCCTGCAGGGCTGGGTTATCAGCGAGACGTAAATCTTGTCTGAACCAGACGAGGGTAGGCATAGTCTTAGAGTGAGGGATGCACTAAAAGGTGCAAATAGCACCGCGTATTTATTACCAAGTGTAATTTTGGTTTTTCTTAACTCGGCTGGCGAATTCAACCAGCAGCTGGACGCACTGCTCAACCACGGCGAGGTCCACGACTTCGCCAGGAGTGTGCATGTAACGCAGAGGAATGGAGACCAATCCGCAGGCCACGCCACCATTGGCCATTTGGATAGCACGGGCATCGGTTCCCGTGGGTCGAGATTCAGCAGCCACTTGATAAGGAATGCCGAGTGATTCGGCAGCGGCTACCATTTGGTCGAACACGAGTGGATTAATATTAGGGCCGCGACTGATGATGGGTCCGCCCGATAAAGTAAATTTACCGAACTTGCGATTATCGGCGTCGGGGTGGTCCGTCGCATGCCCGACATCTACGGTGATCGAAACTTGTGGGTTGATTCCTTGGGCTGCGACTTGAGCGCCACGTGTACCAATCTCTTCTTGAGTGGTGGCAACGGAGACGACGCGAGCGACGAGGTCTTTTTGTTTCGCGAGACGACGGAAAGCTTCCATGCAGACGTAGGCACCTGCTTTGTCGTCAAAAGCGCGAGCGACGCCGATGGAGCCACGAAGAATTTCTGGACCGTCGACATAGATTGCGGGATCGCCGATGCGCACGATATTTAAGGCGTCGGTGCGATTGTTAACTCCGATATCAATCCACATGTCGTGACGTTCGGGAACGCGTTTACGATCTTCAGGAGAGAGGAGGTGGACTGCGCGTTTTCCGGTAACGCCGAGAACGGGTCCATTGCGGGTGAGAATATGAACGCGACGACCGGAAGGGATGACGTGGTCGTGACCGCCTAAAAATTCGAAGTAGAGGAAACCCTTGTCATCGATGTGTGAAATAATGAGACCGATTTCGTCGATGTGACCGGCAAACATTAAGGTTGGTCCGCCTTTACCTTTAAGTTCAGCAATACGATTACCCAGCGTGTCTTTATTATAATTATCGGCCGAGTCTTTCACATAGCGGTCGATGACGGCTTGGGCAGCGAATTCATGACCCGTGGGAGATTTGGCATCGAGGAGTTCTTTGAGAAACTCAGGATAGCCAGTCGGCGAAAGTTTTTTGGACATGGAATACTTAATAAGAGTTTGGGCTTAAAAGTCGAGCGAGGGTAGTGAGGGATTTAGACATAAAAAATGCCCAATAAAATTGGGCATTTTGTGCGATTTAGGCTTAAATTACTTCGAGCTTAGATCTTTGATTTTAACATTTTTAAACCAAACTTCGTCACCGTGTTCTTGGAGAAGAATGTGACCAGACTCCCATTCGCCGAAGCGTCCGCCGTACTTTTTATCGGCGTATTTACTCTTCGCCACGAGGGCTTTGAATTCATCGGTGGTGCGATCGTAGGCAACAACGAGCATTCCATTTAACCAATGTTCGGTTTTTTTACCATCGGTCTTAACGAGTGCCGTATTCCATTGTTCGATGGGGTTAGGCTTTTTATCTTTGTTGGCGGTTATGATGTCGTACAGCGAACTGATGGTGCGGTTGCCATTAGTGCCCAATTTTGCATCGGGGTGATTTTCGTCATCAAGCATTTGGAATTCTAAACCGAAAGCGGAACCGGCGCCTTGGTTGAGGTTAGGTTGGACGAAATATTTTAATCCGCTGTTAGCACCCTTGGTCAACTTGAAGTCTACACTGACTTCAAATTTGGAGAACTTATCGTTGGTGATAATGTCTCCGGCGGCGGCCGATTCTTTCCCGCCCGTGGATTCGGTGTGGAACTGTCCATCGACGATAGACCATCCTGCTTTCGGAAAGTCAGGTCCTTTGGCAGAGCGCCAGCCTTCGGTGGTTTTTCCGTTGAACAATAATTTCCAACCTTCGGCTTTTTCGGTGTCGGTTAACTCATTATCCCCGGCAAAACCGACGAGGGGGATGAGTGCGGCTAATAAATATTTTTTCATATTTAGAATTTCGTAGGAATTTTGAATCCGGCACGGCCTTCACGTTTCGCCACGAGGTCGCGGTTGGCGGCTTCGGAGTTGGCGCCCGTGAAGAGTTCTGTTTTGGGATCTTGGGAGAGCGGAGTGCCCAGGGTTAAGCTGGCTGGATCAACTTTAACGCCATTAACACCCAAGTGTTCTTTCAGTCGGCTGTAGGCTTCGGAAAGACCGGAGCTTGATTTAATCGCCTCAGTGATTTCGTCGCTATTTTTCTTTGCACCGAGGCGGTACGAAATATTCGCCGCGTGTACGAGGTTGGTCGAAATATGGCACTCGTGTAAGGGTGCATGGATGTCGGCATTGGAACCCGCCCGAATACATTCAATCCAGTTAGCGTGGTGACTGGAGGCGCCGCCTGACATGTCTACTTGGCTTACTTCTTTACCGTAGGATTTAATCACGACACCTGAGGCATCATAAGCTTTGGCAGAGTGGTAGTCAGGGACGATGATGGTCGCGTTTTCGCATTCAACCACGATACCGATGCTCGCTTTACTGAATTTATGGATCTTATCCATAGGGCCATCCAACGTGCCGTCGGAGGTCAGGCCGCGGACTTCTGCAATTAAAGGTGCTGCTGCATAATTATAAATAGCGAGGAAGCTATTCGGTGTTTCGCCACAGTCACTGTACGCTAAGCGTCCACCGATGGACATCACTTCTGGAGCGACTTCATGGGTATTGAGGAACCAGCGGGCGATATCGATTTCATGAATCGCTTGATTGCACATGTCGCCACCACCGTAGTTCCAGAACCAATGCCAATCGTAGTGCACTGAACCAAAACTTTTGGTTTCGTTAATGGGGTCGGTTTGATTTCCGCGAATGGATTCTTGAATGTCGGCTGGGCCATTCCACATGTCATAATCAATATTGCTTGGTAATTGGGTCTTTTTAGCGGGTCCGATGGATTTACGACGTTTGTAACAAATTCCACGAGCCACTTTTACTTTTCCGTACACGCCTGCGTGAACATCTTTGACTGCCGCACGAATACCCGCACCTGATCGGCTCTGGGTACCAGCCTGAATGACTAATTTATTAAAATAATTTCCCGCTGCAACCAATTGTTGTCCCTCGAAAATATTATGGGAAAGAGGTTTTTCGATGAAGAGATGTTTGCCGGCCTGTAGTGTCCAGATGCCTTGAATCGCGTGTTGATGATTCGGGGTAGCGTTGGAGACGGCATCGATATTTTTATCTTCCAGCATTTTACGAATGTCGGTGTAACCTACGGCACCAGGACATTCTAAAAGACCTTTGGCTAAGATGTCCGAGTCGACATCGCATAATGCGACAATGCGGACGCCGGGAACTTTTTTAATTTCTTTAATGTGTTCGAGGCCGCGACTGCGGAAGCCGACCACGGCGACACGAATGTCTCCATTGGCACCAGCAGACTGGGCGAAGCTACGAGCACTTAGTCCGACTGCGGTAGCAGCGAAGGCGGTACTCTTAATGAATGAACGACGATCGAGGGGTGACATAAAATAGGGGTAGATTGAAGGATACTGAGATTGTAAAACAGTCGAGAAAGTTCCCTTAAAAAGTGAATAAATTCTTTAAAACCCGCCCGGTTTTATCACTTAACCTTTATGGGATAAGCCTTTGAGCCAAGTGGTCCAGCCCGCGGGTAGACTTCGCGCAAGTGCACCTCTAATAATTGTATCTAAATAGGCTTTGGCGGGAAGGTGAGGTCCGGTGGGATCGATGACCTTAAAGGCATCGCATTCAAAGGGGCAGTCTTCGACGCCAGCTTCCCAGACGGTGATGGTTGTGCGGCGATAGCCTGGACCCTCAGCGGTAGATAGTCTTACCCAGTCATCTGCGGTGAGTTCATAGATGCATCCCCACACGCCGGGTGAAAGTTCGTCATCGATGATATCGGCTGATCCGCCTGCCCAAGTGGTGCTCGGGTGAGTAAAGGCTAGGCGATGTTTCGGGAGAAAAGCTTTACAGCGGTACTGATGTCCAGGGCAGCGACGCTCCATTTGACTGCTGTCGAGATTTGAGCCGTAGGCGAAGTAGTACCGACTCATAGTTGAGGAGGGTCATACTAGTTGGCTATTCACGACCTTGGCAAGGAAGGGAACTAGTATTTTACCGAAAAGGATAAATAAAATGAGCGAGGTTGAGCGGGAAACCCTAGGCTGGCGGGCGCAGCGGTTTCATTGAAGAGATTCTCCACGTGCAGAGATAATTCTTGGCTAGTTTTATAACGATAAACGAGCCAGGTGCGCCAATAAGTTCCATCGGGTGATTTTACGACCGCGAAGCTGACGGGGTCGTAATCAATCCGGTTTGCGAGATGATTAACCGAGAGACCATAAGTCCACGCAGCCGTCGGATTCATTTCAGCCCCCAGAGTGAAAATGAGATCGGGTCGACGGATTAAGCTATCGCCCGTCGCGAAATCCTTAGTGTTTAAATAGGTTCCACTGCCAAAGAGTTTAAGGGTATCGGTGATTTGAGTCTGTACTCCCAATTCTATTCCGCGAGTCCGTGCCTCATTAATATTGTAAGCTGGGTAGGGGGGAGTGAAATCAAAACTAATTAAGTCAGTTAAACTATTTTCAAAGACGACAACGGTCCAGCTCAGATCTTTTCCGTTCTCATAACGTATCCCTAATTCTTTTCCGTAATTAGATTCTGGTCGTAAAGGAACTCCGCCCACTGTGCCCCCGGCGAGGTCATTCGCGGTCGGCGTATGATAAGCAGTGGCCAACTTAGCGTGCGCACTTAACTCTTTGTTCAATTGGTGTCGGTAGTTGATGTCCCAAGAAAAATGTTTTTTGAAGTCCGAGAAAGTATCCTCGCGGAGGGTTACTTTCAATTGGTTATGGGCGTTTATTTTCCAATCCGCCCACGTCCAGAATCCGAGCGACTCCAAAGTATTAATATATATTTTGGGAGTGCTCTCAACTTGGTTGAACCGGTTATTTCCATAACTCACGCCCAGACCTAAGTGTAGTTGCGAGTTAACTTTTTGATCGACGTAGGCGGTGAGTTCGTCGCTCTTAACTTTATAACTGTAGTCCGTTGCAAAGGTATAGCTCTTGGTCGATGTTTCACTGTGTGACCAAAATGCGGCCGCCTGAGTGGACTCGTCGCGGAAAAATATTCCAGGCGACACGAGCCAACCATGATCGTTCTGCCAATCGTCGGGAGTGGGATTCACATCGGTTCCTGATAGCCGTGCGCGACCGTTATCCGCAGAGCCCAGTATATCGAAGTTAATTTTATCGGAAATTTTCCATACCGATTTAAATAATAGGTTAGAAGCGTCTCGAGAGCTATTATCTCTCCATCCATCACTGTGCGAGGTGGTGAACGTTACCGTATTACCTTGGGTGGCTGGTTCGGTGCCTTGGGCATTATTATTAGTGGCGGAGATGCTCAGTGACGCATAACCATAAGATCCGATTTCTAATGTTGAACGAACGTTACTGGATTCCGAAAGGGGTTGAGGGAGTCGACAGTCAATCACTCCACCGAGTGCATTAGCGCCATAGAGTGATGATGACGGACCGCGCAGGATTTCTACCGAGGACAAACCGTAGGTGCGGTATCGGCCAATTTCGTAATTTCCAGAGAACCCTTCGGAGAGTCGACGGCCATCGAGGAGGAAAGCAGTGTGGGCTGAGTTTGTTCCACGGAAAAAAACTGAGGTCGAAGAACCGATACCCGCTTGCTCGCTCGCGTAAACTCCAGGCGTGGCCGAGAGAATATTGGAGAGGGTTCCAAATGGTGGCAGGGCACTGTCCTGAGGGGTGAACTTTGAAACTGAGGGTGAGGCTTTGCCCAACAACGACGGTCGGCGGTTTTCAATGACAATAGTTTCGGGTAATTCTACTACCTCCTGTTTGGTTTCATAGAGTTCAATCTTCAACTCGGCTGGGGGTGGGCTAGCTTGTGCTAATGGGCTAGCCTGAGCTAAGACAAGGGCGATAAACGCAATCATACCTTTCACAGATGTAGATTTTTATTTTTGTCAAACTGAAATTGCTGGCTGAAATGCGATAATCTGTCATAAGGACTTAATGACAGCCAAGACCGAGAAACATCCTGATGACGGATCCGTAAGGCAATTTTCGGTCTTCGTTGAAAATAAAGTAGGTCGCCTCAATGAGTTGGTAGAGTCATTCGGCAAGGCGGATATCCATATCATGGCGCTGTGTTTGGTCGACACTACGGATTCAACCATCATCAGAATCATTGTCGATTATCCGGAAAAAGCGGAAGAGGTTTTAATTGAACACCGCTTTGCTTATGAAACTGTTCCCGTTGTCGCGATCGAATTACAATCCGAGTCACAACTAAAAGATGTAACCCGCTTTTTACTCGGTGCTGAAATTAATATTTATTACGTCTACCCATTTTTATTCCGACCCAACGGACGCTACGGTCTAGTTCTGCGCACCGAAGCTCAAGATTTAGCAGCCTCAGTCTTACAAACACACGGCATCCAGGTGATTGGTCGCGGTGATGTCGCGAGATAGTAGGATCAGGGGACAAGGGGACACGGTGACAAGTTGGCAAGGGGGAGTTGCAAAAGACACTTAATTTAAATTAAGGGGACATGGGACGCGTGCGCTGCACGCGAGGGGACACGGGGACAAGGTGACACGTGGGCAAGGGGTAGTTGTGCAGGACGCATCGCGCACCTACCAAACCCTTTCATCAAACTATACATCTGTAGGAAAGCCAAGATGGTGCCTTATGTGCCTTTCCTTCAAATTGTTGTAAGTTATCCGATGAATAATTTAAAACATAATTCAGCTCAGTTGGGGTTGTCACTTGACCTCATCCATGGGTCGATTTACTGATTGATTCCGTTCAAATTTGGGCGGACCTGGAGAGGTGGCTGAGTGGCCTAAAGCGCCCGTTTGCTAAATGGGTGTACCCCAAAAGGGTACCGTGAGTTCGAATCTCATCCTCTCCGCCACTTTTATCAAGTTGAGGGGACAAGTGGGCACGGTGACACGGTGACAAGGGGGAGATACAAAAGATCCAATGCAGTCGCGCCCTACCTAATTAAATCGAGGGGACAAGTGGGCACGTGGGCAAGGTGACAAGGGGAGAGGCTGGACTTTAATTAAACTATTACCTAGGTAGTTTCTGTGAGTTTATTAAATCTTAAGTTAAAGTCCTTAATCGTGGTAGGAATTGTTTTATGCCTAGGCGCGTTGGGCTATTTTAGTTATTTCAAAAAATCAAAACCAGACAGTATTATTAAAAAAGAAATTGTAGTGAGCTCGCCTACACCCATTTCACCAGTGGCTGTAACTAAGCCGGCCACTGTTTATAAGGAAAATCTGGATCCGCAGACTCGGTTAAAAACGTTAGAATTTAAATTGAGTGAGGCGCGTGCTAAGTATGAAAAACTTAAACGTCTTCGCACCGTCATCGAAGGACATATTAAACTAAGAAATGATTTGCTGAAGCCCGCTCAAGATCGGGTCACGCATATACAAAAACTTCAAAAAGAGGGTGCACTGAATGATCAAGATGTCGAATTGGCCCGCGGTCAATTTGTCTCCATTGAATCTTCGATTGAAAAAGCGCTGAAGGATAAGGAAAAAGTAGCTAAACTTATTTCCGCTCAAGAATTGGAAGTATCGAAAGCTGAAACTGAACTAAAAAAGTCCAAAGCTCTCTAATTCTTGAGCGAGGCCACATCGATCACGAATCGATACTTTATATCCTGTTTGAGCATGCGTTCCCAGGCTTCGTTAATTTTCTGAATAGGAATGAGTTCAATCTCGGAAACAATTTTATGTTCGGCACAGAAATTGAGCATCTCTTGAGTTTCGGCGATACCTCCGATACATGAACCAGCGAGGTTTTTGCGGGGGAGAATTAAACTAAAAGCGGAAACGGCTAAGGGTTTTTCCGGCACTCCTACCAGCGTCAAGGTGCCATCAAGCTTAATCAAATTCATGTACGCATTGATGTCATGGAGTGCAGATACACAGTCTAAAATGAAATCGAAACTACCGGTGTGTTTAGCCATCGCTTCAGGATCGGTGGACAAAACTACTTCATGGGCCCCAAGACGTAATCCATCGCCCACTTTATTGGCAGAAGTAGTGAAGAGTACGACGTGCGCACCGAAAGCACGTGCAAATTTAACGCCCATGTGTCCTAGTCCGCCCAAGCCAACGATTCCCACTTTTTTACCGGCCGTTACTTTCCAATGTTTGAGCGGCGAATAAGTGGTAATGCCTGCGCAAAGCAGGGGAGCGGTGGCAGCTAAATCAAGACCCGCGGGAACTTTTAAAGCGAATGATTCGTCGACCACGATGTGCGATGAGTAGCCGCCCCAAGTATGTCCGCCTAAATGTTTGTCTGGGCTATTGTAGGTAAACGTCGCGTAATTTAGACAGTATTGTTCGAGGCCTGACTGGCAGTGATTACAGGTGCGACACGAATCGACCATGCAACCGACTGCACTGGTGTCGCCAACTTTAAATTGAGTAACCTTGTTTCCAACTTTAGTGACGCGACCAACGATTTCATGACCAGGAACGCAGGGATAGACGGTGCCCGGCCATTCGCTGCGAGCTTGGTGAATATCGGAGTGACATACGCCGCAGTATAAAATTTCCATTTCAACATCGGTGGGGCCTGCCTCACGTCGATTGATAGTTAAAGGCGCTAAAGGATTTTTACCTGCGGCGGTACCAAACGCTTTAACGGAGAAAGATTTCATAGTGCTCGTAACGATACGGCACTATGAAAAAATCTCAAGTGTTGGTACGAGTTTACTCGGGTGAGTAGACTTGCCATTCCGCAACGCCGGCTGGTCCCAGTTCACGTTGTACGTGTAGTCGGATTTTTTGAACCTTAATTTCTGGAAATCTAAACAGTTGTCCGTGTCCGTTGGTTGGGGCTGTAAGCAGCTGACTCCAACCTTGGGCGGTTTCAATTTCGACCCGAACCACTTGTTTATAGCGTGGCCAGCGATCGGGTTCATCCACGGCAAGGGCGTGAATCAAGGTGGGCTTACCTAAATCATATTCTAAATAAGCATTTTTATCTTCTGCCGCGGCTTCCCAATATTGGGTGGCGTCACCATCTTGCGCTGCGGTGATCGGATTTTTGGGTGATTGGCTTGTCGCGATCAGTTTTTTCTTAAACGAAGCGATGGGTTCGACGACGGGCTCTTCAGCTACTTCCAGTTTGATTACGGTAGCAACGCTGTCTGGCGCTTGTTTAGGTAGATAGATAATGGTGCCCGTGGCATCTTGAGTGGTCTTTAATTCTTTGCTGGAGTCGACGAGAAGTTTCGTGCTCTTAATTTTGCTGTGGAGCGGTAAACGTAACTCACCGTTCGCTGGCCAATTAAAGACGTGAAGGTAAACAGTTTGATTTTTTCGAGTTGCGGCACCCCAGGAGAGGAAGGTGAAGGGTCCAGCAGTCGTTCCATAAATAGATTCACCATTCACTTTGAGCCACTGACCTACTTCGTTGAGTCGCTTGACGCTTTCCTCTGGAATTTCTCCTTCGGCAGTGGGTCCCACGTTGAGCAGGAAGTTACCGCCTTTGGCACAGATGCCGATGAGTTTCTGAATCAGTTCGGAGGACGATTTCCAATTTTGATCCGCCGCATTGTAGCCCCAATGTTTATTCAGTGTCATGCAGGTTTCCCAATCGCCCTTTAAGCCGGTAGAGGGTACAAACTGTTCCGCGATATGGTAGTCGCCAAATCCTCCGCCGAGTCGGGTATTACTGATAAGATTAGGGCTAATTTCGTTGATTAATTTGGCAATCGGCTCAGCCCTTGGCTTGTACATGTGTAAGGGTGTATCCCACCAGAGAACATCGATAGGGTACTGGGTCAGAATTTCGCGTATCTGAGGCATCGCTGTTTTCTCAAGGTAAGAATCAAAGGTTCCTTTTTGAGACTCGTCCCAACCATCTCCCTCTTTAAATGCTTTAATCGCTCCGCCACGATTACCCCAATCTTGGGCGTGGGAATAATAAAAACCAATTTTCAAATCTTGATCGTGGGCCGCTTTAACCAGTGGGCCTAATAGATCTTTGCCGTAAGCCGTGGCATCAACGACGTTCCACTTACTGGCTTTGGAGGGGAAAAGTGCGAAGCCATCGTGGTGTTTAGAAGTGATCACCATGTAACGCATACCAGCATCTTTCGCAATTTTCGCCCATTGATCTGGGTTGTATTTAACCGGATTAAATTTTTTGGCGTAACCTTGATATTCGGTGGGCGACATCTTGGTGTTCCACATGATCCATTCTCCGTAGTTATCTTGATCGCCATACTTACCAGCGGGGACGGCATAAACTCCCCAATGGATAAATAAACCAAACTTCGCTTCGCGCCACCACGCCATTCGGGCATCACGCTGGGCTCGTGTTTCAGCGACGACGGAATTAGCTGCGCTCATTTCAACGGTCACCCCTTCATCGGCACCGGAGGCATTTTTGGCTTCTGCCTGGGTAGCAAAGATTGAGCCGAGTATGATTAACCAGAGAGTTTTTTTCATGGGGGTGGGGGTGGTTTTGAATAAAATAGCATCATGAGTTTGTCACTCATTTTGACCTAAATGAGCTAATTTGACAGGGACTCCGAGGGGGAGGGGGGCACTGCTCAAATTTGCTCACCTCGCCGATTTTTTGCCTTATATTTGTAGCCGAATAATCATTAAAATTCATTTGCGTTGGGGATATAATTAAAAATATGAATCAAAATTTATTATATTATGAAACCCTCGACTCACCCCACTGTCTTGATTGCTGCCGCAGCAATGCTCGTGACACCGATCCAATCAAGTGCGGTGACGATTACGCAGACGGCGTCAGCTGTATTGTCCGTTAATCAGGATTACTCATTACAGTCATTCCGGACTTTTGATAGTTCTTTGGGTACACTCAATAGCGTAACATTTACCATTAACTCGGCGAGTATTGCCGGTTCTTTGATTTTTTCAGCTAACGCTGCGAGCACTGTGAGTAGTTTCACTTCCTACATTTCGGTTACTGAGGGTGATGCCAATGCCGAGATGGGATTCAATGGTTTATCCGAGGATTTAATTTCAAATAACCAAATACTAGCCATTTCAAACGTGAGTTTGCCACTGCAGGTTGCTGCAAATACTAACCAGACTTTCACGTTAACGAGTGGGCAGTCCATCATCGCAGCTTCGCCACTGACTCAGACCTTAACTTCTTCTTCTCAGTTACAGGATTTTATCGGAAACAATATCACTTACGCTCCGATTTTTATTATAAATTTATCCTTAAACACCACTTTGAGTACCACGGGTGAAACCGTTACACAGGTATATACGGGAATTTCTTCTACTGCGAACGTCTCTTTAGCCTACAACTACACCCCCGTAGCCGTACCTGAGCCTTCCACGTATGGTTTGGTATTAGGGGGTCTGGCACTCGCTGCAGTTGCTGTTCGTCGTCGTAAATTAAAGTCCTAATCGGACTTTTAATTAGATGAACTTAAACCCCTAGGCCTCTAGGGTTTTTTGTTTGGGAATCAGATTAATCCTAAGAAAACGCTAAGGCATCTAATCGATTGGAGCTTTTGATTATGCGACCAATCAGTTGGGCATGATTAAAAACCACAGCTCTCCAAAGTTTATCCATCGATTAATAACCATCGCCGTACTGGGTATTTTATTCCGCCCGGTCGATACGCATGCCGTCACAATTCTGAATCAAGTCCAGACGATTACTTTTAACCCGACGATTTTTGCCAACTTTAGCTATGGCGAGTTTCTAAAGTTTGATTCCCAGCTGGGAACCCTCCGCGCCGTTACGCTCAAACTTAACTCCGTCACAGTCGGCGGAAGTTTCTTCTTTAACCAAGGATCATCCGGCAGTTCGACTATCACTGACCTGAATATATCTATCCTTTTCTATGCTGCTTCGAGTTTAAATAATACAGCGCATAATGGTTTAATCACGGACTATGATGTCGGAAGCCTACCCAGGACAGGGAGCCTAAGTATGATCAATCAAACCCTCCCTAAAACCATTGCGCGGAGAACTTCCGCAACTTTTAATTTCGATTCTAGCCGCAATCTTTTAACCGAACCGGTGGTCATTTTAAATTTATCAGCCACGAATGATTTAGCCTTTTATCATGGCCCTGGCCTTTCCTTTGCCCCCGCCTTTACTTCGATTACCCGGTTTCTAACGGTGGGCAGTTACGGTGGAGTCCCCACCCGCGATTTCTCCAAGTTAACGCCAGCCGTGGGCATGTCTTTAATCTATGACTACACCCCGCCCGCTATTCCAGAGCCTAGCTATTATGGTCTCGGTATAAGTCTCGCAGCCGTAGGCCTCTGTCTGCGCCGACGTCCTTCCAGGAAAAAGCGGCGTACCGCCTAACCTGTATTTACTGCGCTGGAGTGTTTAAGAGGTAGGGCTGAGCCGTCTCATTCACTTGTATGTCGCCACCCTTGTTATCCTTCACCAAGGATTGGCTGAAGTAATTGTTGAGGCTGTTTCTGTTGCCCGTTCCGATACCGTAATCGGTATTACGCGAGCATTCATTATTAAAGTAGAAGTTGGAGGCTGATAGTTTCTTGGCGTCTCTGCCACCGCAACTCAGCCCACGACGGTTCCCATTACAAACATTGGCCACGACCGCATTGTCGGTCGTATTGCCATTCACTTCTTCGTTCCAGACGTGGACGCCAGAATTGAGATTCTCATTCAGCTCATTCCCGAAAACGATATTATTGTGCGAGGCTTCTTCAATGAAAACCCCGTGTCGTTTATTTTTAACCGAAGTATTGAAGACGCAGATATTGAAATGAGCCCCCGCGTCTAAATCAATCCCGTCTTTACCACTGGTCTCCAGATAGTTCTCAACCGCGAAAACGGGACCACTCACATGAGGCCAAAGGGCGCGTCCGTTGTTATTGGAGAAATTACATTTAGACACAATGAGCCTGGATTTGCTATTTCTATATTTGGTATAAAGACCATCGCGGGCCCCATTATTCATAGTGACATCTTCAATCACGCCGTGATCCGATTTTCCTGATGAAGAACGGATACAGAAAAAAGTCTTATGGCTGGCATCGAGTTTGCCACCCGAGACTGCGCCATAGCCTTCTTTAGGGAATTCAATTAACTGAGTGGGTTTTTCACCTCTTACCCAGGGTGGACTGACGGGACTATCGGTGTCTGCGATGATAGTGCCGTCGAGAATGATACAGCTATTTGCAGGCATGCTTAGTCCTTCCGGCGTGCGTGCCGCAAAGTTGCCTTTCAGGTGAATCACAATGAAGTCTTGGGGGTGTTGCGCCCGTGCTTCATCGGCTTGCTTCTGCGCTGAACTTAAGTCCGGCCATTTTTTGGTATCCGCATCCTTGTCGCCCTTAATCTCTAAATCGTATCGGCCCATGCCCGGGAGAATAGCGCTATCTTTATGAGGATTTTTCGAAGTGGGCGGATTGAAGACAATGAGTGTCGGTTCGTTGCCAGTTTTAAGATGTGGGTTCTTATAAATTAAATGATTGGCAGGGGAGGTAGCCGCTGTGGAAATCTTACCTGCGGTCGTGTTGTCAAAGAGGGTGTGTTTTTCGCCTTCTAACTTAAAGAGGACTTCATTTCCCTGATTTTTATTTTGCGAAATGAAGGCTAATTTACTTTCCGCTGTGGTCTCCAAAGCAGTCTGGCATTTAATAAATAAGTTGCGGACAAAAGCAGCATTTTCTCCGCCAAACTGGAAGGCCTTCACCACCTTATCAAAGCTGTTTCCCGCCAAGGTGGCGTTGGGTGAATTGACCGTAATTCCCGTGCCCTTAATATCTTTAAACGAATTATCAAGTGCCACAAAACCGTTAATTTTATTAGCGATTAAGGCGTTTTCAATTTTCAGGAACTCGCAGCGTGTGACGGCGCAAGCTTGATGAATCAGGGTGGCTTCTTCGCTTTCGATTTTAACGCCCACGGACAGATTTTCGAAATGCAGCTGATCGATATTCACGCGTGAACTTTTGCTGATGATAATACCGGCGGTCATTTTTCCGTTTCCTTTAAGGATGCCTCCTTTTTTGGACTTACTATAAAGGTTCAAGTTTTCACTTTGCTGAATTTTAATTAAACATTCTGCGGTGGTTTTTTCGTCAGCAACAATGCTCGATTTTTCGGCGAACTCTAAGAAGTTTTTTGTACCGAGGATCAAAGGCGTCGCTTTAACGGTCAGCTTACCTTTGAGCACGAATACCCAAATGGCTTCAGGGTTTTCTAAACGGCAGTTCTCAATTTGGCTTTGGGCTGCTGCTACGCTCACCGTATTTAAGTCCACTTTTTTTAGAACTTCTTTGGGGTGGATTGCAAAAGCTGCATTAGGATCCCGGTAGAATTTATCCGAGATAACTGGATTAATTTCTACGGCGAGCAAGGAGGTGCTAAGCCAAAGCAATGAGAGGATGAAGCGCATAGGTTTTAAATGGGATTTGGGTTGGGAGAGGCAAGCCATTCGACTGCATTCTTTCGGATTTGTTCCCCTTTCAATTACCGTCAATTATTTCGGTTCTTTGGCGTAGGTTTTACCTGTCGCACTGAGCGACTTTCCTGAATCGTCGTATAGACATGACGTGCCTTCACCCGAACTGTGCCAGGCGTAGCGCTGGACCCAGGGAGTTTTCTCCATCCAACGAGTCACTTCGGCAATAAACTGATTCACCTCTTGTTGACTGAATTTTTTCGGATCTGATTTTGATGATTCTGATGTCTGGCAGGCAAACTCAGTGATCCATAACGGTAAATTATAAGCTTTATGGATGGCCTCCATGTCATCGATAAATTTTTTCGAATTGGTACCTTTGTACCAATGAACCGCAATCGCATCGACCTTGGGCTTGGCTTTCATGAAATCAGGTAACCAGTCATTATTGACTGGGTCTTTGCACATGGCAGGACTGACCACGAATTTACCTTTTGCTGTTACCTTCGACCAATTGGCCAAACCCTCTTTCACGCTGATGTTGTCTTGCTTGGGGTGATCGGGCTCGTTGTAGCCGAGAATGAAATCACCTCGACCTAGGGTCGGACCCACTTTACCGGCACGCAACATAGGCATGAATTCGACACTAGTATTAAATTTCGAATTAGTCGTTTGCCAATTATAGAACCAGGCGACTTTCAGTTCTTTTAATTCACTGGCCCCAAGCCAGTCAGGAAATCTGCCCAGACCTATTCCTTTTTTAACACTAATATTTTTTTCAACTTTAGGTGCGGGTTGGGCCAGAGACAGAGAACCTCCTAGCAAAACTAGGCAATGAGGATGAAGGCAGAATAGGTTTTATTCCGCATAAAATAGTTATTTTTTACCGTAGCCCGCTTCTGGTTTTCCGTCAGGGCCCAGACGATTGACTGACCAGAGTAAGCCTCGAGTAATAAAATCAAGATAGCGATCATCGGCGACCGTTTTATTGTCGTGCCCCAACGTTGTACTAAAGATGCGAGTCTTATTAGGTCCGTATAAGTTGGTCCATGCGATGATCGCCTCCACTTTATTTTCTACTCCGGTTTTTTTATCCTTCACCATTTGGCTGCCGCGCACCAAGGGGGTGATTTGAAAAATTTTAACATTATTGTAGAGCTCTTCGTTGGGGATGGTTGTCCAGTCAGTTAAACCTTTGGTGATGGGACTTTCCTGATTAAAGAATGAAATATCCAAGGCCAACTTAGGGCCGTGGCCGCTGGACTGTAGACCAATCATCTCGAACCAGTGTGCGTTATCGGCGCCTTCGGTGACGGGTTCTTTGTAATTACCCCAGCGATAACTATGCATGGCGCAGTGGAGATTAACGGCGGGCTTTCCGTCGTGGTGGGCCTTTAAAATATTTTCAACGTACGCTGGCTCAGTCACATCGGCCGCACATTCATCATGGATAATCACATCATAGGCATCGGCCCAGTTTGGTTTTTGGTAAGCTTCAAAAATAGGCTTGGTGCCCTTGGTGTCATTGTAAGCGATTTCTACGGTCGCATTAATCCGGGCTTCGATACCGTTTTTAAGTAGATCTTTTTGGGTAGCATAGTCGTGGCAACATCCACCAATCACTAAAAGAACTTTAATGGGCTTGGTCGTTTGCTCCGCTAAGCAGGTGACTGCACAAAATGCTATTAAGCAAACGGCGAGGGTTTTTTTATAGAGGGATAACATAATTATTTGGCGTTAGAAACCTTAGCAGGTTTTAAAGGAAAGTCTTCGCCGTGCACCATTTCACCACCGCTATGAGCAGCGAAGAACACGGTAACGATGGCCATAAATTGCACAACTAGGCGAACCATGCGTGATTTGTGCAGGCAGTACCACGAGATCGATGCCCAGCACGATGTCCCAATACCTGCATAGAGGTGGGTTTCTAGTTCTGCACCTTCAAAGCCATTAAAGTGTCCGTAAATAATTCCGAGTAGGGCTGCAACCCAAGCGCTTACCGCGCCGGCCATACAAAGTCTACGCGTCCCGATTTGGGCCGACTCAGTATTGTCGAGTAACTCGAAGAGTGGAACGATGAGTAAAAATGCGATAGGTAGGTGTAGGGCTAAAATATGAAAATTACCGAAAATCGAAATAACCGCTGGCCCTCGTACTTGTCCGTCCGCTGGTAGAAAACTCATCCCCGCAAACAAAAGTAAGTTGGGGGCGATGGCTAAAAATAATCTTAGCCAAGTGTTGATCGCGTTTCGTTCACTCATGGGGCATCTACTTTTTAATTTTTATAAGATTAAAGGTCAACCGCCGAAGAAATGAAAAAAGTCACTTCGGGGAGCAGACTTTTTGATAATTAATTATGAATTTTACTTCGCTAAAATCCACGCCTTCAATTTACCCAATTGCTCGGTGGTCAGAGGTTCATTTTTAGATTTCTTTGGGGGCATGGCCATATCGTGTTCGCGATCAGTTGCTCCCAGGTGGGCGAGTCGGTAAAGTGAACTTTTCTCTGGGTCACCCCAAGTGATTCCTTTGCCTTCTTCTTTGCCGCCTTTTTCTAAACCTTCAATCGTGGTGGCATTGAATCCTGCCTTAGGTTTTTTCCCGTCTTTGCCGTGGCAACTGATGCAGCTCTGATCCAGCATCGGTTTGATTTCCTTATTATAAGTAGCCACGCGTGCAGTTGCGTTAGGATCGTCGGCAGCAAGAACAGCCGAAGCTAAAAAAATGACGGCTAAGATAGATAAACGGCTCATGGCGATACTCATAAGTAATAACCCCTATTTTGGGTCAAAGTTCCAGATAAAAACTCTAACTTCTCACTGCCCAAGGTAAGAATGTGCTTTGTAGGCGTTCGGGAACGACCGCCACAATACTTGTCCCTATCTCATCCGCTTTGGCAGATAGAATCGAGGCTGAAGCGTATAACTTGGAAAGTTGGCTATACTCAGCGTGAGGGATAAAGAGATTTAATTTTAGATCATTTTCCGACGCACAATCTTCAAGGGTTTGTAACAGTCGAGGTAGTCCTTCTCCGGTAATGGTGCTGATAATGATAGCTCCCGGGTGTGCCGCAAGTGCCTCAGCCCGTGTGGCTTCATCAACTATATCTGCTTTATTTAAAAGGGTGATGATAGGTCGATCACCCGCTCCGATATCCATCAACACATTCAAAGTAGTTTGCGCATGCTTAACGCGCTCGGGAGACGATAGGTCGACGACGTGTAATAAAAAATCGGCCTGCACGGCTTCTTCTAAGGTCGCTTTAAAAGCTTCCACCAGTTGGTGGGGGAGTCGACGGACAAAACCCACCGTGTCTGTCAAAAGTACGGCACGACCCGACGGTAATTTTAATCTTCGCGTGGTCGGATCCAGGGTCGCGAATAATTTATCCTCTGCCAAAACATCGGCTCCCGTGAGACGATTGAGCAGCGAAGATTTTCCGGCATTCGTATAGCCCACAATAGAAAAGGAGGGTAACGGAATGCGGTGCCGTTGTTTGCGTTGCGTCGCACGTTGCGCTACGACCGCCGCGAGATCGCGTCGCACTTTCGCAATCTTATCACGGATTTTTCGTTGATCCATTTCCATCTGCGTTTCCCCAGCATCACGTTGCATGGCGCCGCCACCACGTTGACGATCCAAGTGCGACCAGAGTCTTTTTAGTCGTGGTAACTGTTGTTGTAATTTTGCTAATTCGACCTGTAAAACTGCCTCTTTGGTCTTAGCACGGGTCACAAATATATCTAAGATGATTTCTTGTCGGTCGATGGCTTTGAGTCCGCCCGAATCTTTTTCCCAATTGCGTTGTTGGGCCGGAGTTAGCGCATCATCGAAAATAATTAGTCCACACTCTTTGGATTTCGCGAGCGCGACAATTTCTTCCATTTTGCCCGAGCCTACTAAATGCCTTGGACTCTCTTCGCGAATTCTGGCGATGACGGCGTCGCAAATTTCGACCCCGAGATTGCTCACGAGCTCATGGAGTTCGTTGAGTAGGGCTTGAGACTCCTCGGCCGTATCTTCTTGGCGCTGTAGACCTACCAAGATAGCACGATTACTCCGGGCAATAACTTCCGGATCGTACGGATCGAAGGCTTTAGGTTTTTCGTCAGCCACTAAAAATTAAATCAGACCGAGTTGCATTTTCCCGTCTTCGGAAATCATCGACTGGGTCCAAGGTGGATCCCAAACGATACTTACCTGCGCACGATTCACACCGGGCACCGTTAAAATTCGATTACGTGCATCTTCGGCAATCACTGGACCCATCCCACAGCCGGGTGCTGTCAGCGTCATGGCCACTGTGACGCTATGATTATCGGGCGAACCATCAATCGATTCTATCTGCAAGGAATACACTAAGCCCAGATCAACAATGTTCACGGGAATTTCCGGATCAAAAACGGTCTTGAGCTGAGTCCAAATGGTTTCATCGCTGGGTTTGCCTTGGTGTCCAGGGTGCTCGGCTGTTCCGATAGAGCCATGGGCATCGGTCTTACCTTCTGCTTCATTCGAATCAGTCGGAATGGATTCACTGAGAGAGTCGGCGTCGGAACCGCGAATACGGAACATGCCCGAATCACAGACGACCGTAAAATTTCCACCGAGACGATGGGTGATGCTTACCTTGGTGCCCGCAGGTAAGACGGCAGGTTCGCCCGCAGGAATGACGGTGGCCTGCACATCACGCGTGAGGGTACGGTCGTGGGGACTCGGAATGTGACGCTGGCCTGTGGTGTCTTCGGACATATTAGGATTGATGAAATTTTTGACGGAACATTTCTCTTACGACCGAGGCAGATTCTTCGTCATCTACTTTGGATAAAACTTCTTCGAGGAAACCTTCGGCGAGTAATTCTTGAGCCACCGAGAGGGGAATACCGCGGGCTAAAAGATAAAAGAGTTCTTCTGGATTAACTTGGCCGGTAGTCGCCCCGTGCGAACATTTTACATCGTTCGCTTCGATTTCTAAACCAGGCATCGAATCGGCTTCCGCTTCCCCTGAAAGCAAGAGATTGCGATTGGTTTGATACGCATCCGTTTGTTGGGCGTCGGGTGCAACTTTGATCAGACCCGAGAAAATGGTGCGCGATTTACCGAGAAGCACATTCTTAAAGAGTAAATCAGACTTCGCTTTTCCGGCATTGTGAATTTGCAGCGTGCGTTGGTCGAATTCTTGTTCACCCGTCGCAACACTAATTCCGTAAAGTCGAACATCGGCCCCTGGACCATCAATACGCACGGTATTTTCAAGACGTGCCCGACGACTGCCCAGCGCAGCATTGACCGATGAAATGTGTGAGTCCTTCGCACCACTGGTATTGGCGATTTCGAATGACTGTGTTTCCTGGCTCCAACCTTGGACGGAAAAGCGAGAGATCCTAGCTCCCGAACCAGCATAAAGATCGGCCGCAGAAATCGCTAAGGCTTTTTGCTGTGGATGAGCACTTAAATTGTATTCGTGAATGGATAATTGAGCACGCTCATCTGCCACCACCAAGGCGTGAGGAAAAACCGCGACCCCGTCAGTGAGTGTCCAATTAACCGAAACGAAAGGCTGTTTGATTTCAACACCCTTGGGCACATGAAGAACATATCCAGACTGAAGGTAGGCTTGGTGCAGTGCTAAAAACTTCGCACCGCCTAAACCCGCTTCGTGTTTTAATAAAAATTCCTTTAACAGCGCAGGGTGGTGTTTGAGTGCATCTTCGAGTGATTCGAATTTGACACCTTGTGCGGCGAGCTCAGCACTGATGGCGGGACGGAGGACGCAATGTCCATCGATGTGGATGATGAGTCCGGCAGGTCGAGAAATAAAATGAGACTGTGCAATTAACTGATTTACTTCATCTTCGCTGGGGATTTTTCCAATATGATAGTTCTCTAAACTGAGTGAACGCGTATCGGAATAACGCCATTTTTCATCAGTCCGAATGGGCATAGGCAGGGCGGTGAACTTATCCCATCCCTTTTGTTTTAACTGGATAAACCAGTCATGACTGACCTGTCCTTGCGACAGATTCTTCTGAGTGGCCTGATCGAGAATATTACCCGCGGAAGTAGAAAGAGTAGTCATGGTTATCCGACTGACCCTTCCATTTGTAATTCAATCAGACGTTTTAATTCTACCGAGTATTCCATCGGGAATTCTTTGACCAAATCATTGACGAATCCGTTGACGGCGAGAGACATCGCTTCGCCTTCCGAGAGTCCGCGCTGCATCATATAGAAAATCTGTTCAGCTGACACTTTGGATACACTGGCTTCGTGTTGCACGAAGTTTTTCTGTCCGCGAACGGAAATCGCTGGATAGGTATCGGTGCGACTATGCTCATTGATTAAGAGTGCGTCACACTCGGTATTATTTTTACAGTTTCTAAGAGTCTTCGGCATGTGCACGAGACCACGATAGGTCGAACGACCTGTGCCTACGGAGATAGACTTGGCGATGATGTTAGAAGTAGTTTCATCGGCGGCGTGAATCATTTTTGCGCCGGTATCTTGGTGCTGTCCGTCATTTGCCAAAGCAATCGAGAGAACTTCGCCCCGGGCACGTTTACCGCGTAAGACAACGCCAGGATATTTCATCGTGAGGCGTGAGCCGATATTACAATCAATCCAGCGAACTTCAGCGTCTTCTTCGGCAACTCCACGTTTCGTCACTAAGTTAAATACGTTAGCAGACCAGTTTTGCACAGTGATGTACTGAATTTTGGCACCTTTGAGTGCGACTAGTTCGACCACGGCTGAGTGTAAGGTCGCCGTTTCAAATTTAGGAGCGGTACAACCTTCCATGTAAGTGATTTCGGATCCTTCGTCGGCGATGATGAGCGTACGTTCGAATTGTCCGAAGTTTTCGGCGTTGATCCGGAAGTAAGCTTGGAGCGGCTGAGCGACTTTGACGCCTTTAGGAACGTAGATGAATGAACCACCTGAAAATACAGCAGAATTCAGTGCAGAGAATTTGTTGTCGCCGATTGGGATGACTTTTCCAAACCACTTACGGAAAATCTCAGGGTGATCGCGCAGGCCTTCGGTCGGTCCGCAGAAGATGACGCCGAGTTTCGACATTTCATCCTTCATGCGGGAGTACACGGCTTCGGAGTCGAATTGTGCTTCGACGCCGGCGAGGAATTTTCTTTCTGCTTCGGGAATACCGAGGCGTTCGAAAGTTTCTTTAACGTCATCCGGAACTTCTTCCCAGGTGCGACTCACTTTTTGTCCTTTCGAAAGGTAATAGCGAATCTTGTCGAAATGAATATTTTTTAAGTCCTCCGTCGCCCAGTGGGTGGGCATAGGCATATCGGTGAACGTTTTCAGCGCTTTTAAGCGGAACTCACGAATCCATGATTCTTCACTTTTCACATCGGCAATGTAGTTAACGACTTTTTCCGATAGGCCGATGCCGGCATCGAAGGCATAATTTTCTTCGTATTTAAAATCACCCTTCGTGCGATCGACATCGATCGCATCGCGTTGGGCTTGAGTGTCTTCGAATTGGGACATTTTATTAGGCGTTGGCTAAATCTTTTTTGACCCACTCGTAGCCTTTTGCTTCGAGTTCAATGGCGAGTTCTTTGCCACCGCTGTGGACAATGCGTCCGTCGTACATGATGTGTACGCGATCGGGTACGATGTATTCGAGGAGGCGTTGATAGTGAGTGATTACGAGGAAGCCAACATCCGGTCCGCGCATGTGATTAACACCGTCGGAGACGATACGGAGGGCGTCGATATCGAGGCCCGAATCAGTTTCATCCAGCACGGCATACTTTGGCTTGAGCATCATGAGCTGAAGAATTTCGCAGCGCTTTTTTTCGCCACCCGAGAAACCTTCGTTCACGAATCGTGCGGTAAATTTGCGATCCATTTTGAGAGCATCCATCTTGGCGTAGAGTTCAGCGTAGTAGGCTTTAGCGTCGAAGGGAGCGCCTTTAGCTTGGCGAGCAATGAGGGCGGCACGAACAAAGTTGGCGATGGTCACACCAGGGATTTCGCTCGGGTATTGAAACGCGAGGAAAAGGCCAGCACGGGCAATGGCATCGGGCTCTTGGCCGATAATTTGTTGGCCGTCGATAAACGCTTCGCCGGATTGAACAGAATAGTCGGGGTGGCCTGCTAAAACTTTAGCGAGGGTGCTTTTACCTGTGCCATTGGGTCCCATGATGGCGTGAACTTCGCCTTTGGGTACGGTCAAAGAAAAATCTTTGAGAATCGCACGTTCGCCGATGGAGGCGTTGAGGTTTTTGATGACGAGAGAGTCGGGCATGTTAAAATTAATTTTGGGTGGAAGATTTAGTGCGACCTTGGAAACTGATTTCGATGGTTTCAGTTTCAAAGTTGGCTGGTAAGATTTTGGTTAATTGATCCAAAATTTCTTTGGGAAGTTCGATGTCATGTACGCGGCCCGTGGACTCGTCGCGGAAGTGGGCATGAGGGGCGAGGTTGGGGCAGTAGCGGGTGGATTCACGTTCGTGATTCACTTGGCGGACAAGGCCGCAACCTACGAAAGTTTCCAGACAGTTGTAGACTGTGGCGAGTGACAGACCTGGCATCGTTTCTAAAGCACGATTATAAACCTCATCGACGGTCGGGTGATCGCGTTGGGCCAAAAGAACCGTGTACACAATCTCACGTTGCGGGGTGATTTTTTGTCCGCTTTTTGCGAGAGCTTCATGCAGAGACTCCCGTTCGTGCTTATTGAGATTTTGAATCATTCTAAACGAGTAATGAGTTGGAATGATTCCAAGTTGCAAGTTAAACCTACCCTAAAACCTTGGAAAATAGCCTATTTAACCAAAATGCTAATTTAGCCCGAGATTAGGGGGCTTAATTTCGTCATCGAGGTCTTTTTGGGCAGTTAAAGCGGAAAGGACTTCGGCGACTTTGGCGATTCGTTTGATGGGTGAAAGGCACTCGAGGAGTTCACGTCGGATATCCGTTTGCGCGACAAGGTGACCCGCGACGGCATCGGCTAATGCGCCCGGCTTATTGGCTAGTCCGCGGAAGCGATCGAGGAGCGGTTGGACGTCCTCTTCAGCATCAGACAAAAGATGTTCGGTGAAGGCGAGAGTTCGGGCGATTTCGCGGGTGAATGCGATAGAGTCAGCCTCATCTTCGTCGACCACTGGGCTGATTTCTAAAAGTGGATAAGGACCCTCGTGAGAAATTGAGTGAACCTTAGCGCGTCTTAATCCTTCTAGAATGATTTGGTGGGTTCCATCTTCCAATTCAAGATGTCCGGTAATTCTGCCTACGCAGGTAAAGGGGTAGGGCTGCTCCTGTTTAGTTTTAGAAGTCTTCGCTTTATCTAACTGAGAGACCGCAAACATTTGATTTCCCGCTAAGGCTGCTTTGAGCATGCGCTGATAGCGCGGCTCAAAAATGCGCAAAGGCAGAAGCTGTTGAGGCAGGAAAACACAATGTGCCATTGTCATGACAGGTACGACGATAGTGGTTTTCATTAGGACAACTTACGCATAGCCCCATGAGTGCAAATCAAACGTCCAAAAAACTAAACTTTAAGACACTCTCTCAAAGATGGCAAAACCGTTACGTAGGGCTACCTCACGAGCGATTATTTTATAACCCGGGTGGTTTAAGAGCAGTTGGTAGGACTGAAAATTCTTAAATGCATTGATATCATCTAGGGCGATGATTTTTGCACCGATCACTGCACTAAGTTCGGCACTTCCGGTAAACTCTGAACCATCAATCAAAACCATATCAAAATATTCAATGCCTTGGTCTTTCTTGATAAAATCAATACCACACGCATCTAAACCGCTGCTTGCGATATAGCTAAGATCTTGTTCGAGCCAGCCGAGCACTTGTTCTAAGGGGTAAAGATTAAGATTGGTCTTAAAATTTTGATAAAAATGGATGACCGCCTCTTTCGAGGGAAATTGGTTAACACGGACAGATGAAAGTCGATAGGGTTTTACAAAAGAATCATTTTTGTAGATTCCAGATAGTTTTTCAAAACGTGCTTGGCTGATTTCCATACAGAATAGTTTAACCGAGTTTGAGTCGGGTCTATTTCGGATAGCTTTTACAAAGGCGTCGGTACTCCCTTCGCCGCTCGAGGATCCTATTTCTAGAATGGTTTTAACATCGGATCTACTCGCACAATGTACAAGTGAATGATAGAAATTATCATCTAAAACCTCAGGTGGAATGATTTCGTTATTGGACATATTTATGCTTTTTTGCGAAAAGCCACTTGGTAGCTGGAAATGACTACCTGTAGCTCGTCTCTGTAAACACTGGCAAAAGCATTAATACCGGGTTTAGGATATTCCAATTCGCCCAAGGTTTCGGGCCATTGCCATTGATAGTCATCGAATAGAATAATTCCCCCTACACGGAGTAAGCCCCAACACATACAGGCATCGGCTAAGACATCCGGCGCGGTGTGACTACCATCGACGTAAATAAAATCGAAAGATTCATTATCTTTAATTAATTGAGCCAAACCTTGAAACGACCGTTTTACTTGGACGTTACAGGTTTGTTTTTCGCAGATCACACCTTTCACGTTATTTTGCCAGCGCTCAAATAAACCGGCAAGTTGGATGTCGGTGTGCTCGGGCGATCCTTCAAATGTATCGATACAGCAAATGGTTCCATCGGCTTCTAAGAAGTTCTGTAAGATCCAGCAAGTGCTGCGACCTTCAAGACAGCCAATTTCCAGAACGCGGTTGCGGTTAGGGAGTAACGATTTTATTTCCGAAAAACTAGGAATATTATGGCTAAACCAATCGGGTAAAAGATAGTTTTGCATCAGTGGTAATCCTTTGAGCAGTAGGATTAAAGTTTTCTTAGTGTCAACCGCCCTAAACGGTAGAGTATTAATTGAGTCGATATTTAGAATATTTTATAGTTAATTCCTTTAAATGACTCACAGCCCTAACGAGCATGATTGTCGGTTTGTTAGTTCCCGAGGGATTCTGAAGTCCTGTGATATCCGTAGTGCCACGCCTGTTTCCAGTATTCACAATCTATTAAATTATCAGTGGAATAATTTACAGCCAGGTTCCACCGTTTATGTTTGCACGTCTGCGGTCGGATCATTCACCCAATTACTGGCTCAGATTCCTTATCCGATAGTTTTCGTTTCTGGTGATGCGGATGAAGATGCCCCCACCAATATTTTTGCGAGTGAGCAGGACTACCTCAATTTTATTGAAAGCCCAAACATCATTCACTGGTTCGCGCAAAATGGTATCGTCAAGCATCCAAAGTTTTCGCCCATCCCGATTGGTCTGGATTATCATACTATGTCTCAGGGTGATAGTCACTGGGGTCCTAAAATTTCACCGACCGATCAGGAACAATTATTACGGTCGATTCATGAAGCCGCCGCGCCTTTGTCTCAGCGAATTCCCAAGGCTCATGCTAACTTTCATTTTTTAATGACGACGAAATATGGTGCTGATCGTGTTCGAGCAAAGCAACTGATTGCACCTGATTTAATCGATTACGAATCACAGCGTGTTGATCGCGAAACTACCTGGAGAAACCAGTCCAAATATGCGTTTGTGATTTCTCCCCATGGTAATGGCTTAGACTGTCACCGCACTTGGGAAGCCCTGTCTTTAGGCTGTATTCCAATAGTAAAAACATCTCCTCTTGATTCTCTCTACGATGAGCTGCCGGTCTATATCGTACAAGATTGGTCCGATGTTACCGAAGAAAATTTACGCAAAGTTCTAACGAATTTTTCTCAACGTAAATTCGACTTAAATCGTCTGACGCTGAAGTACTGGATGGACAAAATTAACTCAAAAAAGATTTCTCACACCCACTGATCTAGGAAAAGTTTTTTAGCATCGGGTGTCGAAGTTTCTGCAAAATATATCGCCATACGTAACGCTGGCAGGAAATGAGCTGCTGGTTTTTCTTTTATTTTCTGACGAATCTCCTCAACGAGTGATTCAGCGGAGCGTCCGGATAGTTGATCAATTCGATAATATCCGGAATCGAGTAACTCGCGTGCGACATCCACGGGGAAGCGTGGAATGCGCATGAAGGGACTACAGACCGCTTCCCGACGTCGTTCCTCCGCCCGCAGTCGTTCTGATTCGTCCATTACAGACGGGCGAGAATCGCTTGGCCCATTTCCTTGGTGCCCACCGCTTTGGCTCCACCTGCGATATCCGCAGTGCGAATTCCATTGGCAACCGTTTTTTCAACGGCGAGTTCGATGGCCTTAGCTTCCGCTTCTAATCCGAAAGAGTGACGAAGCATGAGTGCTGCGGAAAGAACTTGAGCACAAGGATTCGCTTTGTCTTGTCCGGCAATATCAGGCGCCGTGCCACCCGAGGGCTCATAGAGTCCATAACCTTTACCGTGACGGTTGATATCCATGCCGAGTGAGGCCGAAGCCATCATTCCAAGGGATCCGCAAACGACGGCCATTTCATCGGAGAGGATGTCGCCGAACATATTTTCAGTCAGGACGACATCGAATTGTCCAGGGCGAAGCACTAACTGCATCGCCGCATTATCAATATAGATGAAAGCTAAAGTAATATCGGGTGCTTTATCTTTAATACGGTCAGCCACTACTTTTCTCCAGAGCACTGAAGTCTCAAGCACATTGGCTTTATCGACTAAGGTGATGTGTTTGCGGCGCGCGCGCGCCGTCGCAATCGCTACATCTGTGATACGTTCAATTTCCGATTTTCGATATACCATCGTATCAATCGCTTCAATATCACCATCAGGTAAGGTGGTGGTTGATTTCGCACCGAAATAAAGTCCGCCGGTAAGTTCACGAATACAAACCATGTCGACGCCGTTAGGAATGCGGTCAGGACGAATCGGTGAGGTTTCGATTAAATTCTTAAGTAGTAAGCCCGGACGAATATTAGCGAAGAGACGGAAATGTTTTCTTAGAGGTAAAAGCGAAGCGCGCTCGGGTTGTTCTTTAGGAGGAAGTTTTTCCCACTTAGGTCCACCGACTGATCCGAATAAAATTGCATCTGCTTTACGACAGGCTTCGAGAGTCGAGTCGGGCAAGGCCTTGCCATGATTATCAATTCCGGCGCCACCGACGTCATGCGTCGAGTGCTCGAGCGTGTGACCCGATTTCTTGAGCACAGCTTCGAGAACGGGCAAAGCTACGGCCATGACTTCAGGGCCGATGTAGTCGCCAGGCAGAATTGCAATTTTTAGGTGCATAGAGGAAAGAAAAATAAGGCAAAGCTCGGTCCCGAGTGCAAGGACAAGCGATTAACAGTGGCTGATTTAATTCTTAGGCATCGGGCCCGATCCAAAGCCACCACGGATATCGACCACATACCAGGCTTCCACTTTCTCACGTGCCCACGGCGTACGACGAAGAAAAGTGAGGCTGGATTTAATCGAAGGATCATAGGTGAAACAACGAATCGGGATACGGTTACCCATTTCCTGCCAACCATGTTTATTCTGTAAATGTTCGAGAACTTTTTGCAGGGTGACCCCATGAAGTGGGTCGCGCGGGTGTTGCGAAGGCGAAGTCATACTCACCTTATTGTCTGTCCTTGGCGAAGGCCTCTGCAAAATAAGTTAAAATTAAATCTGCACCCGCTCGACGAATGGCGAGAAGGGATTCATCGCGGGTTGCCTTAAGATTGAGCCAGCCTTTTTCGGCTGCCGCATGAATTTGTGCATACTCGCCCGAAACTTGATAAGCAGCAATCGGACGAGCAGAGGACTCACGAACGTCGCGAATGATGTCCAAATAAATTCCCGCAGGTTTAACCATGATGATGTCTGCACCCTCCAACTGATCTAAATGGGCCTCGCGAATTGATTCGCGACGATTGGCTGGGTTGATTTGATAAGTAGCTTTAGAGAGAGATTCACCTGATTTTCTGGTGCTGCCGACCGCATCGCGGAATGGACCATAATAGGCCGAAGCGAATTTAGCCGAGTAGGCGAGGATGCCAGTTTGTGTCAGGCCATTCTCATCGAGTGCACTACGAATGGCACTGACGCGTCCATCCATCATATCGGACGGTGCAACAAAATCCGTGCCCGCTTGGGCTGTGAGCACCGACATCTTAACCAGTGCCGCGACCGTCTTGTCATTATCTACATCGGTCTTCGCACTATTTAAAATTCCATCGTGTCCGTGTGTGGTGTAAGGATCCAAAGCAATATCCGCAAAGATAACCATCTCCGGACATTTTTGTTTCACTTCACGTATCGCACGCAGCGCGAGGTTGTTTGAATTATGTGCCTCTGCTCCGTCGGCCGATTTTTTACTTTCGTCAATTTTTGGAAACGGTGCGATACCATGAATTCCTAATTTAAGTAACTCATGACATTTGGCGGCGAGCTGCGAAAGGGGAATACGATTAATTCCTGGGAGGGAGGGAATCGGTTCTAAGTTTTCACCTTCGGTGACAAAAATCGGCTGAATGAGATGGCGAGGCTCGACAGAAATTTCGGTGAGCATGGTACGAATACCGGCGGTAGCACGTAGACGACGTAGGCGAGTAGATGGGTCGAGTGATTCCGACATCGGAGGGTTGAGTTAGTCGAGTCACTGTCGAAGGGCAAGGCGAAGGGCAGGCTTTGACCCACGAGACACACGCAGGGTGTGACACTTTGTCAAAGTGCCCGACAATTTGGCCATAAACTATGACTAATTCTGTTAAAAACGCCTATTAGTCATGTATTTATCCTTGGCACAAGCCCTGCCATATAATTTGCAAACCCATAAATATAACTATGAGCAAAATCATCGGAATCGATCTCGGAACTACCAACTCCTGTATGGCCATCCTGGAAGCAGGTGAAGCTGTCGTCATCGCCAATTCAGAAGGCGCACGTACGACGCCTTCAGTCGTCGCCTTCACGAAGACAGGCGAAGTGCTCGTCGGCCAAGCGGCGAAGCGCCAAGCGGTCACTAACCCGAAGAACACCGTTTTCTCGGCGAAGCGCCTCATCGGTCGCAAATTTTCGGAAGTTAAAAATATCGCCTCCAAACTTCCTTACAAGGTCGTTGAAGGAAAAAATGGCGATGCTGCTATCGAATGCGACGTCGAAGGAAAACCTCGCGTCTTTGCCCCTGAAGAAATCGCGGCAAAAGTTTTAGCTAAACTCAAAGCCGATGCTGAAGCTTACCTCGGTGAAAAAGTTACCCAAGCGGTGATCACCGTTCCTGCTTACTTCAACGACTCCCAACGTCAGGCTACCAAAGACGCTGGCACCATCGCAGGTTTAGAAGTGCTTCGTATTGTGAACGAGCCAACTGCTGCATCCTTAGCTTATGGTTTAGATAAGAAGGGTGATGAGAAGATTGCCGTTTACGATTTAGGTGGTGGAACTTTCGACGTCTCGATTCTCGAAATCGGCGGCGGCGTTTTTGAAGTTAAAGCAACCAATGGCGACACCGAGCTCGGTGGTGACAATTGGGATGAACGCATTATCCAGTGGCTTATTGATGGCTTCCGCGCTGAACAAGGAATCGATCTCTCCAAAGATCCAATGGCTCGTCAGCGTCTGAAAGAAGAAGCAGAAAAAGCGAAGATTGCTTTATCCTCTTCGAACTCAGTCGATATCAACTTACCGTTTATCACGGCCGATGCGACTGGTCCAAAGCACCTTAACGTCACTCTCACCCGCGCCCAAATGGAAAAGGTCTGTGATGATCTTTCCGAGCGCACCAGAAAGCCTTTCGAAAACTGCTTAAAAGATGCCGGCCTTTCGATGAGTGAAGTCGATGAACTCGTCTTGGTCGGTGGGATGACTCGTATGCCTAAGATTAACGACATCGCTCGTTCACTCGCTGGCAAAGATCCACACAAAGGAGTTAACCCCGATGAAGTGGTTGCCATCGGCGCTGCTATTCAGGCCGGTGTGTTGAAGGGAGACGTTAAAGACGTTCTCCTGCTCGATGTTACACCTTTAACGCTCTCGATTGAAACCATGGGTGGTGTATCGACCGCGATGATTGATCGTAACACCACGATTCCTACTAAGAAATCACAAGTGTACTCGACCGCTGCCGACAATCAACCTGCTGTAGATATTGTTATTCTCCAAGGTGAACGTCCGATGGCTAAAGACAACAAACACCTCGGTACATTTAAGCTCGATGGCATTATGCCAGCAGCACGTGGTACTCCCCAAATCGAAGTGACCTTTGATATCGATGCGAACGGTATCTTACACGTCAGCGCGACGGATAAAGGAACCGGCAAAGCTCAAAAGATTTCCATCACCGGATCTTCGGGTCTTTCTAAAGAAGAAGTTGAGAAGCTCCGTAAGGAAGCCGAACTCCATGCCGATGAAGATAAGAAAGCGCGTGACGGTGCCGAAGCGCGTAATCAACTCGACGCCATTATTTTCCAAGGCGAAAAACAAATCAAAGAAAACGGCGACAAGTTCCCTGGCGACACTAAGGCTCAAGCCGAAGCTGCGATCAAGGAAGCTCAAGAGCTCCTCAAAAAACCTGAAGCCACCGCTGAAGAGTTCCAAAAGGCGCACGAAGCCATCATCAAGCCACTCAGCGAAGCCGCTCAGGCAATTTACGCTGACGCCGCGAAACAAGCCGAAGCTAACCCTCAAGGTGGTGCCGAAGCAAAAGACGGAAAAGCTAAGGACGGCAAAGTGGTCGACGGCGACTTCGAGGTTGTCGACGACGGTAAGAAATAATCTCTCATAATGTTCTTAAAAGGGCCAGCCAACCAGCTGGCCCTTTTTGTTTTAATATCGCTCAACCGTTGACCAAATGCCTCGGCTGTGTTGCCTTTAAAGTGTGAAATCTTCCGAGCAGTTATTCCAAGAAGCCCTAGCGATGATTCCCGGTGGGGTTAATTCTCCCGTTCGAGCCTTTCGCTCGGTCGGTGGTATACCTTTTTTCACGAAGTCGGCCAACGGTGCGCGCTTAACGACCGTAGATAATAAGCAACTGATTGATTTCGTTTTAACCTGGGGACCAGCGATTCACGGACACAACGATCCTGAAATTAGAAAGGCGATCCAAGAGGCCTTGGAGGCCGGAACGAGTTTTGGTACGCCTAATCCTCTGGAAGTTGAAATGGCTAAACTGATTTTAGAATGCGTGCCAGCAGTTAAAAAAGTTCGTATGACTAATAGTGGGACCGAAGCTACGATGTCGGCTATTCGCTTGGCTCGCGGTTATACGGGCCGAGAAAAGATTATTAAATTCTCGGGATGCTATCATGGTCACGTAGATTCTCTTTTGGTAAAAGCTGGCTCGGGCGCGCTCACCCAGGGAAATCCCGATTCAGCAGGCGTGACGAAGGGTACGGCGGCTGATACTTTGGTGGCTGAATATAATAATTTACCCGATGTAGAAAAACTCTTTGAGGCGAATCCAGGCGCCATCGCAGGAGTTATTTTAGAGCCTTATCCCGCCAATGTTGGATTAATTTTACCGCAAAAAGGCTTTCTCGAAGGCCTGCGAAATCTTTGTACCAAACACGGTGCCGTATTAATTTTTGATGAAGTGATGACCGGCTTCCGTCTTTCTTTAGCCGGCACTCAGGGATTACATCATGTGGTGCCTGACTTAGTTTGCTTAGGAAAAATTATTGGTGGCGGACTTCCCGTGGGGGCATTCGGAGGCAAAGCAGAGATCATGGATAAACTCGCGCCGCTGGGTCCGGTGTATCAAGCGGGCACACTCAGTGGAAATCCACTCGCCATGGCGGCTGGCTTGGCAGCGGTCAGAAAATTAAAACGTGAAAATCCTTATCAGAGATTAGACCGACTCGGTATAAAAGTTCGCGACACCTTATTGTCTGCGGCGAAGGCTAAAGGAATTCCTCTGCACGTTCCGCAAGTAGGTTCGATGTTCTCATTATTTTTCAATCCCGAGGTAGTTAACAATTACGATCAAGCGATTGCGTCGAACGGTGATTTGTATCGTAAAGTATTTCGCTACGCGTTGGACCATGGGGTATATTTAGCACCTTCGCCTTATGAGACGGCCTTTATCTCGACCGCTCACGAAGGGGTCGACATCGACCAAGCCTGTGCTACACTGGATTTAGCAATTCGCTCACTTTAATATCACCATGGCTAAACTTTCATTCATCGGTGCAGGGCGTATGGCGGGGGCCATCGTGCGTGGTCTCATTCGCTCTGGCGCCTGTGTGCCTAGTGATATTAAGATTATCGGCGGAGCTAATCACTCAGCGAAAGACTTAGCCAAGGAAACGGGCGTAATCATCGCCACCAGCGCAGAAGATTTATTTGCGGGTGCAGATGCGGTTGTGGTCGCTTGCAAGCCACAACAGTTTCCGATGCTCAATGAGTCCTATGGGAAATTATCTAAAGAAAAATTAGTCTTATCTGTTTTAGCGGGCAAGCGCTTGGCGACTCTTACTCAATTTTTTAACTCGGCGCGTAACGTGGTACGCACCATGCCGAATACACCTGGAGCGATTGGCAAGGGTGTGACCGCGCTTTGCTCTGCGAAAACTCTTACAACGGGTGATCGGTCTATTGTGGAAGCCATCTGCAACGGACTTGGGACGACTTTAGAAATCCCTGAAAATATGTTCGACGCGGTGACCGCAGTCTCCGGTAGCGGCCCTGGATTTTTCTTTGAAACCATTTCAGCCTATGAAGAAGCGGCTGTTGAACTTGGGTTTACACCCGCCCAAGCTCAGTTACTCGTCAGACAAACCTTTTTAGGTTCACTCGCCTTATTGCAGTCGACCCAGGAAACGCCGGAAAATTTACGCAACCAAGTGACCTCGCCTGGTGGAACGACCAAAGCGGGCTTAGACGCTCTCACTAAGAATCAATTCCGCGAAACGATTAAGGCCGCCTTATTAGCTGCTAAGAATCGCTCCGAAGAACTTGGGAAGTAGTAAACGTTGAGGGGACACGTGGGACAGGGTAGGGGCGCGACTGCGTCGCGTCCTCGCATCTCCCCTTGTCACCGTGTCACCTTGCCCCCGTGTCCCCTCAATAACTATTTATTCCAAGGGGCGCGGGCCATGAGGAGTCCCATGCCGCACCAATCGGTAATTCCCGCAAAGATGAGTCCGGCTCCGATAAAAGCACTGAGGAAATAAAAATTAGGATGAACGAAATGTCCGAGAGCTACACCTAGACATATTAAACTTCCAGCACCGATGCGCACTTGTCGCTCAATCGAAATCACTGCCTCTCCGCCTTTTTCAATGGGGAGATTGGCATCAACGCAGGCATTAGTTCCGCCTTCCACGACGAGAAGATTAAATGACCCAGCTTGAAGAATTTCCGCAGCTTTGCGTGCTCGGCCACCTTTTCCGCAAAGTAAAATAATGGCCGGATTTTGTTTATCACCAATAAGTTTTTGGACGTCAGCGCAACTGATGGTATTTAAAGGCAGATTGACGGCGCCTTGAACACGCAGGCTGCGGTATTCCGCAGGCGATCTGACATCGACAAAGATTTTATCATGTCCCTCGAGCTTCTGTAATTGCTCAACAGAGATGACTTTAAATTTTTCACTCATTTTAGGAGAGGCGATTAACGGCGCTGACTAGTGCTTTGAGGCCAGCGATTTCAATGTTCGGATCGACGCCCCCGCCCCAAACGGTTTTTCCGCTGTCGGACTGTAAAGATACATAAGCTGCAGCAGAGGATTCTTCGCCCGACGATAAAGCGTGTGAGCGATAATCGCGCAGTGTGAACTTGGCCCAGCCTTTATTGGCAATGGCATGGACCAAAGCGCTGATTGGACCATTACCTTGGCCTTCAATGTGCATTTTTTCTCCACGGTATTTTACTTCCGCGGTGCACTTCACTGATTCCTTGCTGGTGGACTGGGTATTGAAATCAATTAACTCAAGGGGCTTAGAAACATTTACGAAATCTAAACGGAATTTTTCATGAATTTCTTTAGGTGTTAATTCGCGTCCTAAGCTATCGGCGTATTGTCCGATGATATTGCCGACTTCAGGGTGCATCAACTTAGGTAAATCAAAACCGAACTCGCGGTCTAAAATATAGGCGACTCCACCTTTACCGCTTTGGGAATTAATACGAATGATGGCTTCGTAGGATCGACCAATATCCATCGGGTCGATTGTGAGGTAGGGGACCTGCCAAGCGCTGTGTTCGCCATCTTTATTGCGACGATCCATCCCTTTTTTAATCGCATCTTGGTGTGAGCCAGAAAAGGCGGTGAAAACTAAATCGCCAGCGTACGGATGGCGTTCATGCACGCTCATCCGTGTGCAGCGTTCGTAGATTTCGCGAATCTGTGGTAGGTTTTTAAAGTTCAACTGAGGATTAATGCCATGTGAGAACATGTTTAGTCCGACTGTAACGATATCTAGGTTGCCCGTGCGTTCACCGTTACCAAATAAAGTGCCTTCAACGCGATCAGCTCCGGCCATTAAACCTAATTCAGTAGCAGCGACGCCCGTTCCGCGGTCATTGTGTGTATGTAAAGAAACCACGGCACTCGCACGATTTTTCAAATGAGTGCAGAACCATTCAATCTGATCCGCATGGGTGTTCGGTGTGCCGGCTTCAATAGTGAGTGGTAAATTTAAGATAATTTTTCTTTCCGCGGTCGCACCCCAAGCTTTCGAAACCGCTTCGCAGACTTCTAAAGCGTATTCAGCCTCCGTTAAGACGAAGGTTTCCGGACTAAACTCAAATTGCCAATCCGTATTAGGTAAGGCGTCGGTTAACTCGCGAACCAACTGGGTACCCGCCACAGCCATTTCCAGGACTTTTTCTTTCGATAAGCCGAAAACGATTTCGCGTTGGGCCGGATTGGTCGGGGTATAAAGGTGGACGATGGCACGACGGGCACCTTTTAATGACTCGATGGTTCGACGAATCAAGTGTTCACGGGCTTGAACTAATACCTGCACGGAAACATCATTCGGAATTAATTTCTTTTCGATGAGTTCACGCGTGAAAGCAAATTCCGTGTCGGAAGCGGAGGGGAATCCAATTTCGATTTCTTTGAAGCCGATATCGCACAACATTTTAAACATCTCTAATTTTTCAGAGACGTTCATCGGAATGGCTAAGGCCTGATTACCATCGCGTAAATCGACCGAGCACCAGCGAGGGGCGTGGGTGATTGACGCGTCGGGCCATTGACGTTTTTCTAAACGCACCGTTTGGAAGGGACGGTATTTGGAGCCAGAGTTTTGCATACGCCGAAGGTATTAGATGAAGGATGAGAAAAAGAGGAGGGATAGGCGAGCGTGGGTTTTGGTCTTAAAACAAAAAAGCCCGCTTGGAATGTCCAGGCGGGCTTTTCGCAAAAGGGTGCGACCCGGACTTAAGCTTCTGGTTTAGTCTTAGGAAGTTTGGTCACGCGCTTGATGTCCTTGATGGTACCGCGTTTCTTGAGTAACTCAACGCGCTCGAAGCGTTTGAGAACATTGCGTTTGGCACCAGCTGAACTGGCGCTTGATTTGAAACTATTGTGCTGGGTCATGTCCGTAAGAAGTGGAAAGGTGGAGAAAAGGGTTGGAGTGTTCGGGGGCAAGGGGAAAACACTCGAAAATGATATTAATTGAATAAATGGACGGTTTGTCGGCCTGGAGCAATGGTTTTGCAGCCCCACCGCCCGTTCAATCGATAACCTTTGGGATTGCTGGCTGGGGCGACTCTGCTGACATCGAGAGCGGTGCGTTTACTCGATCGTTATATTCTCTCAGAATGGGCCAAGGTTTTCAGCCTCTGCTTTGCGAGTTTTTGTGGAATTCTCATCATATCCGAGGCCTATAATTGGCTTCCAGAATTCATTAATCTGAAAACCTCGGTTCTTAATATCCTGATATATTTTTCTTACAGCATCGTGGTCCGAATTTCGACGATTGTGCCGATTTCGTTGATGGTCTCCACGGTGTTTGTTTTGACCAACATGAATCGCAATCAAGAGCTCGCTGCATTGCGTGCCGCGGGAGTGGGCATCGCGAGAATCACCGCTCCGCTCTGGTGGGTCGGCGGAATTTTCACCGCGCTACTTATTTTGCTCAATGCGGTGTTCGTACCTGATGTGATCGAAGCACAGAACAGTCTGCTCGAACGTGAAGAGTTTAACGCACTGAAGTCAAAAGGTGTGACGGTACTGCCTTCAGGCCATTCCGACTTCGTCTCGTTCGAAAATACCAAGAAGCATCGCTTTTGGCTGATTACCCGCCTGGGTTTGAGTACTGGACAAGCTTTCGAGGTGTCCATTGATTCCTTTGACGAAAAAGGGCGAAAAATCCGTGGCATAAAGGCCGACTTCGCGGAATTTAAAAAAATAAATAATCAGTGGGTCTGGATTTTTAAAGAGGGACGCGATTCTAAATTTAATCCTGAGACGGGCTCGTTATTATCCCAACCACGCTTTAAAGAATTAAATATTCCTGATTATGATGAGGATCCGGAGGTGATGCTTTTTGCGAAACGCGATCCCGATACTTTATCGTTCCGCGAAGTGAATCGCTTCGTGGATCATACGGGTAGCAATGCGGGTGGACGTAATGCTGCCTATGCGATGCGCTATCACTCCATTCTGGCTGCACCCGCCATCTGTTTGGTCGTGATTGCCGTGGCTATTCCTTTCTCGGTGGTCGGAGGTCGGGTGAGTCCGATGGTCGGCGTGGCTAAAACATTCGGATTATTTCTTCTGTTTTATTTCATTTCAGCACTGTGTTATGCTTTGGGTAACAGCGGAGCACTTCCGCCGGTGGTTGCTGCATGGTTGCCGGTTATACTCACTATTCTTTGGATCACGCCCAAACTTAGGGCTGTAAATTAAAATGCTGCAAACTCTACGTCTCAAAGCGGGCCCTCCGGCTCGCGTTCTTTTGGGTCACCCCTGGGCATTTCTCGGGGAAATAATTACCAATGGTCCATTACCTAAGTCAGGTGACTGTGTGGAGCTCCTTGATCTTAAAGGCCAGAGTCTCGGCTCAGGTCTCTGGAGTAGTAAGTCTCAAATCGCCTGGCGTCGTTATTCCCACCGATTGGTTTCGTTGGATGGCCCGTTACTCGATGAACTGATTGTGGCAGCGATTCGCCGTCGTGCTAACAAACCTTTCTGTCGCCTCATTTGGTCAGAGGCGGATAATTTACCAGGCTTGGTCGTGGATCGTTACAACGATTTGCTTTCGGTGCAGGCTCTGACTTTTGGCATCGATCAACGCTTGCCCCAAATTATTGATTGTTTGAAACGCGAGTTACAACCTCGTGAAATCGTGATTCGCAATGATGCTTCAGTTCGAAAACTTGAAGGCCTAGATAATAGCATAACCACCGCCTCGGGTAACCCGCTCGAACCGTGCTGGATGAAGATAGGGGATATCGAAGTGCGCGTTGATTTAGTAGGCGGTCAGAAAACCGGAATGTATCTCGACCAAATCGAACAGCATGCGCGCATCGCTCAATTAGCGAAAGGCCGTCGCGTGCTGGATGCTTTTTGTAATCAGGGTGGATTTGGCTTAGCCTGTGCGAAGGCTGGTGCTGTTTCAGTGCTAGGTTTAGATTCATCCGAAAGCGCAATTAAAGCTGCTCAGTTGGCCGCGGAGCGTAATCAGCTCAATGCGACTTTCGAAGTCGCCAATGTTTTTGATTGGTTTGGTGCTAATCGCGAAGTGACCTTTGATTTGATTATCTTGGATCCGCCACCCTTCGCCCGCAGTAAGGAGTCGATCGACGGAGCGATGCGCGGATATAAAGAACTTAATTTGAGAGCTCTTCGCCTGTTATCACCGAAGGGTATTCTTGCGACCTACTCCTGCTCGCATCGCATCTCCGATGAAATGTATTTTGACGTAATAGAATCCGCCGCTCGCGATGCTCGTCGCCAGGCCATTCTGCTCGATCGTGTCTCGCAACCTTCCGACCACCCGATTCTCTTAAATTTCCCGGAAAGTCGTTACCTCAAAGGTTTTATTCTCGAAGTTCGGTCCTAATCGCTATTATTTCTAATCCGACCTTATGATAGTTTCCCTTCGCGGTAAATTAATTGAAGCCACTGTGCTTCGCGTGGTGATTGAATCTGCCGGCGTGGGTTATGAAGTAAATATTCCTGTAACGACGGCCGAACGCCTACCTAAAGTGGGTTCAGAAATATTTTTATTAATCCATCATGCCTTTCGTGAAGATGGCCAAGCGCTCTATGGTTTCGCTGTTCCAGAGGAGCGTGATTTTTTCCGTCTACTCGTCGAAAAAGTTTCGGGGGTGGGTCCGAAATTAGCGCTCACGATTTTAAGTCGCCTTTCCTTGCCTGTATTGTGCGATGCGATTTCACGGGGTGACGTGGCGCTTTTATCTCAGTGTCCTGGTATTGGTAAAAAAACTGCTGAGCGTTTAGTCATCGAACTGCGCGATAAAGTAGGCGCTGGTTCCGGTACATCTTCAGTGGGTGCAAGTCTGCCCTCGGGTGTCCAACCTTCTGCGGTGTCCGATGCGGTCGCTGCCCTCATTGCTCTAGGTAATAAGGCCGTTGATGCCGATAAATCAGTGCGCGCTGCCGTACTTAAACTCGGCTCAGGCGCTACCGCAGATCAATTGGTGAAGGCTGCGTTGGGGCGGTAGTAATAATTGAGGGGACATGGGGGCAAGGGACGCGTGCGCTGCACGCGAGGGGACAAGCTGGCACGGTGACACGGGGACACGGGGAGATGCATTTACATTCTTAGGAAGGTTAGGGCGCGACTGCGTCGCGTCCATGCACTACCCCTTGCCAACTTGTCCCCTTGCCCACGTGTCCCCTCAATTCGATTACTTCAACCCTAACACATCTTCCATCGAATAGAGGCCGGCTGACTTGTCTTTAACCCAATGGGCGGCTCTGACAGCTCCACGTGCAAAGATTTCACGGTTCGCAGCTTTGTGCGTTAACTCAATGCGCTCACCTTCCGCAGCGAACATAACGGTGTGATCGCCTACGACGTCACCACCACGAATCGCATGAACTCCAATTTCATTCAGAGGGCGTTCACCGACTAAACCCTCGCGACCATGCTTAAGGGCATCAGCCGCGAGCTTACGTTCTTCGAGTAAAATTTTGAGTAAGGTTTCAGCGGTTCCACTCGGTGCATCTTTTTTAAGACGGTGATGCATCTCGGTGACCTCAATATCCCAGCGACCCGCTTGGCTTAACGCACGAGCGGCTTGACGAACTAAAGCGTTAAGAAGGGTAACACCGACGGAATAATTTCCAGCCCAAACCACCGGAATGCCTTTGATGGCTTCGGTGATTTGCTTTTTTTCTTCCGCGGTATGGCCAGTAGTTCCGATGATTAAAGGCTTTTTGTGTTCTGCACAAATTTTAGCTACAGCGAGAGTGACGGAGTGAAGTGAAAAATCGATAACTACATCGGCATTACCAATCGACTTCTTTAAATCGTCACCTTGATCGAGTCCGGCAAACACGTTGGCGCTTTCGCTGCTAGCAATCGCGGTGATGGCTTGGCCCATGCGACCTTTGGCACCATTCAATAAGATTTGGAGGGAGTGGCTCATCGGATGGAAGATTTATAAGCATCTGCAGTGCTTTCGACAAGTTTACGATTCGCTTCAGACATCTCACAAAGCGGGAGACGAACTTCGGCCGACTGGATGAGCTTATCGCGATGCATCAAATGCTTAACGGGCACTGGATTAGGCTCAACAAAGAGCACTTTGAAGATTTCGGCTAATTGATGATGCAGGACCTTGGCCTCAGCGAATTTCTTGGCTTGGACGAGTTGATTAAGTTTCGCGACGGGTGCGGGTAACCAGTTTGAGGCCACTGAGATAATTCCTTGTGCGCCCACTTCACCAAAGGCGACAGTTAAGGAGTCGTCTCCGCTAAGAACTAAAAATTCAGGATCCAGTTCACGAACCAGGCGTGCCGCTTTCTCGACTTGGCCACCGGCTTCTTTAATGCCGATGATATTACGATGGGCTTTGCGCAGACGTACGACTGTTTCGACGGCGATTTCGATTCCGCAACGACCAGGGATTGAATAAAGCATAATCGGCTTTGCGGTGGATTCTGCAAGGACTGAGAAGTGACGATAGAGACCCTCTTGGCTCGGCTTGTTATAATACGGAGCGACCAACAAAAAAGCATCTGCACCGACTTCTTCGGCACGCTTCGTTAAATCGAGGGCTTCGGTGGTGGCATTGGATCCCGTTCCAGCCATGACGGGCACGCGACCAGCCGAATACTCAACCATGCGTTGAATGACTTCGATGTGTTCGTCGTAGTCGAGCGTGGGTGATTCGCCAGTCGTACCCACAGAGATCAAACCATTGATTCCGCCGGCGATTTGAAAATCGACCAATTTCTTTAAATCATCCCAAGCTACTTTGCCGTTAAGGAAAGGAGTAATCAGCGCCGTATGTGCCCCTGCGTAAACTTTAGGGTCGTTGAAGCGAGTGGACTGGCTGGTGGATGACATCGTGCGTTGGGTCGACTAAAACAAACTCTTCAAAGCTTCGGCTGACAAACCAAAAGCCAGACTTTCACCTTAAATCTGAAATATTCTCAATCGAATCGGCTAGTTTGGCATGCTTTGCTGTTGGGTGAGCGATTTGAAAATAACCATTGAGCAAAGACTTAAATCGGATTGGTCTGATGTTCATGGCCAAAGTTTTACCATTAGCGGCACGTGAACTCGGCGGTAGTGGTTCACCCATCGTTATTTTACATGGTCTCTTAGGCTCATCGCGTAATTGGCAATCTGCGGGTGTGGCTCTCGCGGCGAGTGGACATCGCGTCATCGGATTAGACTTACGTAATCATGGAATCTCTCCCTGGGATGATGATTGTAGTTACACCGCTATGGCTGAAGACGTTTACACTTTCTTGCAGTCCGAAAAATTAGATTCTGTTCATCTGGTGGGACACAGTATGGGCGGAAAAGTCGCGATGCGTTTAGCGTTCAGTTATCCTAAACTCGTGAGTCGTCTTACCATCGTTGATATTGCACCACGTTCTTACTCGGATCGTGTACGGGTAGAATTTACGGCGATGAACTCGATTGATTTAACCAAGATTAAATCTCGTCGTGACGCGGAGAATCAACTGATGGATACGGTCACTGACTGGGGGATGCGTCAGTTCATTTTAACCAATCTTAATAGTGATGAAAAGGGGGTGTGGAAGTGGACGGTTAATCGCGAAGCCCTCACGCAATCCCTTCAATCCATTCTCGATTTTTCGATTAATGATAACGAGACTTTCAATGGCCCGACGCGCTTTATTCGCGGAGGTAAGTCGAATTACATCACGGACGCAGATACTATTTTAATTAAGAAACACTTTCCGGCTGCGGATTGGGTGACGTTGCCTGAGAGCGGACATAATCCGCACTTCGATTCTCGGACCGGGTTTGTGGATGCAGTTCTTAAAACTGACTAAACAAAAAGACCTTCCGGATGGAAGGTCTTTGTTTGGAAGTATTTTGATGAGAATTACTTCGTGTTGGCTTTGATCCATTCCTGTTCGCTGACATCGCTGCTCTTGTCGGCGTCATAACGAACGAAACTCTTCTCGGCTTTAGCGGGATCTTTTTTACGGACCGCTAAGAACTCATCCTTGGTGACTTTGCCGTCTTTGTTGGCATCCGCTTTCTTAAAGTCAGCAGACATTTGTTCTGGGGTTTTAACTTCAGCAGGTGCGGTTGTTGCAGGTGCGGTTGTTGTTCCACTGGCATTGACGCCACCAAACATGGTATCTTCGTCTTTACTCTTGGCTGTAGTGTCGACGATTTTAGTTTTTTTACCTTTTCCGATAACGATGGCGTTTGGATTAGGTGCTGGAATGGGTGGAGGCAGGAATTTGGAGAGACGCTCAATCACCGCTTTATTCTCGGGCTTGTTTGCTAAGTTAACAGGCTCGGTCGGTGCGTTAACGTAATCGTATAATTCGGTGTCGTAAATTTTGTTATCTTCGATGCCGCGCCAGAGGATTAAGCGCCAGCGATCGTCGCGGATACTGTAGCCCATGATGTTGCATTTGCCGCCTTTGATGAAGCCGTCTTTAACCGCAGGAGCTTCCTTATTTGCTTTTGGATATTGGCTCAGGGCGACTTCTTTAACCTGCACTGTCGGATTTTCTAGAACAGGGCGGAGTGATACGCCATCCACATCAGGTTTAGGTAATCCGCAAAGATCAGCGAGGGTAGGATACACGTCTACGAATTCGACTAAGGAGTCGGACTTCATATTGGCGTTCTTCATGTTTGGATAGCTGAAGATAAGAGGTACGCGATTATCTGCTTCGAAGTTGGTGTGCTTGCCCCACTCTTGGTGGTCGCCTAGTTTCCAACCGTGGTCACCCCAGAGTACAATAACGGTACTGTCCGCTAAGCCTTCTTTTTCTAAGGCATCAAGAAGAACACCCAGATTCGCATCGGCGTAACTAACGGCAGCGTAGTAACCGTGACGAAGTTGTTTGGCTAATTTATCGGGGATTGCGGTGAAATCTTGTTTTTTCTCGCGCGGAGGAATGTTGGTGTAAGAGCGTAACTCGCCGCTATCGCTATCGTTAGCGTAGACTGGAGAGCCCTCAGGATACTTGCTGCTGGTATCAGGCAATTTATCGGCATCATACATATCCCAATATTTCTTAGGGGAAACGAAGGGGAGGTGAGGTTTGGAGAAACCCACGGCTAAGAAGAACGGAGAATCTTTTTTCTTGAGTTCACCGAGAGTTTTCGCGGCGAGACGTGCGGTCTTTCCGTCGGTGTAAAAATCATCAGGCACATCGCCGGCTTCGAAGGCAGGACCTTTGACTTTTGCTGCACCGCTTTTTCGGGAGTTTTCAAGAGCTTGGCGACTTTCAGCATTCGCGTAGATTTCTGCTTCAGGAGTTCCCCAGGGTACAGACCAACCTACTGCATCATCGTAACCCCCGTGGAAAATTTTACCCATACCTTGAGAGAAGTATCCATTTTTAATGAAGAACTGTCCAAGGGAGACCGCGTTGGGCAGGGCCGTGCGGAAGTTTGTTTCTAAATCCCAGACACGTGTATTGTCGGGACGTTTGCCAGTCATGATAGACGCACGTGAGGGAGCACAAATGGATTGCTGGCAGTAGGCGCGATTAAAAACCATGCCGCGTTTAGCGAGACGATCAAAGTTAGGGGTCTTGATGGCAGTATTACCATAACAACTTAATTCAGGACGAAGGTCATCAATGGCAATAAACAGCACATTCATTTTTTTCTCCTGAGCACAAAGCTGGGCGCTGAGTAGTCCGAGGGTTATTAAGGTAAGTAACTTTTTCATTATTAAGAGTATCGTTAGGTTCATAGGAAACACCTCCAAGGCTAACAAGTTCCAAAATCGTGAAATTGGCTTAAATAGCCCAAATTTTCGGAATCTTGCTATTTCGATTGAGGTAACCTACCGATGGAGCAACTGCATGTCAGAATCTCGCTTAAAGTTTAAATTAGAGGCCAAAGCCTCCGGCTCCAGAGCGCGAGCGGCGACATTCTATACCCTCCATAATGAGGTTAAAACTCCTCTGTTTATGCCCGTGGGCACGCAGGCGACGGTTAAAGCACAAACCTTCGAAACCTTACACGACTCGGGATCGCAAATTCTCTTAGCGAATACTTATCACTTATTACTGCGACCCGGCCCCGAGGTTTTTCAAAAGTTTGGTGGTATTCATTCTTTCATGAATTGGAGTAAATCGGTACTCACGGATTCGGGTGGCTACCAAATTTTTTCACTTCCGCATTCTCGTTCGATCGGCGAAGACGGCGCAGAATTCAGAAGTTACGTGGATGGTAAAAAAATTCTGCTGAGTCCGGAAGTGAGTATCGCCACGCAAATGGCCATCGGCAGTGATATTATGATGGTGCTGGATCAGTGCATTCCGTCGACCGCTGATAAGGCCACGGCGAAACGTGCCTTAGAAATTACCCAACGTTGGGCAGTGCGTAGTTTAAAAGCGCGCGGCGAATCTCCGCAATCTATGTTCGGTATCGTACAAGGTGCACTCTATCCCGAACTGCGAAAGCAAAGTGCGGATGGATTAACTCAACTACCTTTTGATGGATTCGCGATTGGCGGTCTCGCCGTCGGCGAAGAAAAACAAGAGCGCGAGGACACGTGCGAAATCGCCGCCGCACTTTTACCCGAAGATAAACCACGCTATCTCATGGGTGTAGGAACTCCGCTCGATTTACTTGAGGCCGTGCATCGCGGGGTGGATATGTTTGACTGCATTATCCCCAATAAAGTCGCACAATTTGGCACTGCTTTCACCTCGAAAGGCTTACTGCAATTACGTCGATCGGTTTACAAATTCTCGGAGGAGAAAATCGATGCTAATTGCGCGTGTCCGGTCTGCCAAAAATACTCTCGTGGCTATCTCCATCACTTAACTAAGACGCGTGAGCCCTTGGGTTGGACTTTGCTCGGCCAGCATAACATCGCCTTTTATCACCAGATGATGCGGGAGATTCGTCAGAGTATTTTAGAAGATAGATTTTTAGAGTACTACAATAGTCGTCGAACGGTTCTTGCCGTTGAAGATGCGGAGAATCCCGCCAGCCCTCCGAAGGTCGGCAAGGAACGTCGCCCGCGTACACTCGGCGATTATGTGGTGCATATCGCCTCCGCGGGCTTTGCGAGTATTAAGCAAGTATCCTCGGGGGAAATCATGCACTCGCACACGCCACCGATGGATGAGGCGAAGTCCCTTTACGTCGATCAAGCGGAGTTGCTTAAGCACTTACGCTTACCCGAAGGAAAATCTGCAAACGATGTTCCTGAGCTGATTATTTGGGATGTGGGATTGGGTGCTGCCACGAATGCGATGGCGGCGGTACAATGTTACGAGAAACTCGCGAGTGAAGGTGAAGTGCGTCGAATGAAAATCATCAGCTTCGAAAATAATCTCGATGCGCTCCGTTTAGCCCTCACCCATAAATCGAAATTTGAGTATCTCCGTCATAGTGCCCCCGATGCTATTCTAGCCCGTAAACATTGGACGTCCCGTCAGTTCCCCGGATTGAGTTGGGAATTACACGAAGGCGATTTTTGGGAAACCGCACCAAACGTCTCGGAAAAACCAGACATCATTTTCTACGATTTCTTTTCGCATAAGACCGATACTCACGGTTGGCATCCGGATGCGTTTAAAAAATTATTTGCGGTGGTGAAATCGGATAAATCACTCGCTTTGTTTACCTATTCTGCTTCAACCGCAGTGCGGGCAAGTTTACTCGCGGCTGGTTTTAATGTGGCTGCGGGTGTTGCCACCGGCGTAAAAAGTGAAACCACGATTGCTTTGATCAATCACGAGAAAGTTTCGAGCCGTTATGCTTTACTTGATCGTGAGTGGTTGAGTAAGTGGGAGCGGTCCAATGCGAAATTTCCCGCGATGCTTGCCGCGTCTGATCAGCCCAGCTTTGAGCAAGCGATTCGCACTCATTCGCAGTTTAAATCGTAACCTCGAGTTGTCCGCACCTTTAGTGTTAGGAAACTTGCGCTTAGGTTTAAATGACTTTGTGTGATGCTATGGCTAACACAGGTATACGTCGAACATCCGAGCGTGGTTTCATGGACTACGGTGCCGTGCAATCAAAACTCAGTTTTAGTTTCGGTGATTACCATGATTCGAAGCACATGGGATTTCGTGCGCTCAGAGTGATTAATCAGGACGTCGTCGCAGCCGGTGCGGGCTTTCCAACGCATGGACACAAGGACATGGAAATTTTTAGTTATGTTTTAGAAGGGACCATTGCTCATCGAGATAGTTTGGGTAACAACGCCGAATTAAAACCTGGGCAAATTCAGGTAATGAGTGCTGGTTCGGGTGTGAAGCATAGTGAGTTTAACCCTTCAAAATCAGAGGTTTTACGTTTCATACAAGTTTGGATTATGCCTAAAGCGAATGGTTTAGCGCCGAGGTATTCCGAGTGGAAGCCGACTGCTGAGATGCAGAGCGCGGCGAAGGTTTTAATTATTTCGGAAGATGGACGTGAGCAGTCCGCCAAAGTTTATCAGGATGTTTCGGTGTATCGATTGAAGTTGAATGCGAAACAAAAAATCGAACACGCATTGAAGCAGGGTAGAGGACTGTGGCTTCAGGTGATTTCTGGTGCAGTGAATGTTGCGCAAGATTCCTTACAAGCGGGCGATGCATGGAGCACTGAGCAAAGTGGTAAATGGCAGTTCGAAGCGTTGGGTGATTCGGTGGAAGCACTGCTTTTTGATTTAGCTTAAAACAATTTTAATCTTCCTCTCCGGTTCTTAGACACTAACGTTAGCGTTGTATGAAAACCCTATCCTCAGTTATTGCTACCCTACTTGGTTTAATGTTCGTGGTCTTTGGCCTCAACTTCTTCCTTCAATTCATTGCGATTCCCTCGCCGGCAGAAGGTTCGCCCGCAGCAGCGTTTCTCGGTGCGATGATTGGCAGTGGCTATTTCAAGTTGGTAAAAGTTTTAGAAATTCTCGGGGGTATTCTGCTTTTGTTACCACGTATACGTAATTGGGGCTTGGTGATTATCGGTGCGATTGTGGTGAACATTGCTAGTTTTCATTTATTCTTCTTCGGTGGCATCAAGGACCCGATTGTGATCTTCGCGATCGCTGCGGTACTCTTTCTTGCCTATGTTGGCCGTCGCGGTTTCTGCTGTCTGGCCTGTTGTGGTTCCGGTTGCTGCGCTAAGGATGGGGAGAGCTGCTGCTCGACTTCGAGTGGTTCCTCTTCTTGCTGCTCCAGCGATAAAAAGTAATTCCCCTCAAATTCTTTCATAAAAGGCCCGTTAGCCCTCGAAAGCTAACGGGCCTTTTTGTTGAATTGCTCGATTTTAGGCTGATTCGAATCTTGGCGGCTTGCGAGTTGGCTGGCCTGACCCGTCTTCTTTGTCTAAAATTAGGCAATTATTTATTATAATTACGAGTATGAATTATAAAATTTATGTAAAAATAAGGCTTAAAATTGATGTGAGGGCAGGCATCCAAGTTGATTTTACGATAAATCCATTTGACATAATTAAATAGGGATAAAAACAACTATTTTACACTTTATTTAATGGGTGTTTTACCCCCCCCCTAAATTTTACACAAATTTTATCAATTCACGCTTGTGCACAAACATAAGATTAGTACATTTTGATTACCCCAAAAAAAGTTTTATGAAAAACTCTCCCGCTAAGATTGTATCAAATTCGCAACGCGTACGTGCCAATGCTGTGTGGCTGATGAACGCCGCCTCACTCGCCATTGCGATCGGCGCCGTGAGCCAAGTGATGAAATCAAACACTGGAAGTGGTGTACCCAGTTTTGTTCCTGAAGTTAAGGCGTTAGATTTTTATTGGACGGGTACGACTGGTGGATCGTGGGGCAGTAGCGTACCCGCAGCAGGAACAAAGACTTGGACTTGGGGTACGACATCGGGCGGAGCTGCAACTACAACTTACATGGGAGGTACTGCTGGAAATAGTCTAGCTGGTGCCTATGCGACGGATAAATTTTACTTTGGTGCATCTGGGGCATCGGGAACCAACATCACCCAAAGCGGTAATCAAGTTACAGGCGGGATTACTTTCAATTCCGGTGCCTCAAGCTACACCTTTAACGGTACCAATCAGCGAATGATTACCCTTGGTGGAGGAGGTTCTAGTGCAAACAGAGGTTATGCCTCGGGTTCCACTCAGGCCAGTGGGGCATGGTCTGCTGCAAGCACATCTTCTGGTTCTTTCAGCGCAGGTATATACAATAATGCAACAGGTACCACCCAAACCTTCAACACTGCTATCCGAGTTGAAGGTAATGGAAACGCCGGTACTGGTTTAAACGCCTCCACTATCTCAGCAGTTACAGGTGCAACAATGGTTTTCGCTGGGACAAAAGCTGCGTCGTATGTAATCAATCCCTATGCTTTGGAATATTATGGTTACCAAGCTGGTGCTACAACTCAATCAGGTGCTCAAATTGCTGGTAGTACGGCATATCTAGCGGCAGGAGGTGCAAGCACTTCTGGTCAAGCATTTGCCTTAAGCTCGTCGAATACTGGCACATTGAATATTGCAGGTGCTGGCACAATTAGAATTACTGGTTCGATTGATAATGGTACACGTCTTAACAGTGCTACCAGTGTCGGTGTTGGTTCTGGAGGCCCAGGATCTCTCAATATCACCAGCACTGGTACCACATACTTAGCTGGATGGAATACGTATACTGGAACTACAACAATTAGCGGCGGTACAGTAGTTGTACAGAACAGGTACGCATTTGGCGGAAATCGTACAACGGATACAACTGCTCCCGGTTCTACCGGCACTGGTACCGCTGCATCGGGAAATTATGGTCAATATAATGGTTTTAACGCTCCTGGTTCGGCTAGTTTTGGGAACGTGACACTTAACGCTGGGGGTACAATTGATTTGTCCGGCACAACCATGGTTGGTGCAAATGCACTGACTATCAATGGTACTGGTGCGGCAGGTGCCAGTGGTGCATTACAAAACTCAAATACAACTGCAGCTACCTATGCTGGCGCGGTTGTACTCGCTTCGGATTCCACTATCAATGCCGGTACCGGTAATCTAACTCTTTCTGGTGGATTAAACACCGCAACTAACGCTGCCACTATCTCGGGTGCGCAGAATACATCGGTGACTGGTGTTTTAAGTGGCACAGGATCAATTAATAAGACCGATGCAGGTACATTAACGCTTTCTGGCAACAACACATACACTGGCTCAATCAATATTAATGAAGGTGTTGTTAGTTTAGCAGCTGCCTCAGGTTCCGCTCTCGGAACTGGAACAGCTGCATTAAGTTTCGGTGCAAGTAATACTCCTACCTTAACATTAGGCGGACGCAGTGCTACTATGGGCAACCTTAGTTCAAGCAATATTAACTCCGTCATTCAGAATGATAACGCCACCGCTGCGACATTTACCTCGAGCGCGCCTGGAACTACTACTTTTGCTGGTAAATTAAGCGATGGTGCGACAGGCGGTAAATTATCTTTCGTCAAGGCTGGTAGTGGCACTTTAACATTATCCAATACCCAAGATTATACTGGTACGACAACGGTTGCCGGTGGTACCTTGAGTTTGACTGGTTCCACTAAGGTTGGAAGTGCTGTGACGGTTAATTCAGGAGCAACCCTCTCAGGTTCTGGTACGGTTAATGATTCACTCACAGTCTCGGGATCTATTTCTCCTGGTGCTGCTGGTGTGGGCAATCTCACCGCTGGTGCAACGAGTTTACAAAGCGGAGGTACTCTCAATGTTCAGATTTATGATTTCAGTGGAGCCGCGGGATCGACTGGCTGGGACTTATTAACGTCGACGGGTGCTATCGCCATTAACTCAACCTCTGATTTACTAGCTAATAAATTCAATATCACATTGAGTTCCATAACAGGTTTAGGAGTTGATACAGTGGGGTCTGCCCAAAACTTTACCAGTTCATCGAATTATACCCTGAAGATTTTGACCGGTACATCGATCAGCGGCTTCGAAGCTGCGAAATTTTATATCACTAATAGTTTATCTAATCTTAATACGGGTGTGTGGTCAATTGGCCAAAGCGGTAACGACATTAACTTAATTTATACTGCTTCTAATGCACAGTTCTGGAATGGTGCCAGCGGATGGGATGGATCAGCAACTGTTGGCGGAGCAGGAACCTGGGAAAGCACAGGTTACTCCTCAAGTCTCGATACTTTCTTCTCTGGTACAGGTGCGGCAGTTACCGTAGATGCTGTAACCACTTCTAAGGCGATTAAGTTCCAGTCGGATTCTTATGTGCTCTCAAATGGCACCATCACTTTGACCGGTGCTGATTCATCGACCAACAAAATCGATGTTGGCACAGGATTAACGACAACAATCAATTCTCAGATTGTGAGTACTACTTCCGAACTCAACAAAACAGGTTTGGGTACATTAGTTCTCGGTGGAGCTAATGGAACTTCTGGAATTAGTTCAGGAATTTCCATTGTTAACGGTACGATTAAAATCGCGAGCGCAGATGCCTTAGGTAGTTCGGCTTCAGCTGTTACCGTTGCATCAGGTGCGACCCTCGACTTAAACGGCCAGTCTGTAACTAATACAAATAGCTTAACCTTAAGTGGTACGGGTGTCGCCAGTGCAGGTGGTGCTTTAGTTAATACCAGCGGTAATGCCGCGACCTACGCCGGTTTACTTACCCTCGGTGCAGCAACGACGATCAATGCTTCATCTGGATCAATCAGCCTTACTAACGCTGGTACCATTACAGGTTCTGGTTTCGCTCTCACTGTAGATGGTGCTTCGGATACTTCTATCGCGTCAGTCATCGGTACTGGAACTGGTGGTATCACGAAGACTGGTAATGGAACATTAACCTTATCGGGTACCAATACTTATACTGGCGCTACAACCGTAAGTGCTGGTAAACTTAAATTAGGTAGCGCGGGTGCACTAGGATCTAGCGGTGCAACCTATTCAGCTGCTACCGTTGCATCAGGTGCGACCCTCGACTTAAACGGCCAGTCTGTAACTAATACAAATAGCTTAACCTTAAGTGGTACGGGTGCTGCCAGTGCAGGTGGTGCTTTAGTTAATACCAGTACCAACGCTGCAAGTATCGCTGGCCAAATCTCACTCAATGGTGCAACCACAATCAATGCAGCTTCGGGCAATATTACCTTGGCGTCGTCCAGTAATTTTAACGGCAGAACTTATGCCTTAACCGTTGATGGTTCATATAACACCACGATTAATAGTGGAGTAAACAGCGGCACCAATTCATCCGGCACTGGTGGCTACATCACATTTATCAAGAAAGGTACTGGAACCTTAACTCTAAATGGAAATAACGGTTCTAGTACTGACTCCTCCGGTAACGGTATCACTGCCTTAACCATTGATGAAGGTTCTGTTACATTAGGCCATACTCAGGCCCTGGGTTCTAATGGTGCCAATCCCTTCGGTCTAACTTGGGCAGGATATGGTTCCAGCGTTATTATCAAAGGTGGAGCTACTCTTAATGCTAATGGTTTGGTGTATGGTAAGACTCCAATCGTCGTGTTGTCGGGAACTGGTGCTTCAGGTATGGGAGGCGCGATCGTTAATACGAGCACTACTGCAGCCAAATTTCAGGGTGTTTACTTGTTGGCTGCTGATGCAACCATCGCAAGTAGCAACGGAGGTTTAGATATTAATGCTAATAGCACTAACGTAAAATTCTTTAATATCAGAGACAAAACCTTAACCCTCACCGGAACAGGAACATCGGGTAGCGATATAGTTTCTACAGCGATTATCGGAACTGGTGATTTACGTAAGACTGGTACTGGTACATGGGCGCTTAATCCTTCAAATTCAGGAACAGTAGGTGTAAACAATTTATACCTCGACTACAACAGCTCCACCCAAACTTATTCAACTGTTGCTGCGCCCACTGTGGCTCAAAGCAACTCCTTCAGCGGTAACGTCTATGTTGATGCTGGTACACTTAAGTTACTTAGAGATGCCGCTTTCGGTACTACGGGAGGCACAACGGTTGCTTCCGCCACCGTAGCATCGGGTGCTACTTTAGATCTGGTTGGTAGAACTATAGCTGTTGCCACGACATTAAGTCTTTCAGGCACAGGTGCAGCCAGTGCAGGTGGTGCTCTAGTCAACTCCAGCACCAGCGCCGCGGCGTCCTACAGCGGTTTAGTTTCATTAGCTGGCGACGCCACCATTAATTCATCGGCTGGAAATATTACACTAGGAAACGCTGGTACCATTACCGGTAATACTTTCACTTTGACCGTTGATGGCGCAAGTAACACAACAATCAATTCAATCATCGGTACAGGAACTGGTGGTCTGATCAAGAATGGCGCAGGTACTTTAACTCTTAACGGTGTAAATACTTACACGGGTGATACGATAATCAATGCAGGTAGTGTTGTTACCGATTCAAGAAACATCGCTGGCTCTATCGCTAACAGTGGAACTCTTCAATTCAATAATACTAGCGCAGCTAACTATAGTGGAACAATCACTGGAAGTGGTATCTTCACTAAGAGTGGTGCTGGTACCGTTAACCTCTCAGCTGTAAATACCTACAGCGGTGCAACCACGATTTCTGCCGGTGTCTTGAATATTGGTTCCGCTGGTTCGATTGCCTCGAGCGCGGTCACGGTTGCTAACGCTGCAACTCTGAAGGCAACGAATTCATACACTGGTGCGTCAATGCCTGCTTCGGCTCTCACTGGTGCAATCACTCTTAACAGTGGTGCCCTGGTTGATTTAACTGAAGGTAGCCTCAAGGCCACCAGCTTAACGGTCGCAGCTCTCAGCGGTTCAGAAGTCACCAAGATTTCTTACACCATCGGTAACAGCTTCGCGCTGACGGGTGCATTAACTCTTACTGGTAATCTCGTGCTGGATCTCACCGGCACACTTTCTTCTGACGGTGTCTACGACGTCTTAACTTACGATTCAAAGAGCGGTGGCACCATCAGCCTCTTCGATCGCTCTGGTGGTAGCGGTACATGGGGTAACTACAGTGTCACGGGTAACACTACTGCCACGAAGTACACCATCACTGTTTCGTCATTCACCGAGGGTGGAAATTATTCATCGGGTAACATCTCAGTTCCAAATGGTGGAAGTATCGGAGCATTCTCAGGCGGAACTGCCAATATTAGCGCGGACAACACCGTCATTAATACCTTCAGCGGTGGTAACCTCGCACTCACCAGCAATGCCAAAGTAAAAGTCAAAGAAGGCTCATCCTCTGGTGTGATCTCCGGAACGGGTGCCTTAGTAAAAGAAGGAACTGGTATCCTGGAATTAACCGCTGCCAATACTTACACAGCTAAGACTGAAATCACTGAAGGAACACTCAAAGTCAGCTCCAAGGATGCTAACGGAAAAATTGACGGACTCGGAACTCACACCGATCTCGCTTTAGGTTCTGGTTCAAATGAATCAAAATTATCCATCGCCGCTACGGGCGCTGCTACTCTTGATAAGAACATCATTGCATCCAGCACAGATAGAACTGGCACTGGTAACATCCTGGAAAATTCAGGTACCGGTCTCTTAACTGTCACTGGAAGTTTAACCAAAGACGGAACCGTACTCACCTTAGCAGGTGGTGCTAACGGAATGAAGGTTACTGGTAATATCATCGGTGCAAGTAGTGGCTCTGACTTGGTTGTCTCCTCGGGTGTGGTTACTGTTTCCAGCTCTAACAGCTATAACGGCCCAACCTTCGTCCAAAACACCGGGACCTTAATTGCTGATAATGCTTCTGCAACGGGTGCAGGCATCGTGAACGTTGCTAACGGTGCTACTCTCCAAGTAGGTACTTCTACTAACTACGCTCTCACACTCAGCACAGGTGGCTTCGCGCTCACTAACGGTGCAATTATCCGAGTCTATGTTGGTAGTGTCGATGTCACGGGTCTGACTGCTAACGCAGGCGCGGCCGGTTTTGATACCAATTACACTCACTTCGATCTCAGTAATAATGCCGGTGTGACTTACAGCACCCTCACTACGAGTGGTACCTTGGATTTGACGGGTGTAACCGCGGGTGGAATCACCATCCAAGTTTACTCCACTGATGCAGTTAATGGAACCACCGGCCTCGAAAAGGCTCCGTTCTACGACTTCAAGTTCCTCCAAGCCGCTTCAGTCACGCATTCTCTTGGTGGAGCTGGTAATATTGCTAGTCTCTTCAGCATCGATACTTCTAATCTGAAGTATTCTGATGGTACCACTGTAGATGGTGCTAAGTACGCTGGTAACACCATCGCGGGCCTCATCAAGATGTACACCGTCACCAGTGGTGGTAACACCGTGTTGATGATGTCGATTCCTGAGCCTTCGACTTATGGTCTCGGCCTCGGCGCCCTCGCTCTCGCAGTAGTCGCTATCCGCCGCCGCAAGCAGAAGAAGTCAGTTGCCTAATCCGGATGTCACCTGAGTAAAATCAGGATTAACAAAAGGGGACTCATATGAGTCCCCTTTTTTTATTGGGTGGCGAAACCTCTAACGGAATTTTTTTGGCCCATAATTATAGAGACGACTTTTGAAACGATTCAAGAATTTGAACGCTCGAGTAGGGGAATCTCGGAAGCTGCTCGCGTCTTGGCTTCACCCTAAAATCTAAGAATTAAAACGCAAAACCATTGTATTTTTACATTTTTTTGCATAATGTATTATAGATGGCTTCCCCTCGCCAAAAACTTTCTAAAAATCGTCACAATACTTTGTGGCTGATTAATGCTGCCTCGTTGGTGGTTGCGATCGGCTCGGTGGGTCACGCGACTAAATCTAACTTTGAAAACGCTGTAAGTGTATTAGTTCCTAAGGCTCAAGCCGTAGATTATTATTGGCTTGGTGGAACCTCTGCAAGTGCCGCAGATTTTAAAGCTAATGCTGCGTGGTGGAGTGGAACACAAACGCCATTAAGTTCTACTAATCCAGCCACTGCTGGAACGGTCGCTGGTACTCTCGCCACTGACAATTTATTTTTCGGAAGCAGTCCAGGTGCGCCTGGCACGGTTTACTCTTCAACTATTTCTTGGGGTAGTAGTAATCGTACGTTTGGTTCGCTCAATTTTATTTTGGGAGCGCCTAGCTATACGTTTACTGCTAACTCAACTCGAAAAAATGATGTAGGTTTATCAACGCAAACTCAGCCAGCTATTTATAATGCTTCGAGTTCTGCCATTACGTTTAATAGTATACTCGCTCCACAAGGCGGATCGAGTACTTCGGCAGCAGTAGTTTTCAATCAGGCAAATTCATTAGGTACGCTGACATTCGCTGGACAAAATTCGAGTTCTTACATCATCAATCCATACGCTTATGCTTGGGCTATAAGCGTTGGCTCTAGCGCTGCTCAGGCGGGAACATTCGCTACAGCTCAAGGTCGAGCACAGGCATTGGCTCTTGCGGGAAGAAGTACCTCCAGTCCATCTTATTTAAAACTTACTGGTAGTGGCACGATTACTGTTTCTGGAAGTATGGATGATGGATATCGTAATAATCGTGGATCATCGACATCCTCTTATGGTACACCGCAAGCGGCTGGACATCTTGTTGTCACGAATACCGCTACGACTTACATCACAGGTTGGAACACTTATACTGGAACAACGACAATCGGTGATGGTATAGCCTCAGGTGGAACGGTGGTTATTGGCAGTCCCTATGCATTTGGTGGAAATAGAGTCGGTGACGCAACCGCACCGAGTGTTCAAGGTAGTGCCACCGCTTATTACGCGGGTACCACCGCCTCGGGTTTTTCAGCTACAACACAGGCATTCGGTGCGGTGACTGTTAATAGCGGTTTCAGCGTAGATTTAAATGGTCAGACCATGATCGGAGCTAATGCGATGAGTATAAGGGGTTTGGGTGGTAATGGTACTGCTCCTGCAAGTACAGGAGTGATTAGGAATACCAGCACCAACGCTGCAAGTTATGCAGGCTTAATTTCACTCGCAGCTTCATCGACGATGAGCGCAAGTTATGGCGCCATCACTCTCGCGGGTGGAGTTAATACCGTCTCTTCCAATTTAACCGTCGATGGCTCTTCAAATACTTACATCACGGGTCCGATTACTGGTAACAGCAGTGGCGGTATCCAGAAATTTGGCACTGGCACTTTGACCTTATCGGGTAGTAATAACTTTGCTGGAATTTTAACTTTAAAAACCGGATCAGTCATTGTTACGAGTCCGGACGCTCTGAGCTCGCTGGCGACTTTGAGTTCTTCAGGAAGTACAGGCGATAACGGAACCCTCGTTCTTACCGGTGGCCTAGTCAACAGCGATGCGTATCACATGAACGCACTTAACTTTGGTGGTAAATTAATATTCAACACCGTCGGCGGAAATTCCACGCTTACCTTTGATGCTGCCTCGGGGAATGCTCAAACGGGCGGTGCTTCCAATAAAAACCTAGTAATAAATTCAGGGGTAACGCTAAAGATTGCAGGAAGTTTTGATCTTGTCGGTTCAACATCCTCTCTGCCGGCTCGTTATCTTCAAATAGATGGTGACGGTAATATTATATTTAATGGTGAGGTGCTAAATAATGCCACGGGTGCCGCTCTCACCGCAGGAACAAAAGGGGGTTTAAATAAGAACAGTGGTAACGGAACATTAACACTCAATGGCGTAAATACCTTTGATGCCGGTGTTATCTTTGGTGCGGGTACTATTAATGTCGGCAGTGCTGAAATTGCGGGTGTGTCTGGTCCGCTGGGATCATCTGGACCTCTGACTATGCTGGGTGGCACTCTGCAATATTCCGCTAGTAATGATTATGACTACTCGAGTCGATTTGATACGGCTAACACAAATCCACAAAAATATAACGTAGATACGAACGGACGAGATGTTACCTGGGGAACTGCACTCACCAGCACAGCAGGTACTTTAACGAAGGCAGGTTTAGGTACTTTAACTTTATCGGGTGCTAATACTTATGCTGGCGGAACAACCTTAGCGGGTGGTGCTTTGCAATTGGATAGTGCTGACGCGATTGGCTCGACGGGGACCATTACTTTTACGGGCGGTGCACTCAGATTTACTCTCACGAATGCCTTGGATTACTCGAGTCGCTTTAGTACCGCTGCTTTGCAACAATATAGTCTAGATACCGGTGGACAGTCCGTCAGTATTGGAACGGCACTGACAAGTTCTGGGGGTTCATTGACCAAGAGTGGTAATGGAGTTCTCTCACTCGCCGCATCAGCCACCTACTCGGGCGATACCACGATCAATCAAGGTGAATTATCAGTCGCATCGGCAAATAATTTATCAAGTACTTCGAGCGTCGTTGTGAAGTCCGGTGCTACCTTAAATTTAAATACCACTAATCAGAGTATCAAAGGACTCGCCGATGCTGGAACGGTTTCACTCGGTACAGCTAATCTTACCATCAATGATGGAGATAACAGAAATTTCTCGGGTGACATTACAGGTGGTGGAAACTTAATTAAATCGGGATCGGGCACCCAGACATTTTCCTCAACAACTTCTTTAAGTTACTCTGGTTCAACTTCAATCAATGCTGGGGTGCTTAAAGTAAATACCACGTTGGCTTCATCTCCCGTAACAATTGCTAGCGGTGCGACATTAGAAGGTAAGGGTAATATCGCCGGTTCAGTGGTTGTTGCGAGTGGGGGAATAATCACAGCAGGGGATTCATCCTTAGCCGATGCCTCGCGCGGTGCTCTGACACTCTCCGCCGTAACGTTTAATGGCACGGCAGTGATTAACTTGGCGAATATTAATACCGATACCGCTTCCTCCATCCTTAATGCGGGTGTGATTTCAGCTTTAGGTGGTGCCGGTTCGATCACCATCAATATCGATAATACAACACCCCTTGCCAACAATGCAACGTTCACGATTTTAAAGTACACTAGTTTGGATGATTTAACCGCTTTCATCAAAGGAACAGTTTCCGGAGCCAGTGCACGTCAATCTACATTCATTTCAAATGACGCAGCCAACAGTCAGATCATCCTGACGACTGCAGGTGACACTCTAAAATGGTCGGGCAGTGCATCACTCAACCCTGTTTGGACAACGACACCTTTAAATGCTAATTGGAAACTTTCAAGCTCTGGCCTCGATGCTGATTATTTACCCGAAGATACGGTAACATTTGATGATTCGGCCACCGCTTTTGTGGTGACACTCGGTGAGACTGTTTTATCCGGTCCTATAACTTTTGATAACTCGTCTAGTGCTTATGCTGTTAGTTCTTCTAATGCATTATTTGGTATCGAGGGCACAAAAGGTTTAATTAAAACAGGTTCTGCTCTGGTCGATATCAATGTACCGTTAAAAATTTCTGGTGGTATCATTATTAATAACGGAACGCTCGCCCTCAATAATGCTGGAAATACTTTCACGGGTAATATTAGTCTAAATAACGCAGGTAATTTAGAAGTAGGTGCTACGGGCGCTTTAGGAAGTGCGAACTCTCTTACCTTTGGTGCGGGTGCATCGGGCAAGCTAAGCCTAAAAGGAAATAACGCAACGCTGACAGGTTTATACAACAACACTGGAAACGTCGGCACACCCATCGTTGAGAACGGCAGCGTTACTACCAATTCCACGCTCACCTTAAATATCGCATCTGGTACCAATACCTTTGATGGAGTCATGCAAAATGGCTCAACGAGTTCACTGCTTTTAACTAAGACAGGGAGTGGCACTTTAGTTTTAACGAGCGATAACACGTTCACGGGTCAGACGACGGTGACGAATGGTATACTGCAACTGGGTAATGCTGGTGCTACCGGATCTGTTGCGGGAGATATCGTAATCGGCGCTTCGGGAACATTGAATCTTAACCGAACCGGTTTTCTTTCCACCTCCGCGATATTTTCTGGTTCTGGTAGATTAAATTTAAACTACGGCCAACTAGAATTACAGGGTAATAATACATTTACTGGTACAACGGCTATCTCTTCAGGTGCTACTTTAACCATTGGTGCAAACGGTAGCTTCTCTACTTCAGCGAGTTTTGCAAATAATGGAACTTTTGAATACGCTAAATTAGCTGCCTATAACTTAGGAACAATCTCGGGCACTGGTGATTTAAAAATATCGGCTGGGTCGGTGACACAAACGGGCGTTAACTCACTCACTGGCTCTCTCACGATTGGTACCACTGCAAGTTATGCTCTAAGCTCGACGGGTTCATTTAGTTCCATTACCAGTATCACCAATAATGGTACACTAAACATCGGCGCTCATGCTGACTATACGATTGCTGCACCGATTAGCGGTACGGGTGAATTAATTTCTGGTATCGGTGCGGGCAAAATACTTTATCTCACCCAAAATAATTCATATCAAGGTACGACCACGATAAACAGTGGAACTCTCAATGTCGGTAACGGCACCAGCACAGGATTGTTAGGTACGGGTGCGGTGACGATTGCGACAGGTGCGGAATTAATTCTTTCACGCCTCGGCGATACTACTTTAAGCAATACCATCACGGGCACAGGTACGGGTAAATTAACCATCGGTACTTCGGGTAGTTTGATTGTCACCACCGATAATCAAATTGAGCT
>SIAU01000021.1 GCA_009691685.1 Opitutales bacterium
TGCTGAGGCAGTCTGGATAGGCTTTCGTGATCTTCACCATCTTGTCCCCCTTGGCGTCGCGCATGCATAATCCGTTTTGATTAATAATATTATAATCCCGTCTCGTCACGAAATAGACTTCATGACCCTTCAGAACTAACAGCCCTCCATACCAGCCGCCGACAGCTCCCGCTCCGACAATCGCAATTTTCATTGAGTATTCAAATTTCGACGAACCATCGAGTGCACAAGGGACTTACTTTGGGTTGGAAAATCTAATGTGTAATGCAGACCTCTACTTTCATGACGTTGCAGCGCACAATCAATAATCAGTTCTGCCACTTGAATAAGATTTCGCAGTTCGAGTAAACGCGGTTCCACTTTGAAGTTCCAATAATATTCTCGGACTTCTTCGCTCAGGGTACGAATCCGTGTTTGGGCCCGTTTTAAGCGCTTGGTGGAACGCACGATGCCTACGTAGTCCCACATGGTGCGACGGAGTTCATCCCAGTTGTGAGTTAAGACTACACGTTCATCGGGATCGCCCAAAGCACCATCAACCCACGCCGGTAGAGTAAAGTGAACGCTAGTTTTATTTTTAATATCACTATCCGCAGCCGCTGCTCCATCGTGCGCTAACACCACGGCTTCGAGTAGTGAGTTCGAGGCCAATCGGTTTGCGCCGTGGAGTCCGGTACTAGCCACTTCGCCTACCGCATAAAGACCAGGCAAGGTGGTCCGACCACTCAGATCCGTCGTGACACCGCCGCAAAGATAGTGTGCCGCAGGAACTACTGGAATATAATCTTTAATTAAATCAAAACCCGCTTTGAGACAGGTAGCGTAAATATGCGGAAAACGTTCGGGCAAATGTCCTTGGGCAACTTTGGTGATATCCAGTAGGACGTGGGGCGCACCATCGCGTTTCATGACCGAGTCAATTGCCCGAGCAACCACATCGCGTGGTGCTAAATCGCCCAGAGGATGAAAATCTTTCATGAATGCTCGGCCATTCATGTCGCGTAAAATCGCGCCTTCACCTCGTACGGCTTCAGAAATCAGCGCACGGCTGCCATCTGATGACTTCAAGGCCGTGGGGTGGAATTGCACCATTTCCATGTCGCGGATTTCAGCTCCTGCGCGATAGGCCATCGCGATACCATCGCCCGTAGCGATATCGGGATTCGTCGTGAATTGATAAACCTGACCAATTCCACCCGTTGCGAGAACCACTACCGTGGCTGATAATGTTTCGACCTTACCTTGTTGAGTATTTAAAACGTGAACTCCGACTACTCGATCCTCTAAAGTGTTGACGACCGAATTCTGAATTCTGGATAAAGTAATTAAGTCGATTGCTAAATGATGTTCGAGAATCGTGATATTCTTTTGTAAATTCACCGCACGAATCAGTGCTGACTCAATCGCGCGGCCGGTCATATCGCGTGCATGCAGGATACGTCGTTTAGAGTGTCCGCCTTCTCGACCTAAATCGGGATTTCCATCAGCACCGTTTTCAAATTTCACTCCCCACTCAATTAATTCAGCGACGCGCGCTGGCCCCGATTCAATAATATGTTTTACGACATCGAGTTCGCACAAGCCATCACCCGCCGTGAGCGTGTCATTGACGTGACTCATGAAATCATCCGTCTTGTCCGTCACACAAGCGATGCCCCCTTGCGCCCAATTGGTGTTGGATTCGCTGCTGGTCTTCTTGGTTACCACCGCAACGGAACGGCCATAGCGGGCTAAATTGAGGGCGAAACTGAGCCCCCCAATGCCACTACCAATAATAATTGCGTCGAATTGCTTAGCCATTCGCTGAAAATCTACGGTTTACTGAACTATCAACAAGCGAGATTTGACGAATTAGCCACAATCTTCATTTAATCCAGCCTGTGGAATACATTCTCATCGGCATTTGTTTAGTTATTTCGGCCTTTTTCGTAATGGCAGAAATGGCTTTGGTGTCTTCCAATCGCCGGCGTTTAGCGAAATTAGCTGAAAACGGAGATGCAGGTGCCCAAAAAGCGCTAAACCTAATCAAAGATCCGAGTAAATTTCTCTCAACCGTACAGATCGGTCTGACCTTCGGGGGAATCATCGCCGCAATTTATGGCGGACATCCTCTTGCCGAAAAACTGAGTCCTTGGCTGTCGCAATTATCTTGGAAGTGGGGCAGTGAGCATAGCCAAGTCTTAGCCGAAGCGATTGTTTCTTTTTTGATTGGAGCAATCACCGTTGTTTTTGCAGAAATCGTTCCGAAACGTTTAGCATTAGTTAAACCGGAATTAATTGCCTCCGCTCTAGCTCGTCCGATGGCATGGGTGGCAATAATTTCTTCACCGCTGGTTACACTTTTAAGTGGCTGTGCAGATTTGGTATTACTCGTGTTTGGACGTCGCCGCACCCCAGAGGATACCATGTCAGAGGATGAGTTACGCATGATTGTCGATCAAGGTATGGCCTCAGGCGTACTGCACGCCTCCGAACACCGTATGGTACATGGCGCACTATCCTTAGACTTGATTACAGCTGAGCAATTAATGACACCGAGTAGTCGGGTGGTCTGGTTGAATTTAAATGACCCAGAAGAAATCAACTGGCGTAAAATTGTCGCCTCTGGACACACCTGGTTTCCCGTTTTTCGCGAGTCGGCCGACCGACCACTCGGAGTCGTTTCCGTCAAACGTTTATGGGCTAATTTATCACTCGTGGGTACCGCTGAAATCAAAGACTTGCTGACCGATGCACCGACGGTGAATCTTAATATCACTGGCACCCAGCTCTTGGCACGTTTCCGTAAAGATAAAATTCACCTGACGCTCGTCGTCGACGAATTTGGACAAGTCCGTGGAGTCGTTACCTTAAACGATGTTCTTGAATCGGTGATGGGTGAACTTCCGAATGAAGGTTCCGCCATCAATCATAACAAACCGGTGCGTAAGCGCGACGATGGTAGTTGGATTGTTGACGCGATGATTTCACTCGAGGACTTTAAAGAGGCTACGGGTATCAAAGGAAAATTTCCCGATGAAGGGTCTCGTCGGTTTACCACCATCTCCGGATTTATTATGCGAAAGCTCGGACGCATTCCCGTCGAAGGAGATCGTATCGACTGCCTAGGACATATCTTTGAAGTGATGGACATGGACGGCCATCGCATGGACAAAGTTTTAGTGATGCCTAAACTGAATAGTTAAAGACGCACAGGCAGCCCCTGTGACTTTAAATGTTCTTTGGCTTGGCGGACGGTGTAGGTTCCAAAGTGAAAAATACTGGCAGCTAAGACCGCACTCGCTCGACCGTTTTTAACAACGTCAGCAAGGTGTTCCAACTTGCCAGCACCCCCCGAGGCGATGACCGGCAGTTCAACCATTTCAGCAACCCGTAGGCAGAGTGGGACATCATAGCCCGCAGCCGTCCCGTCTGCGTCCATGCTCGTTAATAAAATCTCTCCCGCACCGTAGTCCTGAATTTTCTTCGCCCAAGTGAGTACATCCATCCCGGTAGAGTTTCTACCACCATGAGTAAAAACTTCCCAATGATTTTTGCCGACGCGTTTAGCATCAATGGCAACCACGATACACTGACTGCCAAATTTTTTGGAAGCCTGTAAAATTAATTCGGGGTTTTGGACAGCGGAGGTATTTAGGGAAACCTTATCCGCACCCGCATTCAGCATCGTTCGAATATCTTCGAGCGTTCGTAATCCACCGCCGACGGTTAAGGGCATGAAAACTTGATCGGCCGTACGCTCGACGACATCGACCATCGTCTTACGTCCATCACTCGAAGCGGTGATATCTAAAAAAACTAGTTCATCGGCACCTTGAGCTTCATAGGCAGCAGCAATCGCCACGGGGTCACCCGCATCGCGTAATTCCTGAAATTTAATACCTTTCACGACACGTCCGTCATGGACATCGAGACAGGGTATAATTCTCACAGAAAGCATAGTGAATAACTTTAATAAAAGGACCGAAGTAGCAAAGAAAATCCCAACTAATTATTCCAGAATGATAGTGACTGGCCCATCATTACAGAGCGAAACTTGCATATCAGCACCGAAAACTCCGGTTGAAATCTTTGATCCCAATTGCGCTCTTAGGCCTTCCACCAAGGCCTCAAATAAAGGCTGAGCCACTTCCGGTTTCGCCGCATCATGAAAGGAAGGTCGGTTTCCCTTCGCAAAGTTTGCGAGTAACGTGAATTGGCTGACCACTAAAATTTCTCCACCGACCTCCGCAATCGAATGCTGCATCTTGCCCGCAGTATCGGGAAAGATTCTCATTTTCATAACCATACTCACCAGTCGTTGCACCTCGTCAGTAGTATCGCCAGCGCCAATACCCACTAAAAGCAGGTAACCTTTTTTTATGTCTGAAACGATGGTATGATTAACCGTAACCGAAGCTGAGAGCACTCGCTGAACGATAATTTTCATTAAATCAAAGAATCTAAAATCGTCTTTAATTTCATCTCTGTTTCGACGCTCTCGAGGGTGGGATCTGACCCAGCAACGATTCCTGCACCAGCATAAACGCGTGCCGTGTTACCCAAAATACGTGCGCAACGAAGGGCGACATAGAGGTTTCCTTTTTTGCCGTCAGACTGAATCCAACCGACCGCTCCAGTATAAAGTCCACGCAAGTGAGGTTCAAAGCCAGGGATAAAGGGTAGAGCTAGATCACGCGGTTTGCCTCCTACCGCTGGCGTAGGATGCAATTCACCTGCCACCTCTAAAAAGGTACGATCAGCCGACAACTTGCCAATGACGGGAGTACGAATGTGCATCACATTACCCAAACGTAATAATTCCGGCGTTTGCGTGGCCGCACCAACTACTCCGACCATTTTCAAACGGCGTAAAATCGATGCGGTAACTGCGCTATGCTCCCGTTGATCCTTATCACTAGCGAGAAGCGCTTTGGCTAAACTGGCATCTTCGGATGCCGAATCGCCTCGACGCGTGGTGCCCGCGACCGCCTCGGTCTTCAGATTCGTATCAGATAAGGCAATTAAAGTCTCGGGAGAGGCTCCGACCAAAGAGGCCTCAGCTTCATTAATCAGGAAAATATTGCAGTTGGGATTCGCGCGACGGAGGCGGTGAAGCGTCCCGAATACATTGAAATTTTCTTTTTTTCTCCAATCAAAAGCTCGTGTTAACACAATCTTTTCAAAAGCACCTTCTTTGATCAGTTCGGTCGCACGCTTAACCGCCGAAGGGAACCAGGCGCCACCGACTTCACTTAAAACCGTAGCGGAAGGTTGATGCGCAGGCAGGGGATTGGCCTGATAAATAAACCCGCGGAATTGCTCTACTTGTTTTAATAATTTATCCGCACATCCCGCTGTAGCTTTTTCGCAGAGTGTGATGGTCGTAATACCGGCATCTGTCACTACCTGCCAGGTCGGTAAAAAAAGATGCGAATCTAAATCATTTTTATCATCACCTGGATAAAAGGGAAAGCTGGCAATGACTCGAGGTTGTTCACCGATCGACTGAATACCCGCGTTCAGTTTTCTTAACCAAGCATCCGCTTCCTTGAATCTATTTTTACCACGACCTTTCCACTCCACTAAAGGAGGTCCCGAAGCATGGGCTTGATACTGTGAAGGGTTCTCAAAATAACTCCGTGCACCCGATACATTCAGCGTCTCTAATACCGCTAAGGGGTCCAATTCGGAGACCTGAAATGTGAGTGATACGAAGCCTAAGCCCGCCGATGCTTTTTCTGCAGCGAGCAGGGGATTGCTTAATTCACTGGACGTTGGATTAACCACCTTGTTCACCGTAGAGAGTAAAATAGATTTGTCTAACTATGCCTTCACTCCTGATGCAGAATCTTCGTTTTGCGGGAAAAGGATGCATTTTTCGGACACCTTTCTGCCCGTGCAAACGGTCGACCAGTTAAGTTGTCCTTCGAAATGTGTGGGTACCGGTTGGCCGATATTTACGAGAAGTTTAGCGGCCGATTCAGGCATGATCGGCAATAAAACGGTTCCGACTAAGCGTAGGCCTTCGGCCACATAAGCCAGACATGAGTCGAGTCGCGCCTTGTCTTGGGGGGCGGTCGACTTCGCCAATTTCCAAGGTGCGCGAGTTTCAATAAAAGCATTCATCGCACTGACGAAAACCCAAAGCGATTCAAGGGCGTGACTGATTTGATAACTAGCAAAAGAATCAAAATACTTTTTCTGCGTGACCGACCACAAGTCGCGCAGTGACTTCTCTAATTCTTCATCAGCGCTCGGCGCAGGAATGCTACCCGCATAATTTCGGCCCACCATGTTAAGCAGACGGTTCACCAGATTTCCGAGATTATTAGCTAAGTCAGCTTTGTAGCGGTCACCAAATCCCTTGTGAGAGAAGTCGGCGTCTTGTCCGACGACCATCTCGCGACTCAAATAATAGCGGAAAGCATCGGCACCGTGAGATTGGATCAAATTTAAACTATCATTGGCATTACCTTCACTCTTCGACGCCTTCTTGCTATCGACCGTCCACCAGCCGTGCACGAGCAGCTGCTTAGGTGGATCAATATTCAGTGCCTTCAGCATACACGGCCAATAAACGGCGTGGGGAGGTGATAAAATATCCTTACCGATGACGTGAACATCGGCTGGCCAGAGATTTTTATCCGCAACTGCCGAGTAATAATTGGTTAGGGCATCAAACCAAACATAGGTTACGAAATTATGATCGAAGGGCAGCTCGATTCCCCAAGTCAGACGAGACTTGGGACGCGAAATACATAAATCATTTAAAGGCTCTTTGAGAAATTCGAGAACCTGTTTCGCGCGGAAAGAGGGATTTATGAAATCGGGATGGCTTTTGATATGCTCAATCAACCAGGGCTGATACTGAGATAGTTTAAAGTAATAATTTTCTTCGGTAGTTTGGGTTACTTCACCGTAAATCTCCGGCCAATTTCCGTCCACGTCACGATCTTTGTCGGTTAAAAACTGTTCCTGACGAGTAGAATACCAATCAGTTTTTTTTCCTGAATAAATTAAACCTTGGTCGTAGAGTTTTTGTAAGAAACTTTGCACGACTAACTGGTGGCGTGATTCAGTAGTGCGAATATAATCGTCGTTCGAAATATTTAACGACTTGAGCATCGCTTTAAAGATTTCGGCGATTTCATCGACAAATACCTGGGGATTAACTTCACGCTTCTGGGCCGTCTGTTGAACCTTTTGGCCATGTTCATCCAGTCCGGTAAGAAAGTGCACCTGGTATCCCGACATTCTTTGGTGGCGGGAAATAACATCCGCTAAGACCTTCTCATAGGCATGCCCTAGGTGGGGTGCACCATTGGCATAATCAATCGCGGTAGTGATGTAAAAGGGACGCGTCATGAGACAAAGGGATAGTTAGTAGGCCTGGACGAAACTGACAATCCTGGAAACCCTCTCAAGGCGATAATGACCTACCGAAGAGCTAGAAAGTGGTTTAGAGACGGACGATATCTGGCTGCAGCACGACTTCAAAACTATACCCGATACCTGGGCGGAGACTCATCGTTTTATCGCGCTCCAAGATTTGGTAATAGTGAATTTTCCCGAACAGACTCCTCTGTTTAGGATCTTCGCTTACGACTTTCGTTTCCAGCCATTCGCCGTGAAAATCATCACGTAAAATTTCACAACGATGGGATTCAGGTCCGAGCATCAACGCACCTGCTGAAACCATTCTGGAGTGGAGGGCTGCGATGGGTAGAACGAATCGGAAGTTCTCTAAAACTAGCGCCACCTTAGGCGTTAGGGTGAATCGGCCAGTGATTTTTCCACCAGTAAATTCCCAATCCACTTTCATCGAAGCTAAACCACTCGAAAGTTTTTCGGTGTGATCAATCAATTCAGGCTGATCATATCTAAAGTGATAGGTTCCAGACTTGGTACCCATGACTACTTGCATGTTCTTACCGTAAAATGACGGGGTGTATATTTTTCCGCCAATCGTATATTCAGGGAGAAAAGGCGTGGTATAAAAATTACTGGGCCAATCGAACACGCCAGGCATGTGGGGGAAGGAGAGGGAATCGCAGAATTTGTGTGAACCCTGGGAAACAATCGGAATCAGAATATTCAAACCCGAATCCACGTCGGAGTAAGATAACAAACCCTGTTCTTTACGGGGATTTTTATCAAAAGAATAGAAGCGACAGACTAATCCTTTGTACGCTTGAACTGAGTCGATGCTACCGCCGATGGTTTTGGCTAGTCGTGACCATTGCGAAAGATAGCGGGCCGCGTCAAAATTCGCCATACGTGTCGTGTGACCCGGTATAGTGTCGCGCTCGCTGTCGCGAATCACGATGGAGCCATGTTCCATGTCGAAGAACGTGGTAAAGAAATGCGTGTAGAGACGACGGACTAAATCACGGGCCATCATTTCTTTATCGGAAGACACTAAACGATCACGCAACGCCTGTAAGATAAGGGTAACACAGTGCATTTGCCCGTAAGCACCAATGCCGCGCCCGTACGTCCAACCTAAACCATCTTCCCTCACGGTTTCTAAAATAATCCGTAAATATTTTTCGGCGACTGTACGTAGCTTCGGTAATTTAGCATCTCGAACTTGGCTATTGGCATGCAATTGTAATGCCTGACGAATAAAAATGACTGCCACGACGCCGTAGAGATCGAAAGTACCACCGAAATTATCGGCGCTCGCTTGTTTCGAGGCATCGTCATGAAATCCGCCCGTTGAGGCCGTACTCATCCGTTCAATGAAACGATCCACCAACGCACCCGTTTCATCTTTTTTGGACAAACCAAAAGAAAATCTACAAACGGCTTTTGCGATATCGAAAGCTTGAACGTGATCGTAATGATCGTGCGTAATCGCGAGACGCTCATCAATTAATTTTCTGATATCGGCACCGAGAATTTCCCAAACGGGATTACGCTCACGAGTGGAGCCAAAAGCGAGAAGTCCTAAACAGGCAAAGGCCATACCATTGTCCGAGCCTTGCGAGAGTTTCACCTGGGCGGTAATCGTTCGGGCCGCCAATTCTGGGATGCTTTGGCGCTCGAATACGAGGTCGCCTGTGGCGCGAAAATACTCACCGAGAGCGAGGGCCACGTGGCCTGGCTCGTCAGCCCGACTGGTTTCACCAGCCACGGGCTGGACCGACCCGTCCGGTGTAATCGAACTGAGGTTAATTTTCAGAAGAGCCCTAGTTTGATCTAGGCACTGACTCGAGAAATTCTGCATGCGGAATAGTCTGAATTGATGACTAGCACCTGAGTGTCAATGCCACATCACTACAATTTGAGGTATTTAACTGACTAAATATATTCCGCGTTCTGCGGTTTTAGCGGACTAATATTAAATATAATTCCTTCGGACCGTGAGCACCGAGAACGAGGATGCGCTCGATATCACCCGTCCGACTGGGTCCAGTGATAAATGACAACATACTTGGCATTTTGCCCCCAAATTGAACATTTATTTGCGCAAAACAGGCAGCCAAATCAGGCACCACTTGGTCGGCCTTCGCAATAACCACGTGCACGGGCGGCAAAATGGATAATCCGCGGCCACCCGATGTCTCACTCGAGACCAGAATGGCTCCGAATTGAGCGACAATGGACACGCAAGACGTCAGCCCGACATCGGCTGCCTCAAGTTTGTCCTTGGAGAAAGCTTCATCCACCGCCCAAGCGTTGCCGGCGATGGCCAGGGCTACCGGTGTCACCAGTTCGTTCTTATGATAGGCGATATTCTTCCAATTCTTCTTTTGTGCTAAATCTTTCACCAAGGCTATCGCCTGATCTAAATTTTCCACAGGGTGGAAGCTGGCCTTCAACTTGGCTAAATTATCCGAAAGTAGAGCCATAGTTTCTGCATCAGTATCGCCGACTTCGGGCAGCCAGGCCTTGCCCGCAACCTTTGAAGATTCACCCTTCAAATGGGGCTTAGGCGAAGGAGTTTTTAGCGCCTCGCGGATGCGTCCCATGATTTCTTTACGAGCTTCAGACATTTTTAGAATCCTTCCATGCTTCTCTAAATGATTTTGGGGGGATCGCCGGCAGATCACGCGACTTGAGCCAGGTGCCTAAATAAGGAAGAGGCAGGTGTTTCAATAATCCGAATGTTTTTCGAAAAACTTTTCCGCCCAAAGAAAACAAGGCTGGGCGTTGTATCACAAAATTAAAGGTACCATGAAAAACACGATCGAATAAATTAGGGACTACCTTCACAGCATTGCGCCGATTTTGTAATAAGTGATGATGTAAATCGATACGCACTGGGCAGGCATCAGTACACGCACCACAGAGTGACGAAGCCCCTGAAAGGTGATTCCAATCCTTGAGACCACGTAAATGAGGCGTAATTACGGAACCAATCGGGCCTTGGTAGGTGGTGCCATAAGCGTGTCCGCCAATATTTTTAAAGATCGGACAAACATTTAAACAAGCACCACAACGAATACAATGGAGCGAATCGCGTTGTTCAGGATCCGCTAATATCTGAGTGCGAGCATTATCTAATAAGACTAAATGAAACTCTTCGGGGCCATCCAGCTCACCCGGTTTCTTAGGACCCGCATAAAGGGTATTATAACAGGTCATCGGTTGACCCGCACCCGCGGTTGCTAACATCGGTAACAACACCGTGAGGTCATCGATGGTATTAATCACTTTTTCGATTCCGGAGAGGGCAATATGCACGCGGGGCATCGCGGCCGTTAAACGGGCATTCCCTTCGTTCTCGGTAATGGAAATTTGACCAGTATCGGCGACTAAAAAGTTCGCCCCCGTGATACCGACATCAGCCGTGATATAGAGTTTACGTAAATGCTTACGCGCAATCATAGTCAGCTCCTCAGGGCTGTCCGTCGGTGCGGTTCCGAGATGCTTCGTAAATAACTCACTAATGGCCTCACGCTTTAAATGCATACAGGGGAAGACGAAGTGGTAAGGCGCTTCACCTCGTAATTGTTGGATGAACTCACCGAGATCACTCTCCACGACACCGAAACCGGCTTTCTCTAGAGCATCGTTTAAATGAATCTCTTCCGTGGTCATACATTTCGATTTAATAACGGCGGTGGCATTCGCTTTAGCTACTAAATCTAAAATAATTTTTCGGGCTTCAGCCGCATCGCGAGCCCAGTGAACCTTGCCACCGTTCGATTCAAACTTGGCGACAAACTTTTCTAATACTTCCGCTAAATTATTAACGGCTGACCATTTAGCAAGTGAAGCGGCATCGCGGGCGAGTTCCCAATTGCGATACCTTGCCTGATAGATGTCGCGATTTTTATAATAACCACCGAGCGCGGTACGAATGAACTGACGTTGATCGCCATCCGCACTCGTGAGTGTAGATTCTTTGATGAAAATGGATTTAGAATTAAGCATGGTCGATCCCCATCGCTAAGAGTTCGGCGATATGCAGAGGTCTAATGACTTTGCCTTCGCGGGATAACCAGCCACCAATCTGGAGTAAGCAGGATGGGTCAGATGAAACAATATAGTCCGCGCCCGTTCGGGCGAGGGCACCCGCTTTTACTTCTACCATGGCCGTAGAAATCATCGGGAATTTCACCGCGAATAAGCCGCCGAAACCACAGCACGATTCGGCCTCTTCGGTTTCGATTAATTCGAGACCTTTAACCGCACGTAACAACTTACGGGGCTCTTCTTTGAGTCTTAACTCTCGGAGTGCGTGACAACCATCATGGTAGGTGACTTTTTTATGCAAAGTAGCACCGACATCCGTAATCTTTAATTGTGAAACAATAAAATCTGAAAATTCAAACGTGCGTTGCGAGAGTCTCTTCGCTTCTGCTTCGTATTTGGTACCATGAAGAAGTTCAGGATAAAACTTCTTCATCATCGCCACACAGGAACCGGAAGGTCCGACGACCACTTCGGCATCCTTAAAGACTTCTAAACTACGGATGGCACCTTCTTTAGCGATTTCCCATTGCCCAGAATTATAGGAAGGCTGTCCGCAACAGGTTTGACTCGAATTAAATTCAACTTCCTGACCGAGTTTTTTCAAAACCTTAGCCGTCGCCAAGCCTACCTGTGGGGTAAGCTGGTCGATAAAGCAGGGAATAAAAAGGGAAACGCGCACAGTTTATCTTAAGAAAGCCTCGTGTAGGCCACCGTCGACTGTGATCACTTGGCCAGTGGTTTTGTTTAGGCGATTGGAAACTAATAAGAAATACGCCTCCGCTTGGTCAGCTGGAGTAATCGGATTCTTCGTGAGAGTTCTTTCAGCATAGAACTGAGATAATTTAGTCGTGAGCGATTCCGATGCTTCATCATCAGTGTAAGGAATATTATATTTAGCCAACGATGCGATTACGCGATCGCGGGGGAACATCGCCGAACCTTGAACAACCGTCGCAGGGGCAACACCATTAACACGAATGAGCGGGGATAACTCCATGGCTAGTTCGCGCACGAGGTGATTTGCGGCAGCTTTGGAAGTATCGTAGGCCACGGAGCCTTTCTTGGCGACAACGGCATTGGCGCTGGTCGTAAGTACCATATTTCCGCGGAGGCCTTGTTCTTTCCAGGTCTTAAAAGCTTCATCAGCCACTAGGTAACTACCCGTTACATTTAAAGCAAACGTCAGAGCCCACTTATCGTCGGGAATGTGTCCAGAGGTGTCAGGTGACACGAAAATGCCAGCCGTGACGCAAATGGAGTCGAAGCCTCCGTAGGCCAAGGCGACTTCATCAAGCATGCGACGAATCGAATGACGATCCATGATGTCACCTGCTAAGCCGATGGCTGGACCACAATTGGAGAGTCCGGTACCGGCAACACCGATACCAATACCGTATTTATCAGTAATTTCTTTCGCGGTGGCTTGGGCAGCTTCGACATTTTTATCTACGCAGACAATATGAGCACCTTCTTTAACTAAGCGGTGTGCGGTTTCTTTACCGATGCCTGAGCCTGCGCCGACTACGATAATCACTTGGCGTGCCAATTCTTTCTCCGCAGGCATGCGCTTGAGTTTGGCTTCTTCCAATAACCAATACTCAATATCAAAAGCTTCTTGTTGGGGCAGGGCGATATACTGGTCAATCGCCTCCGCGCCACGCATGACTTCAACGGCACAATTATAAAATTCAGCAGTCACACGTGACTCCGACTTATCTTTACCCCAAGCAATCATGCCTACGCCAGGAATCAGAACCACAGTAGGATTGGAATCACGCATGGACGGTGAATTGGCACGTTTGCAGGCGTTATAATATTTCGCGTAATCCTTACGGTAGTTGTCTAAACCGGCTTGGAGTTTTGCTTTAAGTACAGTCACATCCTCCGCTTGGGGATTCCAATCAATATAGAGTGGCTTAATTTTCGTGCGCAGGAAGTGATCAGGGCAGGAGGTACCTAATTCGGCTAAGCGAGGTGCGTCTTTCGAATTAACGAAACGTAAAATCTTTTCATCATCCTGCACCGTTCCAATAAAACGCTTTTCTTGTGAGACCTGACCACGGAGCCAGGGCAAGATTTTTGCTAAGACTTCATGGCGTTTCGCCGCGTCGAGGGTTTGGTATTTCGCACCACCGAAAGCTTTCGCATCGCCACCTTTAGCTTGATACTGCGAGTCGATATAAGCGGCAGCTTGTTCGATCATCGAAAGGGTTAGTTCGTAACAGGCTTTATCGTCATCCGCCCATGATATAAATCCGTGCTGACCCATCATGATGGCCTTGGTCGAGGGCTCTTTGCGGGCAATTTCCTGCATCGCTAATCCCAATTCAAATCCGGGGCGCATCCATTTCACATAGGCCATTTTTCCCGCGAAGATTTTTTGCGTGAGAGCTTCGCAATTCTTGGAAGCGGCAATGGAAATAATCGCATTCGGATGCATGTGGTCGACATGCTTACCCGGTAAGAAGCTGTGCAGCGGGGTATCGATTGATGAAGCGCGAGGATTTAAATTAAAAGTCGTATGATTATACATGCCGACCATGTCATCTTCCGCCTGTGACTTTAATCCCTTATCGGCACGTGCGGCATACACCGATTGTAATTCGATTAATTTATCTTGGTAGAGGGATGAGAAATTCTCACGGGTCGACGTACGTAAATCGCCACCCGAACCTTTAACCCATAACACGGGCAGAGCTTTGCCAGATAATGGATCTTTTTCTGTGGTCTTCGAGGAAGTGTTACCACCACCGGTGTTGGTGATGCGCTGGTCGGCGCCCAACTTGTTCGAACGATAAACTAATCGTCCGACTGGATCGAGCTTGGCGACTTCCGCGTCGTTCCAAAGGTTAGATACATATTTTAATGATGACATAATATTTTATAATTAAGATTTAGGAAGTTTTTTGAAGAGGCTGTAGGCCTTGGCCCACGGTGCGGCGGACTTTGGCTTAAAGGTTTTAAATGGATTGGAGCGACGAACCACTTGCCGGAGCTCTTCGATATTTTTGAGTTCTTTGGTCGCCATCGCCTGTACGAGAATATTTCCCATCGCGGTCGCTTCCACCGGTCCCGTTACAATGACACGACCCGTGGCATTAGCGGTGGCTTGATTTAAAACATCATTACGACACCCGCCACCGACAATATGAATTTGTTTGATTTTTCGACGGGTAAGTTTTTCGAGGCCATCCAACTCTGCTCGATAAAGGAGAGCTAAAGAATCCAAAATGCAGCGGGTGATTTCACCGACGGATTGAGGAATGGGTTGCTTGGTCTCGCGACAGTAGTCCTGAACTTTTTTAGCCATACTACCCATTTTTGAAAATCGACTATCATCGGGTCTAATTAAAGAACGTAACTCGGCAGATTTTTCGGCCTGTTGAGTAATACTTGTGTAATCGAGTTTCTTGTCCGTTTTAACCCACTCGCGGCGACATTCCTGTAAAATCCATAGTCCGACCAAACATTTAAGGAAGCGTGTGGTACGATTATGCCCAATTTCATTGGTGAAGTTGGCCTTACGCACGGCCTCATTGATCAAAGGCTTATTGAGTTCAACGCCGAGCAACGACCATGTTCCGGATGAAAGGTAGGCCCATTGATTTCCTTTAGGCGCTGGCACGGCAGCCACCGCCGAGGCGGTATCATGAGCACACACGGCAACTACTTGAACATTTTTAAGTTTAGTTTTTTTCTCTAACGCGGGTGAAAGCTTCGCGATGACTTTTCCAGGCTGAATGGTCTCGGGGAAAAAATGTTTCGGAATGTTCAGCTTTTCAATCAAGGGCCAGGCCCATTGATTTTTACGGGTATCCCATAACTGACTACCCGATATCAACGTTTCTTCCGCCCGTATTTTTCCTGTTAGTTTCCAGCTCACGGCATCACCGATGAGTAAGAATTTATCCGTATTCTTTAAAACCTTTGGACGGGTCTTTAAATCAGCATATAACTGATAAAGCGTATTGATGGAAAGAGAGCCAATACCCGTGGCGCTGAAAATCTTTTGCGGTGACAGCTTTTTCTGGACTTCAGCAAAAGTGGCGTCGGTTCTTTCGTCCCGATAGCAATAGGGCAGATCAATAACTTCTCCGGCTTGATTGATTAAAACATAATCCACGCCCCATGAGTCGCAACCAATCGATTTCACTGGTCCCAGTTTTGCGGCTTTCTGCAAACCAATTTCGATTTCCTTGATCAGTCGGGGAAAATCCCAACGCAGTGTGTTTTTACTTTTAATTGCACCATTCGAAAAACGGTGGACTTCGGTCATACTTAACTTGCCAGAACGGAGCGATCCGCGGATCACGCGACCCGACTCTGCTCCTAAATCAATGGCAAGGTAGTGTGACATTATTGTCCGAGCATTTTTTGGCGGTAGTGTTCATCAGGTCGACCGGCAATGCGTTCGACTTGTCCGGCTGACATGAAATCAGGACCACCCAGGGTAGCGGCTCCGACAAATATTTGCGCCGACTTTTCTGCCATGAGCAAGGTGCCCATGACGGCCTTGGGACTGGATCCCACGGCGATGATTCCGTGATTCTTCAGCAGAATAACTTTGGGTTCACGTCCGGTACGACGGATATACAAGAGAGTTTCATCGCGAATCGCTTTCGCTAAACTTAGACCTGGATCCACGTAAGGCACTAAAACGGATTCGGTTCCGCAGAGGACTACTTCGTCAGGAAATAAACGCTGCGTCGCAAATTCCTTTGCGCGTGGAGAACAGAGAATTTGATTAACGGCGATGGCGTGAACGTGACCGACGCAGTTGACACCGGGCAGAGTTAAGAGCCACGCGTGAAAGAGTGCTTCAATCGAAGGCTTTTTGGCATTCGAATCTACTCGCGAATCAAACAAGGCTTTATCAATCGCAGCATCATTTAAATCTTTTTCATTAAATAGTGGTAGAAGTTTATCGAAACGACAAACGGCGACATCCGTCGTCTGCAGCTTTTCCAGATTAGTACCCGATGCTTTTACGGCAAAGGTTTCATCATTCAGTTTCATCGATGAATTACCTTCACCCAGAATAGCCATGCGCAACGTGGGCGAACCCATTTGGTGCGATAGCTCTAACAGAGGATTTAAATCCTTTGGTTCGGTACTCATCTTAGTACTTACCACAAAGGGACACCTTGATACCTAATTCTTGGAAAGCGGCTGCTTTGGCCAATAATCCGCGTTTTGCGCCGGCAGGGGAGGGTGTATAGACCACTTGAATGTGGTTAGAAGGGTGGCGAGCCATCATCTCATCGCGAGAAATGCCCGAAAGCACGGTGTGCATGATGGGCCACTGCGGAGTGGATTTTTGCCAGCGATCTTCGGTTTCAGCCTGAGGCAAGGCAATGACTTCAGCGATGCCTAAGTCTGCGTGGAGTTCGTTATCGCGAACGAAAATTCGAGACCAAACAATCCAGCCTGGTTTGGAAACGCCTTTAACCGTGCCACCACCTAAACGGAAATACATGGCCGGCTGTCTTTCGGAAACCGTTCCTTTATATCCACCGATGAAATGTTGGACGGGAGCTGCACCAGAAATTAAGAAGACCCAAACATACTCATCGATCATCTTCTTGCCTGATGGACCGACATACTGACGGCCCCAACGTAAATCGTGCAAAGTGTTCTCAGGTTCGAATCCTAATTTCTTCCACAAGTGATAAGTGATTAAACCGTCGAGACCAGCACACTCATCGACTTCGTTAAAGTGAGGGAGGGCTTCACCTTTGAATAATTCACGTTTGTTCGCGCGATCCAAGACCGGAGGGCGCTCGCGATTATTTAAGAGTCCTTCCACGAGGTCCGAGGCAGGGGCGAGATCCTTCAGGCCTTGTTGATACTGAATACCGATGGTGGCACAGCCGAAGTCATCAGCAATACGCACAGCGGCGATGTACATTTTTAATTGGGCGATCGTCTGAGCCTTGGTGAGTTCAGTTTTTTCATTCTTACCCCAAGCGAATTTCATGCCTTTCTTGAGTAACCAGTTTAAAGCCTTCTGGGCTTCGGCATCTTTCACGGTTAACATCTCAGCGTATAAAGAAGACTGACTGAGACGTTCTTTATAAACTCCGGTAGGGTGAATGATTTCGTCAGGGATGATCGCGTTGTACATACCCATGCAACCTTCGTCAAAGACACCCATGATGGCTTTTTTGGAACGGAAATCTTGGGCGAAGCGACGACCGACTGAAGCGTCAGCACCCACCAGCGGACGACTCAAGGACTTCACGTGAGGTGTGGCGTGTTTGACTTCACCTTTCTTGAGCCAAGCTACTAAACCGTTTTTAAATTTCTCATCGGTGAAATCTTCGCTCCATAACGAGGAGAATTTAACGCCCGCTTTGAGGAGTGAACCATTGAGATTCAACATGCCGACGAGACCCGGCCAAACGCCTGACCAATTAGCCAGAGTTAAAATAGGGCCAGTATGAGTTAACAAACCAGGAAGAATGTGGTGAGAGTATTGCCAGACAGCTTCGGCGACAATGACGGGAGCGTCTTGGGGAATCTTGCTAAAAACTTGGATACCGTATTTTTGAGAGTCGATGAAGCTGTGCTTCACGTCGGAGCGATATCCGTGAGCACGCTTGACGGTGTAACCGAGCACATGAAGGGCCGAAATTAATTTCGCCTCCATCGCTAACTGTTCTTTTTCACACTTCTGATTAGCGGAAGCACGAAGATCGCCGTTAGCGACCAAGTAGAGAATATTTTTTTTCACGAGTAGGGTAGGTGATAAGATTAGGCGGTGATGATGTGCTGGGCTGGCATTTTTACTTTTGCCTTAGCGACCGTCGCCGCATCGGTATCAATCACCAAATATAAAGGGGCAATGTCACGCGTCACAGCACTAGGACCGGTACGCCCAAGCTTAGACTTGTGCATGCAAATAAGGGTTTGGTCGCTGCGACGAATCACTTCGCGTTGCTGGTGAGAGATATCGCGCTGAGAATTCCAGAGTCCGTTTTCATCAATACCTTGGGCACCGAGTAAGGCTAAATCAAAATTCCATCGGGCAACTTCCTCTAAAGTGCGATCGCCAGCGACCATCGCTTGTTGGGCCAGATACAATCCACCAGGAATATAAACTTCGACGCCGGGTAAGGTGCAAACCAACTGAGCGGTCGGAATGCTGGTGGTGATAATTTGTAAATCAGGAATACGGGCCGCGACAATGGCTTCAGCAGCACAATGAACGGTGGAACCCGAATCAATATAGATGGTCATACCAGCCTTAACATAACTCGCGGCCTTGAGTCCGACTTTTTGTTTGGCCTCAGCCTCATCCGTTTTACGTGAATCGAGTGGCGGGAAGTTTCGATTAAAGTCCGAGAGTGCACCACCATGGGTTCTGGTCAAACGACGCTGACTTTCTAATTCTGTAAGATCACGACGAGCGGTAGCTTCGGAAACATTAAACTGCTTACAGATTTCCAGGACAGGGACGTAACCAACATTGCCAAGGAGTTTTGCGATTGCATCGCGGCGGGCTTCGATAACGTGACGAGCGACTTTCATAGGGGTGATTTATATGATTGTTGTCAGTCATGTAAATGGCAAGCCGATTACCAACCCCAAACCCACCCAATTTTGTATTTCGCACAATATACATTATGTCTAATTGACAATACTATAATAAATACAGGCTTTATATCAACTAAATATGATTAATCTTGGGGTCTATCCTGTCCCCGTATAGTCTTTAGGCAATCTGCACAATGTTTGCACGAAAACACTCATTTGATTCGGTCTGCCTATCGGTACTTATGGGTCTTGTTTTGGGCGGTTGTGCGTCTTCAACAGATCAAAAGCCCAGCGTGATTGGCACCTATCCCGCGGATGAGTGTTTGAGTTGCGAGGCCATCATGCCGCGTTCGGTCCCCATTACCTACCTGATTTTGCATCACACCGCAGCGCCCCTGCCCTCTGCCTTAGCGATCCTCAGAGGCACAGACCCTCAGCATAAGGTCGGCATTCATTATTTGGTAAGCGATGAAGCTGTACCCAGAGTTTTCAAATTAGCTTCCGAAGAGTTTTCGACCTCCCATGCTGGTCGAAGTAAATGGCTAAATATTAAAAGTATGAATCAAGCATCCATCGGCATCGAAATCGTCAATCTCGATGGGAATACGAACGTGTATCCCAAAGCACAAATCGCCAAAGTGATCAGTGTATCTCTCGATATTATTAAACGGCACAATATTCCCGCAACGAATGTGCTGGCGCATTCCGATATCGCCATCGGCCGGAAAGTAGATCCCGGCAGTAATTTCCCTTGGAAACTTTTGGCCGAAAGCGGCGTAGGCGCCTGGCCCGATGATGTCGATATCACCCGTTTTAAAATTCTTTATACCCAGAAAATCCCGAGCAACACTGAGATATTCGATATGCTCAAGACTTACGGATATCGACCAGAAAACTCTGACGCTAAGACCATCAAGTCAGCGCTCGAAGCTTTTCAAAGACACTTCCGAACTTCTAAAGTGAATGGCGAGGCCGATGCTGAAACAGTCGCCCTTTTGGCCGCTCTGAATTTCAAGTATCGTAAAAAGTAACTTAGGCGTCGGTTCTCATACCCAGACGATGCTTAACTTTGTTGAGTGCATCCGTCAGCATATCCCGCTCGGGATATTTCCACCAATAAAGAATAGCGGCATAGACGGCGGCGGCGATGGCTGCAGCGATACTCATCGCCGTGAATAAAGCGATTTTCGAATTCAGAACATCCCACCGATGTAACAGCGGATTGACGAAATGGAAAATCTGGTACGCAATGCCACCCATCACGAGCGATCCCACGATGGCTTGTCCACAAGGCTTTAAAAGTGATTCCGCTAAGACGTAAGGGGCAGATTTTTTAAGCTCCATGCGTAGTAAAACATACTGCATCATCGCCGCCACCGCATTGGCGCAGGCTAAGCCTTCAATACCATAACCTTTCCAAACGACAAAGATCGAGGCGACCACGTTGACCGAGACAGATTGTAAAGCCACGCGGAATGTCGCCGTGGTATTACCAATCACATTCAAGGCCCGCGTAACCATCGAAATCATCGCATGGAATGGCATCGCTAAAGCGAAAAGACAAAGCACGAGACGGGTATTCTCACAGTCCTCCAACTTAAATTTTCCAAATTCAAAAAGCACTTGAACAATCTCCCTCGAGAAGACCACAAAGCCAACCGCCGCGGCAATGTTGATGGCTAGAATCAAACGCATACCGCGAGCATAGTTTCGACTTAAGGTATCCGAATCATTTTGGGCAAAAGCCGTAGCCATCGCGGGAAACATCACGGTAGCAATCGATGTGGAAAATAGTCCGATGGGTAACTCGACAATACGATTGGCAATGTAGTAGTAAGTTAAACCGGCGCCATCGACGTTGAAGGCGAGACTTCGGGAAATTAAAAAATTGATTTGCAGAATACCCGCACCGAGAGCCGCAGGAACAAACGCGATTCTTAAGGCGCTCCAGGCTTTTTCATCGGCATGCACTGGACGACTTTTCCAACCAGCCTGTTGGAGTCCCCACATAGGTATCAGTAATTGCAAAACACCGCCCGCGACAGCACCCGCACAGAGCCAACGAGCCTGACCCATTGGAGTATCGGCCAGAAAGTATCCAAAGAAACCTAAACCTAAAATCATACAAAGGTTCAGGGCCGATGAAGCAATTTCCGCTAATCCGAATCGACCACTCAGATTGACCGCCGAGGTAAATAATGCCGCGACACAAATCAGCGGCATGTAGGGCATGCACCACGCAGTGAGTTCAGCGGCATACCTTTGTTGATCGTTCGCTGCTAAAAGAAACCAAAGCAACGCACCGCCCATGCCCACTAGCGTGATGCCCAACATCCATGGCAACATTCGACGAACGATATAATTTAAAAAGGCGTAAGATTCCTTGGTGCCACCTTCGCTGGCTTTAGCTGCTAACACTGGAACCGTCGCTGCGGTCAAGGCGCCTTCGCCCAAAAGTCGGCGAAATAAATTAGGAATTTGAAACGCGAATAAAAAAGCTGAGGCCACAATACCGGCACCAAAAAACGCCGCGATTAATTGATCGCGGACTAAACCTAGAATACGTGAGACCATCGTCCACGACGCCGTCTTCGCCATGTTTCGATATTGGCGCGACTGTTCGTTCATTGCTTAGGGAAGAATGGCACGCATGCCTTCTTCTAATACGGCACGGAGAGCAGGAATGATGTCGGTGCGAGGAATGGTCGCTTCGGTGCGATCGGTTAAACTTCTGACTTTGGTAATTCCTTTAGCGACTTCTTCACCACCATAAACCAGCGCATATTGCGCACCGATGGTTTCAGCGCTTTGAATTAATTTTGGGAATTTACCATCGCGTAAATTATATTCGACCCGGAAGCCCGCGCGACGAAGTGCTGCGATATCCTCAAGAGCAACATGGCGAGCATCATCACCCAGAATCATCACGTAGAAATTGGGTCCGTCCGAATACTTGGGTAAAAGATTTTTGGACTCTAATAAGTCACGGACAGTAACATCACCCATACCGAAACCTGCGGCTGGTAAATCGGGTCCGCCTAATTTCTTAACTAGCGTGTCGTAACGTCCGCCACCGGCCAGTGCACGCGCTTCGGCACCGACTTCAAAAGCTTCGAAAACAAAGCCAGTGTAATAAGCCAAACCACGGACGATGGTTAAATCAATCGAGACACATTCCGCAAAACCGAGTGCTTTAATGGAGTCTAGGAGTTGTTTCCATTCTACCAATCGTGAAGCCATGGCTGCATCCTTCTGAGCAATGACTTCCAATTCATTCAGTGAACGAATGGCTGCGAAAGCTTTAACCGATGCTAATAATTTAGAGGTATCACAATCGGTACCCGCAAGAACGGCTTTCATGGCTTCTAATAAATCGCCAGGACTGGAACGTTCTAACTTATCCACTACACCCAAGACGGCCGTGATTTTTTCGGTTGGAACTTTTTCGCTCTCTAAAAATTTAAACCAAAGTTGACGGTCGGAAATACGGATCGAAAAGTCTTTTTGAGTCAGACCAAAACCCAATAAACAATCGGCGCACAACGCGATCAGTTCGGCATCAGCCGTGGCACTCGCTTCACCGAGTAAATCGGCGTTCAACTGATAAAAGGATCGGAGCCGTCCTTTCTGGGGTTTTTCGTAACGGAAATTTTCGCCGATAGAAAACCAGCGAATCGGTTTGGGCATTCCATTGGCACGAGCTCCGACCATGCGAGCCAGCGAAGGTGTCATTTCGGGACGGAGGCTCACTTGG
>SIAU01000003.1 GCA_009691685.1 Opitutales bacterium
TCCACGGACGAAAACCGCTATATTTTAAACGGCGTATTCTTTGAATTCGCTAACGGAAAACTCACCGTGGTTGCTACCGATGGTCGTCGTTTAGCCAAGTGTGAAAGAGAATTAGCCGGTCCAGATAAGCCCCTCTCCTTTATTTTACCCGCTCGCACCATTGCCGAGCTCCAGCGCTTATTTAAATCAGGCAGCAAGGCCCATATTTTAAACAACGAAAGACAGGTTAATTTCATTATCGATATCCCGAAAAACGACGAAGGTTTAGTGGATCGTATTCAGCTCGTTTCAAAAGTGGTTGAAGGCAATTATCCAAACTATCGCCAAGTGATTCCCAAAGATGCGGGTAGTAAAGTTCGTCTCGAAAGAGAAAAGTTCTTGGACACCGTTAACCGCGCTTCGCTGATGTGTGACGATCGTAATAACACCGTTCGCCTTTCCGTTTCAAAGAAAACGCAAAATCTCGAAATTTCTTCCAAATCTGAAACGGGTGAATCTCAAGAACTCATCGCCGTTAAGTACGACGGCCCTGATGTAAACATTGCATTCAACCCTAACTACGTCCTCGATCCACTGAAGGCGTTAACCGAAGATGAAATTGATTTCGAGTTTAAGGACGACATGTCTCCTGGCGTGGTGCGTGCACTAAAAGAAGATTTTCTCTGCGTCGTCATGCCGCAAAGAATTTCTTAATTTAAAGTCCCGGGACTTCGCAGTCGGGTAGGCGCTTAATCGCTTCTAGAATCCTCCTGGAGGCTTCACCGCTTCGATCGGGATAGCCGTGTCCTGGGTCATAATCAACGGGCCACAAGGCATCACCAAAACGCACGCGCACCTGTGCATTCCCCGTAGGGAAGTACGCATTACGGGGTAAGACATCATGAGCCCCGCGAATATGGATGGGCACCACGGGCACGCCCGACTTACACGCCAGCAGACCAGCCCCCGCCTTAGCCTCTTTAATCACCCCGTCGTGACTGCGGGTGCCTTCCGGAAAAATGAGTAAACCCTGACCCGATTTTAACGCCTGCAAGGCGATTCGAATAGCTCCGATATCTGCCTCTCCGCGATCCACCGGAATAGAATTACAAGCTCGGATGACTGCTCCAAACACGGGGTTATCAAAAAGAGAACGTCGGGCGATAAAAGAAATTTCGCGCGGCAAACACGAACCAATCAAGGGGGGATCTAACATACTTTGATGGTTGCACGCAAAAATGCAGGCACCCTTAGGAACCTTCTCCCAGCCTTCTACTTCGAGTGATGCAAAAACTTCTGCGAAGGCCCGGGCGCCATGATAAACCGCTTTATAAATAAGATTCTTAGAATCTAAAATCATGAGACTCGGCCCGCCGCTAAAATTATTTTCTCAATCTTTACGACGACATCCGATAAAGAAAGATGGGTGTTATCGATTCGAATGGCGCCCTCCGCACAGATGAGTGGTGCGGCGGTTCGTGAAGAATCTATTTTGTCTCGCTGGACAATAGAATCCACAATCCCTTCATCTTTCCTTCTTTGATTTCGCGCCGTGGCATCCGCTTGCAAATAGATTCGTACGGTCGCCCCGGGTAACACCACGGAACCAATATCTCGGCCCTCCATAATGAGTCCCGCAAAACCATTTTGTTGAGCCACGAGTACTTGATTTCTTTGATAGGCGAGAATGAAAGTCCGAACTTCAGGAATCGCCGCAAATTGGGAGACTGATGCATTCACCACCGCGCTTCTTAACTCGGCTTCACTTAAAACTTTATTATTTAAAGCCAGGAAGGCGGAGTTACCCGAAATAAAAGTAGAGAGCTTAATTTTACTTAAAGAATTGTTGATGGCCTGGGTATCCTCAGGATTAACAAAACCCTGAAGTAGAACATGGGTTAAACTTCGATAATGTGCACCCGTATCGATATGTAAAAAACCTAATTTTTCGGAAAGGGTACGCGAGGTACTGGATTTACCACAGGCCGCCCCACCATCCACAGCCACGCTCACAAACTGCGTGCGGAGAGATTCCAGAGCAGAGAAAAAGAGGGGGAAAGTCTTACTCGTGCACTGGGGATCTAAAATTTCAATCCACGGCCGGCCATCGCCCCATAAATCAAAAGAACCCAAAATTCCAAAGCTCATCGCCATGCGATGATCTTCGTAGGTGTGAATGGAAACGGGTTTCTGCGCGGAAGCAGCTTTTAGTGCTTCGCGATTCGGAAAAATAGTTAATGAAGAAAGGGTGTCGTCGGAGCGTAGTTCTTGGGCGGTCGGTTGAGTTTTTATTCCCAGCCGTTCCAGTTCGGTTGCCATGGCTAACACCCGATCGGTTTCCTGTTTTCGGGTATGACCAATATTCTTAATCGTGGTCGGTTGGTTCGCTAGACTGGCAAGGGTCGCCAGGGTTAAAAAAGTATCCGAAAAATTATTAAAATCGAACGTACCGCCTTTGATTTCAGGCCAGTGATTAATGACCAAGGCACTATTTTCGTTGTTGAGAATTGCCCCGCAGCTTTGGGCCACTCCAGCAAATGCGGTGTCCCCCTGAAGTCCTTTGGGATTATAGCCGCTGACTCTGACGCACGAATTTTTTCCACTCAAAGCGGGTAGGGCGATAAAGTAACTCGCCGCTGTAGCGTCGGGCTCAATATCATAAATACCGGGTGAAATAAAAGATCCGGGATTTGCACAGCGCCACTCTCCAGGATTCACCTGGGCGATAGGGCGACCAAACTGAGCGCACATTTTTTCGGTCATTTGCACAAACGGTTCGGAAACGGTGGAACTACTCATCAAAACCTTCGCCCCTGAACTTAGTGGCAAAATCATCAACAACGCGGACAGTAATTGTGAGCTAGCCGAAGCATCGACTTCACAATTTTTTAAATAACCCGAAGTGAATAAGGTAAAAGGGAAAGAAAGCGTTTCTTTACCGTGAACATCATGGGCGAAATTATCCGAGGAGCGCAGAGCGTTGATCAGCCCAGCCATGGGGCGTTGGCGCATCGCTTCATCCCCGTCTAAAAAATATTTACCTTTTTCTGAGAGGGTTAGGAAGGCGGTTAAAAAGCGCGCCGCCGTCCCTGCATTTCCCACATGTAATTTTGCTTCTTTCGCAGGAATTTTACCACCTAGTCCAATAATTTTAATCGTGTGCAACAATTTATTTATTTCTACAGAAAACCCTAGTTGTTTTAACGAAGTAATTAAAATTTCGGTATCCCGACTAAAAAGAGCCCCCCGTAAAAGCGTTTCTCCGTCAGCCAATGCCGCTAAAATAAGCGCGCGGTTGGTTATGCTTTTAGAACCTGGAACTTGGGCGACTCCTTGGGCGGGTGAGCAAAATGGCTTAACCAAGTAGGATTCACTCATGAGTTTGATCCAACGATTGCCGAGCGATTCTGGCCGCCTCAAGGATTTTGCTTAAGGCTGCCGCGTCGCCGCGCTCAATGATGGTGCGTAGTTCAGTGGTTTGTTTTTCAACCTCTTTCAGGCCCTGGGCAACGTGGGTGGCATTAGCTAGTAAAATTCCCACCCAAAGATTTTCTTCGCCCGCCGCAATGCGCGTGGAGTCCTTTAAGCCGGCGCCGACCGCTGCTTGTTTAAAGCCTGGGAGATTTTTCACTGCTAGTATTAAGGCAGCGGCACTGGCGTGAGGGGTGTGACTGATGGCCGCCACAATTTCATCATGCTTCTCCGCACTGCAAAGAAAAGTTTTAGAACCAAGACTTTGCCAAAACCGCTCTATTTTTTGGACGGAGTCGGTCGGGTCCCGGGGGCCAGGAGTAATAAAGCAAAATCGATTTTCAAAGAGATCGGCATGCGCATTTTTCGCGCCGGCTTTTTCCGACCCGGCCATGGGGTGCGAGCCAATAAAATTAACTGAGGGGGGTAAAAACGAAGCCGCCTTTAACACCGCACCCTTAATACTGCCAACATCGCTGATTAAACAACCGGGCTTTAGAAAAGGAGAGAGGGCCACAAAAGTTTCAGCTATTTTATCCACCGGTGTTGCAATGATCACAAGGTCGGCATCTTTGACCGAATCTTTTAAGGAGGTGTGTACACTCACCCAGCCGAGACTTGACCAAAAAGTGAGTGAAGCGGGAGAATGAGACCAACACGAGAACTCCGCCGAAATATTTCGTTTTTTTGCTGCTAATAAGATGGACCCGCCGATTAAACCTGCCCCCACTACCGAAATGCGTTTAAAGAGTAACATTTTTAATTTTGTGTGGTCTAAGGTTGTTAAAGAGATAAGTTAAAACTACGAATTTTTTTAACGAGGTAGCGACAAAATAGATAAAATGAACTCATCCCCCCCGCCGCCACCCCCCCGCCCGAATTTTGTCAGAGGGCGTAATCTCAAGAAAATAACTGAAAAGAGAGAATCGGGACAGATTTGGGGTAAATTAAAGAATATCATTATCGCAGGAGTCATGGTGTTTTGTATTTTATTGGGAGCCTGGCTGTACACCTCGGCGTCCCGGAGTAATCGAAGTAGCGGTAAGTCGGTCTCGAAGAGCCAAATGGATAAAGCCGAAGAATTAAAAGAGATTTCCGAAAAAAAAGAGGCTGCGTTTGAGGAAATAAAACTAAAAAAAGACATCCTAACCGAAGATGATCTAAATCTATTAGCAGAAGCGGTAAAAGCCCAAGAAGACTTTGTGTCTGAACGTCGTGCGCTGAGTGCCGATAATAGCCGTCTTGAGGGATTAAGAAAAAAACAACACATCATTAATGCCGAGATTTTGCGCGGAATTTCAAGACAGGCGGAAGAAAAAGCCCAAAGAAGTGAAGGGACGAATCCCCTAGAAGCTAAAAGTTTAATCAAGCAGGCACTGGACTCTGAGCGCACTATTCAACGTAAGTGGATTTATTCGGGTATGGCTGACGTCGGAAAAATTGCACGTTTGGAAACCCGGCTCAGACGAATCGAAGCCGCGCCCTTTTGGGAGAAAACCCGACAATGTGAAAGACAGGCAGAAGAATATTTTAAGGCCGAGAATATTGAGCTCGCTCTGGATAGTATTACTGAGGCCATAAAAATAGAAACCAGCTTTTTAGAAAATTATCGTGATGTCTTAAATACCGAGTTCGGAAGAATTAGTCATCTCGGTATTCGAAAAGAAACCTTCATTTCTTACCCTGTGTATAAAGAGCTGATGGCTTTAGTGAATGAAGCGGAGCAAAAAGAAAAAATCGAACAATGGAACGAAGCCGAAACATTCTGGGATCAGGCAATCGTCCAACAAAAACTCATCATAAATAAAAATCCGCTGAGTGAATATGCGAACCAGAAAAATAATGCCGAGTTAGAGAGAAGAAGAAATGTGGCGCGGACGACCTTAGAGGTAAGAGAATTAAAATCCGATCTCGCCGAGACCCAGGCCAAAATTCGAGAAAAGAATTATGACCAAGCCATTGAAGCAGCCAAAAAAATATTAGAGGCAGCCCAAAAACTCGACGCGCAAAGCCCTGGAGTATTACCGCCTGAGTCGCCACTCGTTCAAGAATTGACGTTTATCACGAGCCGCCAAGTCATGATAAAAATAATCAATAATGCGAATGAAGGTTTTTTTATTAAACACCCGGTTAAAAAGGAAATAAAACTTATGCGCCATGAAGTTCCCCAATCGTTCTACGAAGCGGTCATGGGCCTTAATCCGAGCGCTGTGGTCCGCGGAAATTTACCTGTAGAATCAGTAAACTACGAAGATACGCAGAAATTCTGTAAACAGTTGGGTTGGTTGACCGGGCGGAAAATAAGACTCCCCACCACTGAAGAATTTATCCAGGCCGCTGGCGAGAATGGTGAGAAAAATAAATCCGACCAAGCTTGGACGTTTGATAATACTGATGGTCTGACCACGCGGAATGTCGCCACCACCCAGGTGAACCGTTATGGATTTAACGATCTCATCGGGAATGTGGAAGAATGGACGGCCGCCCCACCAGAGAAAGAAGAAGCAGTGATTTTGGGCGGAAGCGTCAACACCCCCACCAGGAAAGAATTTCCTCAACGGAAGGCACTGAAACGCGAAAGAAGTCGCACGCTCGGCTTTCGCGTCGTCCAAGAATAATCCTTTATGAAAAACATCACCCAATTTTATAGTAGAACAAACTATCCCAAGCGACTGGTACTTTATTTCTTAATTTACGCCCCTATTATTGTTTTCGTTTTTTGGCTAAGTTATGAAATTAGATTTTTAAGCGACGCCAAAATTCTAAATGAGAGCGTAGTGCCCAATAAGGAAAGTACCCGAAACTTTTACATGAATTACCAGCGTTTCTATGCGCTGATGTGGATACTGCCACTTAAGTTTATTATTTTAGGGCTTGGTGCACACTACCGCAGTGTGCTTCGGTATTTCCGACTCCACGATGCCCTGCGCGTCATTTATTCTTTAAGCATCGCTTCAATAATTATTTATTTTATTCCTAGTTTTCAAAATCTAATAAACCCAAGCGGCGGGTCGGGTACCAGTATTTATACCATCCCCCACAGCGTGGTCTTAGTTGACTACAATCTTTCAATCCTGATGTTTTTAGGGGTCAGGGTGTTGATTCGCACCATGAATGAACGTCGAAAAACAGACTCCACCCAAAACAAAAAAATAAAAAGAGTAGTTATTATAGGGGCGGGCGCCATCGGTGAACAAATCCTCATTGATTTAATAAAACACAAAAATGAGGGAGTTGAGCCGGTTTGTTTCTTGGATGACAATCGACAGAAACACGGCTTAGACATTCATGGTATTCCCGTATTAGGTTTTCCTGAAAGTTTAGTAGAAATTAAGGAGCGCGCACGTATCAGTGAAATCATTATAACTCTGCCGCCCACCGCGGGTAAAAGAATTAAAGAAATCAATGCGTTCGCCCAAAAGGCCGGAATCAAAACACTCATAATTCCTTCGGTGGGTGATTTAAGCTCGGGCCGCGTGACAATTACCGATTTACGCCCGGTGTCCGTTGAAGATTTACTCGGTCGCGCCCCAGCGGATTTAGACACGATAGCGATTAATGAACTCATTTCTGGTCAATCGGTTTTAGTGACGGGGGCCGGCGGCAGCATAGGTAGTGAAATAGCCCGCCAGGTTGCCCAACGTAACCCCAAGCAGTTAATCATTTTAGATCAATGCGAAGTTTTACTCTACACGATTGAACAGGAATTAATCGCCCGCGGACACAGCGATATCATTCTACCCATTGTGGCGGATGTCACTGACTCCGGGAGAATGGAAGATATTTTCAAACGCTTTAATCCCGAACTCGTTTTACATGCGGCCGCGCATAAGCACGTCCCCATGATGGAATCGCAACCTGGAGAAGCGCTGAAAAATAATACTTTAGGTACCACGTTGGTCGCGACCTTAGCTTCCCACTATAAGGCCAAGAGATTTATATTAATTTCGACCGACAAAGCGGTTAACCCCACAAACATCATGGGAGCATCCAAACGCCTGGCGGAAATTGCGGTGCAGTCCATGCAACAAAAACCAGGAAATACGACCCGCTTTATTGCGGTAAGATTTGGTAATGTTTTAGGGTCATCAGGATCGGTCATCCCTCTTTTCCAAAAACAAATTCAAGCAGGCGGCCCTATTACAGTAACACACCCCGAGGTAACCCGCTATTTTATGACTATCCCTGAGGCTGTTGGGTTAGTACTCCAAAGTGCGTGCCAGGGGAATGGTGGTGATATATTAGTACTAGAAATGGGTAAGCCTCTGAAAGTGATAGATGTGGCCCGTCAACTGATTGAGCTCAGCGGACTTAAGCCCGATATCGACATAGAAATAAAAATCATTGGGCTGCGCCCCGGCGAAAAAATGTTCGAAGAAATCCAACACACCCAAGAGGAGTATAGCCTGACCGAAAACGAACGGATTTTCCGATTTACGGGTCCGCCCTTGAATTACGCCGATTTAGACCGCATTTTAAAAGAAATTAATGCACTGATTTCAAAAGAAAATGAGGTATGTAAAAAAGGTGTTCAACAGCTCGTTCCCGAGTATAATCCTGAATTAAAATGAGTAACTCACCAAAAAACTTAGTGGGTTTAATCATGGGCTCACAAAGCGACTGGGAGGTAATGGAGCACACCGCCCACCTATTAAAAGAATTTAAAATACCCTTTAAGGCAGAAATTGTTAGCGCCCACCGCACGCCACTTAAACTAAAGGACTATGCTCTTCGGGCGGAGGCTGCTGGATACAAGGTCATCATCGCCGGTGCCGGTGGTGCGGCCCACCTTCCTGGAATGGCCGCGGCCATGACCACCTTGCCGGTGTTAGGTGTCCCGGTCCCCTCTAAAACTTTAGATGGTTTAGATTCACTGCTTTCGATTGTCCAAATGCCTGCGGGTATTCCGGTACATACTTTTGCCATTGGCAGGGCAGGTGCAATCAATGCTGCCCTGGCGGCGGCGGCGATCTTAGCTTTGAGCGACAAAAGAATTGATCAAAAACTGAAGAATTTTCGAAAAAACCAAACGCAAAAAGTTTTAAAAAATTCTCGTCCGCTGACCAAGAAGAAAAAATAAAATGGGCAAACCAGTTACAGCAGGAGAAACTATCGGCATTTTAGGTGGAGGCCAACTGGGTCGGATGTCGGCGCAGGCCGCCCAAAAATTAGGATACAAAGTAAAGATTTTTGATCCTGCATCCTTTGTTTGTGCTTCGGCGGTGGCGCAAGAAACGATCACCGCACCCTGGGATGATATTAAAGCACTCAAAAAATTCACTACCGGCTGCAGTCGGGTCACTTTAGAATTTGAAAACATTCCAGCGAGTACCATCGAGTTCGTAAATAAAATTACCCCCTGTCACCCCTCTGCGCGGGTATTGGAGATTTGTCAAAATCGCCAAAAAGAAAAAGAGTTTTTAAGAGAAAACCAAATACCCTGTGCCCCTTTTAAAATAGTTAATACGCTAGAAGAATTAAAAAACGCCGTTAAAGAAATTGGTTACCCCTGTGTATTAAAAACCGCCATTTTTGGCTATGATGGGAAGGGCCAAATAAAAATTTGTAGCGAAACGCATGATCTTGAAGAGGCTTGGTCGATCACGGGCGGCGGACGCGGGGTCTTAGAATCCTGGATTCCCCACGACTGTGAAATTTCGGTGATTATTGTCCGTGGAGAAAATGGGGAGGTAGCCATCTACGAACCTACTGAAAATATTCACAAAGACCACCTTCTCCATCTCTCATTATCACCGGCCCGAATTAGCCAGAGCTTGATCAATGAGGCAAAATTACTGGCCTTAAAAATAGTAGAGAAAATAGGGCTAACCGGAATGTTGGCGGTCGAGATGTTTGTTCATCGAGAAAAAATCCAAGTCAATGAACTCGCTCCGCGTCCGCATAACAGCGGACACGTTACGCTCGACAATAACACCACTAGCCAATTTGAGCAGCACATCCGCTCGGTTTGCGGCTTACCACTCGGAGAAATAAAAACCCAGCAACCCGCAGTGATGCTCAATATTTTAGGCGATTTTTGGAAAAATGGAATCACCCCTGATTGGAACATTGCCCTGCAATATCCTAATGTTAAATTACACCTTTATGACAAGGGCCAAGCCGTACCGAAAAGAAAAATGGGCCATTTAACGGTGTTAGGTCCAACCTTAGAAGACGCTTTAAAACTAGCCCAAAAGATAGAGCGGGAACTTTTATCTTAATCGAGCAAGTCGGGCCGACGAACAAAGAGATGGATTGGAATCTGTCCGAGTGAAGCAAAGAGCAGAATGGCCTGAAACACCGGCAGGCGAGCTTTTGCTTTCACCGCATTGGCAATGTAGTTTTTTGCCATCACTTCAGAAATCATGGCAAAGGCAAACACGACTGCCGCCACGCAGATTATTCCAAAAATAATTTTCCACTGTTTATCATCTTTGATTTTTTCGAGAGGAATCAAAATCAATAAACCAAAGAAAATAAAAAAACAATTTTCGACGTGCAGGGCCAAGGGGAAGGAAACCGTTTCGGGCTTCCAGCGGGGTGGAATGGTCAGACTGCCCAGAGAAAAACCGCCGGAAAACTCCAGCAACGCTAAAAAAATAATAAAGCAGGCAAAGCCATAGGTTGCCCAGCGTCCGTAAATTAAACCTCTCGTTGTCGCACTAGTCATTTTAGTAAACTAAATAGTCAAAGTCGTGAATAGCAAGATTACGCAGATTAAATTCTAAATAAGACCACGTCGCTCCACTCGCCCATCATTCTTCCATCGACCTCGACCTTCTCCCAGCTTTCCTGACACTTAGCGTAAAAAAAATCGCGGACGGTCTCTTGTTCTTTATTTAAAATTCCACTCAAAACTAAAATTCCCCCCGGCTTGATGGATTGGATCAGCTCATCGGCATAGATACAAAGTACGTCGCTTATAATATTAGCTAAGACGACATCGGCGGTGCCCGTTAATTTAAATCCTTCTTCCAGTCCCGCATGATAAAAACAAATATTTTTATCAGAGATATTATTTTCAACTCGGTTGTTTTCACTGACTCTAACCGATTCGGGGTCTCGATCAAAGCCGGCAACGCTCTGACAGCCTAACTGGACGGCGGACAGGCCTAATATCCCCGACCCACAACCTGCATCGACGACCTTGGTGGTCGCTGCTGGATGATTCTTTAAAAAATCAATTAAGCGGATAATACAAAGTCGGGTGGTGGGGTGGTCTCCTGTTCCAAATGCCAAACCGGCATCAAACCAAATGACGGCATCGCCGGCGGGCACCGGGTAAGTTTCTCGCATCCACGACGGCACCCAATGTAGATTTTCATAATTCCAGGGCTTAAGATGCTCCTTATAGGCCTCTTTCCAATCCTTGTCTTCGAGTTGTATTGAATCAAACGTCTCGGGCAGGTGCTTAAATTTTTTTCGTAAAAACCCCCACGCCTCCTCAGCTTGTTCTTGGGTATCAAAATAACCCATGACAAAATTTGGTTTTCCGGGACCTTCATGAAACAGCATCCACGAAGAACGTGTTAACTCACAAAAAAAATCTTCAAGCGGTTGAACTAAATCTTCGTGAATGGGTGCGCGTAATTCTATCATAAATTATAAGACAGAAAGTTCAGCGATGATTTTTGGAAGCAAGACGTGTTCTGCAGCGTGAATCTTTTCGGTAAAGGTTTCCAGGGTGTCAGAGTTTTCTCGTGAAACTCTGATTTGGCCCAAATGTTGCCCCCCGTCCACTTCGTCGGTGACCCAGTGGACCGTGCAACCACCTTCGTTCACGTCCGCACGCCAGGTTTGGCCAATTCCATCTAACCCAGGAAATAAGGGTAATAAGCTTGGATGGATATTGATAATTTTATTTTTAAACGCATTAAGCAGTGGGGTTTTAACGACCCGCATAAAGCCCGCTAAAACAACCAAATCAACCTGATGGGAGAGTAGGGTGTTGGCCCAAACACTTTCCTGTTCGGGTGAAAACTTGGTTTTAAATGGGCCTGGGTCTAAAAAGAATGCAGGAACGCCAAAGCGTGGGCCCAGCTTTAACATGGGGGCATGGGGGTTATCACAAAAAATTCCTACGATGTCGGCTCGACCCAGTTGACCGTTTTGCTTGGCGCGGAGGATGGCTTTGGCATTCGAGCCTCGTCCCGATCCTAATAGGGCAACACGCATAGAGGTAAATTGAACAGCCGATGGAGTACCGCAAATGTTTTTAATTAGAAAATCACACTTTAAACTCACAGAAAAATAGTGATACTCCTGAAATTGAATCCACATGGAACGTCGCCAATTTTTTAAAATCATCGCTCTGTCATCATTCGGCGCTGCGGTATTACCAGGATGTGTCGGTGGCGGCTCAGTGGGTGGCTCGGGCGGCGGCGTCAGTGTTCCACCCACTAACATTCCCTTACCGGTCACCGGAAAAACCTTACTCGGTATCGATGTTTTAAAGGCGGAAAATTTTAACAGGTTAAAGGGATTACGTTGTGGATTAGTAACCCATCGCGCGGGGGTTAATGGACAAGGCCAACGCACCGTAGACGTTTTATTTAATGCGCCAGGAGTTAAGCTAACTAAACTCTTTGGACCCGAGCACGGTATTGATGGAACAGTTGCCGCTGAGAAGAGTGTTAAAAACGAAAAAGATAAAAAAACCGGGCTGCCGATTTATTCTTTATATGGAGCGACGCGCCGTCCGTCTCCTGCGATGCTATCCAATCTCGATGTAGTACTCGTCGACTTCCAAGATGTAGGCTCACGTTCGTACACCTATATTAGTTGTATGAAATATGTAATGGAGGCGTGTTACAACTTACCCCAACCCATTAAGGTTATTATTTTAGATCGTCCTAATCCGCTGGGCGGAGAAAAAGTGGATGGACCCATGCTCGATACTAAGTGGAAAAGTTATGTGGGAGCTTATGAAATGCCCTACGTGCACGGCTTAACGATTGGGGAAATTGCGCGTTGGGCGGTATCTACTCCGGGCGTTTTAGATATATCTGAAAGCCAGAGAAAAAATGCCCAACTAGATGTGGTCACGATGCGAGGCTGGCGTCGTACCATGACTTGGGATCAGACTGGATTAACCTGGGTTCCAACATCTCCACGCATTCCAACTCCGCAGGCCGCCTTAGGTTATGCCATGGTCGGCTTGGGTTGTATTGTCGGAGGCTTTAGTCACTCGTTTGAAAATCAAATGCATTTTAGATTTATAAAATACAGTAAAAGAAAATCAACTGACTTGGTCGCTGCCCTAGGAAAATCTGTTTCGGGCTTAAAATTAGAACCGAAAACCATGCCTGACGGAACGCAGGGTGTTCACACGCAGGTAGAAAACTGGAACCAACTTAACCCCTGTGAGATTTCTCTACATATGATGAAGCAGGCGTGTATTTGGGATGCTTCAAATCCCTTTGCGCGCACCACTGGCACTGCCCGTGAACTCTTTATCAAGCACGTCGGCAGTGAGGCCTTTTTTGAAGAGCTGCGCACAAAGGGTGCGGCAATTAATCTCGAAGCCTGGATCAGCAAGTGGCGAGCCGAGGCCAGTGCCTTTCGGTCGCGTACGCGTTCCTATCAATTATACAGTTAGTAAGAACGACCTTCTTTTTTCTCCCAGAAATTAATATACGCACGATTTAAGACCTCGTAGCCACCGGGCGTAGGATAGTTTCCGGTGAAATACCAATCTCCTGAACTATTTGGACAGGCCTTGTGGAGTGATTCAATTTTTTGGAAAACGATGATAAGGTCTCCCTTCCAATTTGATTTTGTTGGGAAAACTAATTCTGCCGCTTTCACAGAAACCTCTTGTAAGGTGAACGCATCGTAAATTCGTTTAACGTGATTTTTCATAACGGCCGGCGGATTTTTGGCTTGAGCGACACAATCCTCGTAAACCTCTCTTAGTAAATCTTGCTTACCTTTTTCTTTACAGAGTGCGACGACCGCTTGAAAAGCCAGGAACTTACCCATTTCCGACATATCAATCCCGTAACAATCAGGGTAGCGAATCTGTGGAGCGGTTGAGGCAATGACGATACGCTTAGGATTGGGCCGCGCGAGAATTTTTAAAATGGACTGCTTTAAGGTAGTTCCGCGAACGATAGAATCATCCACACAGACTAAGGTGTCTCCTTCGCGCACCGTGCCATAAGAGATATCATACACGTGTGAAGCGAGTTGCATGCGGTTTTTTTCCTGCGAGATAAACGTCCGGAGCTTCACGTCTTTGTGGGCCACTTTTTCGCCACGTGGCCAGCCACCCAAAATAAATTTATCTAACATGTTTTCATCAAGCGTCCCTGCGCGGAGTGCTTCAGTTAATTTACTACGGACTTGTACGCGACGGCGACGGCGTAGCTCTTCCATGAGTCCGTACCAAGCGATTTCTGCCGTATTAGGAATATAAGAAAAGACAGCATGATCATGGTCTTGTCCGATTAACTCTAAAATATCATTTGCGAGGGTCGCTCCCAGGGCTTTCCGCTCTGCATAAATTTCAGGATCATTTCCGCGTGAAAAATAAATATGTTCAAACGAACAGGAGGATTTAACGCCAGGGGGCTGGATGGCTTCGATGGTGTGCCGTCCGTCTGCTTTAATAATTAAAGCCGAGCCAGGAGGAACTTCTTTTACGTCGGATTGTTGAACCCCGATAATACTCATTAAGGCAACGCGTTCGGAGGCGACGGCAAAAACATCCTCAGTCTTAACATACCAGGCGGGACGAATACCATTGGGGTCACGTAAGACAAAGGAATCACCATTACCGACAACTCCGACGATAGCATAACCACCATCCCAATTTTTAGATGCCTTTCTTAAAACATTGCCGACATCAATGTGTTTAGAAATCTCTCTCTGCACATCCGCACCTTCCAATCCCTGGTCACGAAAGGCTTTAAAGAGACGATCGTGTTCTTCATCTAACCAAAAACCCACTTCTTCTAAAATAGATTGAGTGTCGGTTGAATAAATAACGTGAGCCCCACGATCCGTGAGAGCGGTATTGAGGGATTGGGTATTAGTTAAATTAAAATTTCCCGCAATCAGCAGATTCCGCGTCGGCCAAATCGACTTACGAGCATAAGGGTGGCAAGACCCCGTATCAAAATTTCCAGAAGTCCCATAACGGAGGTGCCCCATTAAAACCTCACCGCCGTAGTCGAAATGACGTTTTATCGTTTCTGGAAATTCAGGAATCACCACGCCGTCGCGAACTAAATCTGAATAAATTTTAATCTGCCGGGAGAAAATTTGGGTTAAACCCTGAGAGCCGATTTCGCGATCCCGGAAAAGAAAAGCCTCGCCGTTTTCCGCACCAATTTTAATTCCACCAATCCCTGCGCCGTCTTGTCCGCGGTTGTGTTGCTTTTCCATTAATAAGAAAAGCTGGTTAAAGCCATGCAGGGCGCTCCCGTATTTTTCTTGGTACCACTTCGTGTCTTTAGTTAAACGAACTAAAGCGATACCACATTCATGCCTTAAAGAGTCACTCATTGCAGGCTGGTGAGTTTGTCGCTAAAGCGCCCAACCTGTCCAGCGCTTAGTCTTTTATAAACGCAAAATTCTATCTAGGCGTGCTAAACTTTCTCCAATCAACCCAGCCATCGTTTTATGCATTCGAAAAGCTGGCTCACGATGATACTCCGCCAGCCCTTCCGCTAATTCAATCGCCTTTTCGGGCGAAGTTAAAATATTCGCATCCATCGCCGCCAATAAGTCCCGCATTCTTTCGGGCGCTGCTAATAACCGACGGTGAATCAACGATTGTTCTTCTCTTCGATACTGTGCGGCGGAAGCGGCATTAATATGCTTGGCGCAAAGTTGGGTAAAGGGACGGTTTTCTTTAAACGAACCAGGTAAATAAAATCTCAACCTGCCATCATATGATTGTTGGTCAAAATCCATCGCTCTCACTCGAATGGCGGTTGCATCAAAATCGGGTGTAACGGCGATGACAAAATTATAGGCCCGCATATCACCCAATAATCTTACTAAACAACGCTCCTCAAATTTGATTAATTCTTTGGCCAGGCGCACGGGGTGATGGCTATCCGCGTCGATCCATTTTTCGGCAAAAATATCGCCCGGGATGCCCGTGACATGTTCCTCTACTAAAGTATCCCCCCAGGTGAGGTAATGCATTCGATTAGGCGAAAGCAGGTGTTCTAGTTCTAAACCACAAACCCGCGAAGCATCCCCCCTTTTCACATAAAAATAATCATGATTTTCGTTATAGGCATTAACAATGCGGACGCGAAAAGGCTGAGAATTTCCAAAAGAACAAAAATCAATCCGTTCGACATAGACGTGACTAAAAACTTTTAAACCTCCTTCGCCACGCAGCAGTGCATAGGTTTCTAAAAGGCCCTGCGAAAGTTTAACCATCTCCTCTTGGTGATACGCTACCGTTTCCCAAAGCGTATCTTTACCGCGTTCTAATAATGGAGCGGACGTAGAAAAATCACGAAGTTGAGAATAGGTCACCGGTAGGGCCACCTCACGGCCTTCTTTAGCTAAGTATTCCCGCAGAATATTTCCAATCGGATAGGCGGGCTTTCGATTCGTCCGTTTAAATTCTGCCGCTGAGCCCGCGTCATCCATTAATCTAAGTTAGGCTTATCTTGTGTTTCCTCAATGACCATTTCGAGGGGCTTATCTGGGTGACACTCCGCGCGGTAGGAAATAAAACCGCGATGGTGTTGATCGTAAATGGGCCACAACAGCGTTTTGTCGGATTCAGGAACGGCGATATGGTTTATTTCTTCGCGTGAAAACCAACCAAAATGGCCTTCATCAATTGTGGGAGGGAGACCGGAAAGCGGCAGGCGACAGGTGAAGAGAAACATGAGCCAGTGATTTTGTCCTTCATATCCTTTTTCAGAAATCATCCCAAAGAGGTGTAGGTCTTCAGTCTGTATTTTTTTGCCCACCTCTTCTTCCACTTCGCGCACCGCACACTCGAAAGGGGATTCGCCCGTACTGGTTTCTAGTTTTCCACCGACCGGACTCCAGCAGCCCACGTTCGGTGCTTTTCTGCGTTGAATAAGTAAAAATTTACCCGCTGCGTCGTAAAGAAACACCAGCACACTAATCTTATAGGGTAGCGGTGTGTTGGGTGACATAATAATACCCTGATGAGAAACCTAAAATTAACAACCAAAAGAAAGTAAATTGATTAGGTTGCATCAAAAAATTCTAAATTTAAATAGAGACTATGCCCGAGCTCGCCGAAGTTGAATATTTTAGAAAGCAGTGGAACCCGGGCATGGGTAAGATGGTTAAAGAAATCATTATAAATAAAAAAGCCCGAGTTTTTAGGGGCGAGAAAACTGAGGTTATAAAAAAACTTATTAAACAGACCCGCTTCAATACTTCAGCCGCGGCGGCTAAACAAATGGTCTTTCTTTTTGATAAAAACCTTTGGATTGGAATCCACCTAGGGATGACGGGTCGCATAGAGTGTCGCCCCAAAAATCAAACATCGATTAAACACGACCAGTTGATTTTAAAAATGTCATCCGGCCATCAACTAGTTTTTAATGATCCGCGCCAATTTGGGAGGGTACAGTTTTTTCAAGGCGAAGGCGTCCCGCCGTGGTGGGCCAAAATTTCGCCTGCGATTCTTTCCAAAGAATTTAACGAAAAAGAGGTGGCTAATTTTTTAAAACGCAGAAAAGGAAGTCCAATCAAAGCAGTCTTATTAATGCAAGAGAGGTTTCCGGGAATAGGTAATTGGATGGCTGACGAGATTTTATGGCGTGCGGGTTTTCACCCAGCTTCGCGTGCGGGCAAGTTTGGGGCCAAGTCTACTCATTTATTATTCAAAAATATACGCGAAGTTTGTCGCGATGCTTTTAGGGTCATTGGTAAAGACTGGTCCGACCCTCCTGATAGTTGGCTATTTAATCATCGATGGAAAAAGGGCGGGCGCTGCCCTAAAACAAAAGTTTTACTAGAAAGAAAGACGATTGGCGGTCGCACGAGTTGTTGGTCACCAACACGCCAAAAATTAGGAGCGGAACGCCGTTGACCTTCTTCACGGATAAACAAATTTAAACCTATGCGTATTACGGGTGGCATCGCACGTGGCATTCAACTGCGCGTTCCTTCTAGGGGCGGAGTCCGTCCAGCCACGGACTACATTCGCGAAGCGGTATTTAGTTCAATGGCTGCTTTTATTCCGGGGGCCACGGTGTTAGATTTATTTGCTGGAACAGGAGCTTATGCTCTTGAGTCCCTGAGTCGTGGGGCAAAGTCAGCCACCTGTATTGATTTGCACGCCGGGAGTGATTTAAGTGCGAATGCCCAGGCGGTTGCGAAGTCGATGCAACTACCGACCTTACCGCTGAATATTATTACGGGCGATGCGACGAAGCCCATAAAGACAGAGGAAAAATACGATATTGTTTTTGCGGATCCACCCTGGCAATTATGGGAAACCAAGGGCGAGGAAATTGCCCAAAATGCCGTCGACTGTGCTCAGTCATCCTTTGATGCCCGAGTTATTTTAGAAGCTCCGGGTGGCTTTAATGTTCCGATTCCAAACGGATGGAAATTAAAGAAAATTATTGGTAAAGGAAAAGATCAGCCCGCTGCGTCCATTTTAGTACGTGTAGAATAATTACTCAATTAAACCTCGGTGAGGCTGCCATGCATTTAATTCCGAAAGCATTAATACGCTTCCCGCAATGCAAGCGGTTTCGACCCTTAAGATGCGAGCGCCTAAATGATAAAAACTAAAGCCGTTGGTTTTTAAAACGGAGCGTTCGTCATCAGACCATCCACGCTCTGGGCCAATGGCCAGGGTGCCGAAAGAAAAACTCCCCATTTTGGTTTTTAAAGATTCTTTTGCTGTATAGGGATCCAGTGACACTCGCCACGCCTGTGGATGTAGTAATTTTATTCCTTCCTCAATGGACGAGACATGGATAACTTCGGGAACAAGGCAGGAGCAGGCTTGCTCGGTTCCACGCAAAAGAAAATCTTCCCATTCGTTATTTTTCCAGAGTGAACTCGAGAGATACCCCGGGTCGCCTTTTTCCGAAACAAAAAAGATAATTTTACTAAGACCCAAACTCGCCGCGTCATATAATATTTTTTTCGCCGTTTGCGGCCGGGGGAGGCCCACGAGTAACTCCAAAGGGAGTCTCGCTTGTTTTTCTTTTTCCCATTGGACCGCGAAGATGAGTCGCGGGCTTATTTTTTGAATCGTCGCTAAACCACGAAACTCATTTTTTATTCCCACGTAGAAAGTTTTACCCGGTTGTAGGCCGACCGTTTGGGTTAAGTGAATTGTGCGCGGGTCTTCTAGGGGGATACCATGGGTCGACTCTTCTTTATTAATCAGAACGAGATTCACAGAGGGTAGGGTGATAAATCTTATTTAGGTGGCGAGAGGTAAGGCTAACGCTTGCCCAATTCGCGGACTTCACTATTTTAGATTCATGGACCTTTCGGAATTAAGAAAAGAATACGCCACCCGCGGGCTTAGCCGCGACGAGTTGCTGGACTCTCCTTTGGCCCAGTTTAAGGTTTGGTTCGATCAAGCGAAGGTCTCCGGAATCACCGAGCCCAATGCCATGGTTTTATCTACGGTAAAAGAAGGAGGGTCGCCGCTTTCGCGTGCCGTATTATTAAAGTCGGCCGATGAGAGAGGTTTAGCCTTCTATACTAATTATAACAGTAACAAGGGGAGGAATTTAGCCCAAGATCCACGGGCCTCGCTTCTGTTTCCCTGGTTCGCCTTAGAGAGACAAATACACATAAATGGTTCAGTGATAAAGACTTCTGAAACTGAATCCGATGCCTATTTTGCCCGACGACCCTACGGTAGTCAGCTCGGCGCGTGGGTTTCCGAGCAAAGTGAGACCATACCCGATCAGATGCAGTTAGAGCACTTATTAGAGGAATTTAGGAAGAAATACCCCGAAGGTCAGGTTCCCAGACCTCCACACTGGGGTGGTTTTATCTTAATTCCTGAGAGTTTTGAATTTTGGCAGGGTCGATTAAATAGGCTCCATGACCGATTCATTTATACGCAATCACAGGGTAAATGGGCTATATCACGGCTCTCCCCTTAGGTTGGCTTACAATAAGATAAATTAATGGGGGCGGGGGTGGGGGCTAACGAAAAGAAATCTTTTCCGCCAAGTGTTGACCTATGCCCCTGCAAACATTCAAACCTACCTTCCGCCTAATGCGCCCCTTTTATCTAATAGCTGCCCTATTTTTCCCGGCCTTCGTTTTTGCGAAAGACGGTGGGGTGAGTCAGCGCGCCGAGACTTTATTTAATATTGGAGAGTTCGGAGTCACTAACTCGATTCTCACTACCTGGATATTGGTGGTGATCATTATTGTGGCCGTGCGCCTCTTAGTGGGCACCCCTAAAATTATTCCCTCCAAAGGACAGGCCTTGGTGGAGAACATGGCATCAGGCTTGCGTGACACCTTAGAGCCGATTGTCGGTAAAAACATGATTGGAAAAGTTTTTCCAACCCTCTGCGGATTTTTTGTATTTATTCTTTTAATGAACTGGAGCGGACTACTTCCAGGCGTCGGCACCATTAAATACCAACAGGGTACACAATGGGTTGATGCGATTCGTCCAGCTACTTCAGATTTAAACACCACCCTCGCCCTCAGCGTGATTTCTTTCCTCGCTTGGACTTATTTTGTGTTACGTTACGCTGGATTAAAAGTGCTCATTTTTGATTTATTCGGCAATAAAGCGGACAAAAAAGAAATCGGTTTTCCGATGTGGATTTTATTGAGTTTTATTTTTCTCGGAGTGGGCGGCATTGAAATAGTTTCGATCGCCTTCCGTTTAATTTCTCTCTCCTTCCGACTCTACGGCAATGTCTTTGGTGGAGAAAATTTAATTCACTCACTCGGCGGACTCGCCCCTTATGTCGTGCCTGCCCTTGCCGCATTGTTAGAAGTTTTAGTCGGTCTCATTCAAGCTTTTGTCTTCACCCTATTATCAGCCGTTTATATCGGCCTCATTTGTAATCACGAAGGCGGTCACGCCGACGAACAGCACGCCCACTAACTTTACTTTCAAGGCGTATGACTTGCTGGGACTTCCCCGGGCGGTGCGTTAAGAAAAAACCAAAAAACAAAACATAATATGATCATCGCTGAAATCACTGGTTCACTCCCTGCCGCTGTTGGCTGCTTCGCTGCCGCTATCGGTGTAGGTCTCGTTGGCGCTAAAGCCGTCGAGTCCGTAGGTCGTAATCCCGAAGCTTCCGGTAAGATCCTCGTCCAGTCTATTCTGGGCATGGCTCTCGCTGAAGCTGTTGCGTTCTACGCAATCTTCCTCGCGAAGTAAACGGATTGGCGGTGTGGCCCCGCAAGGGGCCACGCTGTTCACCTCAAGCGCATCATTTAAAAAATTTAAGTTATGAAACTCTTCTCACTTCTACTCAACACTGCCACTCCGGCCGCACCTGCTGCCCATAGCGCCACCGAATCCTCCAACCCCCTAGATGGTATCATTAAACTCTTTGGTGATTTCGGCGTCGATGCCCCTCACTTAATCGCCCAGTTGGTTAACTTCTCAATTCTCGCTTTTGTGCTCTACAAATTTGCGATTAAGCCCGCCCTCGGACAGTTAGAAGAGCGTATTCGCCAAGCCGAACAATTACAAAGCGATCGCTTACAGGCCGAACAAAAACTGCTCGATGCTAAAAAGACCGCCCAAGCGGAATTACAAAAAGCTTCAGAAGAAGCTGCGAAAATTTTAACCGACGCTCGTAATAGTGCTAAGCAAACCATCGAAGCATCCAAAGGTGAAGCCGTTGCGGCGGTTGCCGAAATTACCCGCAAAGGAAAAGAATCACTCGAAGCAGATCGCCGCCAAATGCTCAACGAAGTGCGTGGTGAAGTTTCCCGTTTAGTCGTCGAAACCGCGGCGAAAGTTTTAGAACAGAATTTAGACGACGCTCAACGCACTCGTCTTAACGAAGCTGCCGTTAAACAACTTTCTTCCAAATAATTTCAAATGTCGTCTCGCTCAGTTAAAGTAGAAGCCAAAAAACTCTTAGCCCTCTCTTTAGAGTCGGGTGTGGTTTCGGCTGAGCGCGTCGAAGCGGTTTTAAGCACTCTTCAAAAATCTCGCCCCGCTTACAGCTTACGTCCCCTCCTCCGTGCTTATTTAGTAAACGTTCGTAAGGAGATTACGAGTGGTGAAGCTTTAATTGAACACGCGGGTCCTCTTTCCGCAAGTGATGCTTCAAGTATCGCCTCCCATTTTTCCAAATCACTTTCACGTACCGTTGTACCGGTTGCTCGTCGTAACGATGCACTCTTAGCCGGCTTCCGCGTGAGAGTAGGCGACGATGTTATTGATTTAACCGCTGCCCATCGCCTGAGCAATTTAACCAAATCACTTTCCTAAACCTAAACCTATTTATATAAAAACATGAGTAACGTAATTGACCAAATTCAAAAAGCCATCGCTGGCCTCGACACCCGTGCGGGCAAAGCCAACGTGGGAACTATTGTGACCCTCGCCGACGGTGTTGCCTCCATTGATGGATTATCCGGAGTCATGATGAATGAAATGATTGAACTCCCGGGTGGTCTTCAGGGCGTCGCGCTCAACCTCGCCGAAGACACGGTGGGTTGCGTAATCATGGGCGACATCTCTGGCCTTAAAGAAGGCATGGAAGCTAAGACCACCGGACGTCTTCTTTCAGTTCCCGTAGGTAAAGGTTTATTGGGTCGCGTGGTTGACGCTCTCGGTAATCCAATCGACGGCAAAGGTCCCATCCAAAGCACCGAGCGCTACCCTGTAGAAAAAATTGCTCCCGGTATCACTCCTCGTAAGTCAGTCGATCAACCGATGCAAACAGGTATCATGGCGATCGATGCGATGATTCCCGTGGGTCGTGGTCAGCGCGAGTTAATCATCGGTGACCGTGCAACGGGCAAGACCACCATCGCGATCGATACCATTATTAATCAAGCGAACGCTAATCGTGTAGGTCTCGCTTCGGGTGATGCAAAATTCCGTCCAGTATTTTCTATCTACGTCGCAATCGGACAAAAGAATTCCTCGATCGCACGTACTGTAGGCATTTTAGAAAAAGCAGGCGCCATGGAATATTGCTGTGTGGTTGCCGCTCCTGCCGCGGATAACGCTGCTAACCAACTCTTTGCTCCTTTCTCTGGAACGGCCATCGGTGAATGGTTTATGGAAAACGGACAAGATGCCCTGATTGTTTATGATGACTTATCTAAACACGCGGCTGCTTACCGCCAAATTTCCTTAATCTTAAAACGTCCTTCCGGCCGTGAAGCTTATCCTGGTGACGTGTTTTATTTACACTCCCGTCTCCTTGAGCGCTCTGCCCGCCTAAATGGTAAAGGTTCACTCACCGCACTTCCGATTATTGAAACTCAAGCGGGTGACGTCTCGGCGTATATTCCTACGAACGTGATTTCGATTACCGATGGTCAGATTTTTTTACAGACTGATTTATTTAATCAAGGTATCCGTCCTGCGGTTTCCGTAGGTCTCTCAGTTTCACGCGTAGGATCGGCCGCACAAATCAAAGCCTTTAAACAAGTGGCTGGTAAAGTTAAGGGAGAACTCGCTCAGTACCGCGAACTCGCTGCCTTCGCTCAATTCGGTTCTGACTTAGATGCTCAAACCAAAGCGGTTCTCGATAAAGGTGACCGTTTCGTTGAGCTCTTTAAACAACCTCCGACTGCTCCTAAGTCTGCGGAAATTCAGTGTGCTTTAATTTGGGCGATGCAAAACGGTTTCTTCGCGGATATTGCCGTGAAGTCGGTTACCAAAGCCTCTTCCACCCTCCAGGAATATCTCGAAACTACCAAACCGTCCGTCCTCACAAAAATTCGTGCGGGTGAGAAAATTGATGACGCTGGTTCGGCTGAATTAAAGTCAGCCTGCGAAAACTGGAAACGTAGTTTCAAAGCTTAATTATTTTTTAACACCCCTTCATGCCTAAAGGACTCCGCGAGATTCGTAACCGAATAAAATCGGTGAAAAGCACTGCTCAGATTACTCGAGCAATGCAACTCGTGGCTTCCTCTAAAATGAAGCGCGCCCAAGACGCCGCTCAAGGTAGTCGCGTATATGCTGAGCTCCTGGGTGAAATTCTAGACACCGCCATTTCTAAGGTAGGCGAATTCAGTCACCCACTCTTAACCAAGAGAAACGTCAAGACCCGCGGAATTATTTTAGTGACTGCCGACAAAGGTTTATGTGGCCCCTTAAATGGTAATTTAATTCGTCAAGCTGCTGAAATCAAAAACGCTTCCTTTGTTTGTATCGGGCGAAAAGGTTCCCAAGCAATCGCACGTTCGGGCCGTACCTTACTCGCCGATTTCCCGGTTTCTGATCGGGCGAACTTCAGCGAAGTCCGCCCCGCCGCAGAATTTTTACTTAAAGCTTTTAGCGAAGGAATTGTAGACACCGTAGAAATTCTCTACGCTCACTTTAAAAACACCCTTATTCAGGTTCCTCGCCTCCAACAACTCTTACCGGCTGACAATTTAGTTACTCAGGCCAAAGAGTTGCGTGCTAAATTAGGACTCCCGGACCCTAAAGTTGAAAAAGATGAACGTGAAATGATTTTTGAACCTTCGGTTGAAGTCATTTTAAATCAACTCCCCGAACTTTTCTTTAAACAAGCCGTCCACCAAGCCATTTTAGAAGCCCGAGCTTCCGAACACAGCGCCCGCATGGTGGCCATGAAAGCAGCGACCGATAATGCTAAGAAATTAGCCGGTGCGCTCTCGCTTGAATATAATAAAGCCCGCCAAGCTGCGATTACCCAGGAGATTCTCGAAATCACGGCCGCTGCTTCCCAAGGATAATTTTCTCAACCCACCTTTAACAAAATACAAAAGATATGAGCACTACCGGAACCATCACTCAAGTACTCGGCGCTGTCGTCGACGTCCAATTCCCTGCGGATAAAGTCCCAGAAATTTACAACGCGGTCCAAGTGGATTACAAAGTAGAGAATAAAGACACCCGTCTGATTCTCGAAGTTCAACAGCACTTAGGCTCAGGCATGGTGCGCACCGTCGCGATGACCACCACGGAAGGCCTCGTGCGCGGAACGAAAGCTTTAGACACGGGTGCTCCCATCACCGTGCCCGTGGGCAATGGAGTTCTCGGACGTATTTTCAATGTAACCGGCGACCCGGTTGATGAGCGCGGTCCGGTGATCGCCGAAAAGCGTTATCCTATTCACCGTCTTCCTCCTCCTTTAACTGAACAATCCACCTCGGCCGAACTTCTCGGAACAGGTATCAAGGTTATCGATTTAATCTGTCCTTTCGTAAAGGGCGGTAAAGTCGGCGCCTTCGGTGGTGCCGGTGTCGGTAAGACCGTTGTGATCATGGAGCTCATCAATAACATCGCGATGAAGCAGGGCGGTTTCTCTGTTTTCGCAGGTGTCGGTGAACGTTCCCGTGAAGGTAATGACTTATACCATGAAATGTCCGAAGCGGGTGTTATTGACCAAAAAGATCTTTCGAAATCCAAAGTAGCTCTCGTTTACGGACAAATGAATGAGCCGCCCGGTGCTCGTATGCGTGTTGCGTTATCTGCGTTAGCGATGGCTGAATTTTTCCGCGATGAACAAAACCGCGACGTTCTTCTCTTCGTCGACAACATCTTCCGCTTCTCTCAAGCCGGTTCTGAAGTTTCGGCGCTGTTAGGTCGCTCACCTTCTGCGGTGGGTTATCAACCAACCCTAGCGTCCGAAATGGGAAATCTCCAAGAGCGCATCACTTCAACGAAGAAGGGTTCAATCACTTCCTTCCAAGCGGTTTATGTTCCTGCGGACGATTTAACTGACCCAGCTCCTGCCAATACTTTCGCGCACTTAGACTCTACGGTCGTTCTCGAGCGTCGTATCGCTGAGCTTGGTATTTATCCCGCCGTGGACCCTCTTTCTTCAACTTCTACCGCGTTAGCACCTGAAGTTGTAGGCGAAGATCACTTCCGCGTCGCTCGTGGCGTCCAAGGTCTCCTCCAACGTTACAAAGATCTTCAAGACATCATCGCCATCTTAGGCTTAGACGAATTATCCCCTGATGATAAGCTCGTTGTTTTCCGTGCACGTAAGGTTCAGAAATTCCTTTCGCAACCTTTCCACGTGGCCGAAGTCTTCACCGGCTCGCCTGGAAAATATGTGGCACTCAAAGACACCATCAAAGGTTTTGATATGATTCTTAAGGGCGAGTTAGACCACGTGAACGAAAATGACTTCTACATGAAGGGAAGCATTGACGAAGTTTTAGAAGCTTCTGCGAAAGCAAAAGCTCTCACTAAATAATGTCACTCACCTTAGAAATTGTTACACCTGACCGTCGCGCCTATACGGGTGAAGCGGATAGTGTAACTTTGCCTACCGCGTTAGGTAGTATCGGAATTTTAAAAGGCCACTTACCGCTTACTTCGATTATTGAAGCAGGTGAAGTGGTGGTGGTGCTCAATGGTAAAACCTCACGCCTAGCCGTTGATAAGGGCTTCGTGCGTGTGGTCTCCGATAAGGTTTCCGTAGTTACCGAAGCGGCGATTGATGAAACGAAGATCGATTTAAAAGCGATTGAACAAGCGGAAGAGCGTGCTCGCCAAGCGGTAGAAGCGGCTCGCGGACAAAAAGAAATCGATCCCGTTGAAATCGCGAAAATTGAACAAATTTTACGTTTCGCAGCTGTTCAGCGTATGGTCAAAGGTCGTAGTAGCAGTGGCTTAACCGAGTAAAATTGGGATAAAAGTAGAAGGCTTGCTCGAATACTTTATTTAAAGTATTACTTCGTCATGCAGGCCGAAATAAAACAAATGCAGGAACGCATCGCGTTTTTACAGCGCCACATTGAGCAGCAAGACCGAGCCTTTCTTGAGCTATCCAAAGAAATTTCAGTTTTATCTCAGCGCTTAGCACGAATGGAAGGCAAGGTTAACCAACTCGGCAGTAATGAAGAAGGCCCGCCTGCCGATACTAAGCCTCCCCATTGGTAAGATGTGCGGTCGCGTTACCCAATTTACGGTAGCACAAAAGTTTTACCATTCGCTGGGACTGAGTTCTTCTCCCAGACAACCCCGATATAATATTTCACCAGGAACGAAACTCGTCTGTGTGCGACGCGAGCAGGGGGAATTAAAAGCGGGAGAACTTTATTGGGGCTTTGTTCCTGCTTGGGCTCAAGGTTCTTCAACCCAAGACGAACATGCTAATGCCAGAATTGAAACGGTTTCCGAAAAGATAACTTTTAAAGACGCCCTGAAACACCACCGGTGTTTAATTCCAGTCGAAGGTTACTACGAGTGGAAGACAGTCGGAAAATTAAAGGTACCCTATTATTTTAAACGAACCGACGGAGAGCCGCTGATTTTAGCTGGCTTGTGGTCGACGCAAATGAGAAACGATGGTGAAACCAAAAAGTCATTATGCCTCCTGACGACCAAGCCTAATCGTGAGGCCGCTCAGGTACACTCCCGGATGCCGGTGATAATTTCGTATGAAAATCAAAAGTCATGGTTATCGGATCAGCCATTAAGCCAGTCTGTCTTGGACTTAGTGAGTGCTATGCCTGAGGCTGGTTTATTGAAGATGTATCGAGTTTCGAGCGAGGTAAACAAGGTGACCACCGACAAACCCGAATTAATTAACCCTGTTATTGGACAATTAGACCAACCCGATTTTTTAGGAGATTTGCTTGGCGAAATTTAAATTATTATCATTAAATAGTGAAATGAGTAGCCCCCTGCAAAATCCCAAAATCGTTATTAAACCATGGGGACGTGAAATTTGGTTCGCTGACCAAAAACAGTACGCAGGAAAAATTTTAGAAGTAACCAAAGGCAAGAGACTCAGTTTACAATATCACGAGAGAAAAACCGAGACCCTCTATTTGATTTCCGGAAAAGTTCGGCTGACTTACCGCGAATTGCAATCTGGTGAAAAGCACGAGTCCACCCCGATTACTGAATCCAATGAGTTTATTTGGGAGCCAGGTTCAATCGTCCATATTCCCGTAAGAACAATTCACCGCTTTGAAGCCTTGGAAGACAGCGTTCTCCTGGAAGCATCGACCCCCGATTTAACTGATGTAGTTCGTCTGCAGGATGATTATGCGCGTCCATCACGCGACTAATCGATGAAGAAAGTTTTAGCATTTGATTTAGGAGGCACTAAATTTGCCTTTGGCGTCGTCGCAGAAAACGGCGAAGTTCTCGGTTCTGATAAAATAGAAACACTCGCCAAACAAGGTCCCGAGCAAGCGATTCAACGAGTCAACTTAGCTGCTCAATCGTTACTCCAAAAATTAAATATTAAGCCCGAAGAACTGATCGGAATCGGGATAGCTTCGCCAGGGCCGCTGGATATTTCGAAAGGTTGTGTCGATGGTTCACCTAATTTACCTGGTTGGACGGGTTACTCGATCGAGCAGGGATTAAGCACTTTCTTTAATTTGCCCGCACGGATTGATAACGATGCAAATGCCGCAGCTCTGGGAGAATACAAATTTGGAGCCGGTAAAAATAAGAAAAACATGGTCTATCTCACGGTCTCTACCGGAATTGGCGGCGGCGTGATTGTCGATGGTCGCTTGATGCGTGGGGCTAATGGTAATGCCGCGGAACTTGGTCATCTGACCCTTAATATCAACGGCCCAGCGTGTCCCTGTGGGGCCAATGGCTGTTTCGAAATGTACGCTTCCGGCACTGCGATTGCCCGTCGCACCCGCGAGGCCATTCAAGCCGGCGCTCCGTCCCAAATTTTAAGTTTAGCAGGCAGTCTAGAAAAAATTACTACTCACCATATTTTAGACGCCTTACAAAAAGAGGATGAACTGGCTAAAAAAATATGGAATGAAACAACGGAGTATCTTGGAAGAGGATTAGCCGTGGTTATCAACACCTTTAATCCCGAACTGATTGTCGTCGGTGGTGGCGTGACGGCTGCGGGTGAACTATTATTTAAACCGGTTCGTGAAAAAGCACTACGATATGCCTTTCCTCGCCTGGCTGCCGTTTGTTCAATTGTTCCTGCCGGACTCGGTTCCAATGTCGGTGTCGTCGGTGCGGCGGCGTGTGCGTTTGAATCTACGCCTTAATTAAAGCCTTCGTTTTTTCCACCTGGGGATGGGAAAAACGTTTAACTGATCGGTTTTAATTTCCACCGCGTCTCGGGGCCGAAGTTTTTTAGCCAAACTCTCATCAATAATTTCATAATGTTTAATTGAGGAAATATGTGACGTTAATTCCCAGCAGTTTTTAGGATTATCTACCCAAAGTTTACTCGGAAATTTTCGGAGATCGTAAGGAGCGGAATAGCTCCGCAATGATTTTCTCGGGCCTCTGGCAAATTCATGAAAATAGGACATTACTAATTCGCGAATCGAACGGTAAACGGGATCGCGCCAACGCAGGCAGGTATAATTAGTTTTCGAGATAGCCCCCCATTTGCCATTTTGCTTAAAGGGGGCAATGACGTGGTCCATGTCTTGGTGAGCACAGAGATCAATTAAGAGAGGAGGGTGGCCCTGTAACCAGAGTGCCATCGCGGCAATCATCGCGCCTTCAATACACTGGGCTGAATGGGCACTTAAGGCTGATTTTACCGAGCGGGCAGTATCACCCTCGGGTTCAAAATTTTGCGGAAAAAAAACCAAGTAATCCTGAATTTTTCTCGGAGTTTTTAGACTCACCAGAAGCTTCGCCTGCCTTAATGTTAACCCCATCTTTTGTGCAAAAAGTATGGGTGACCGGGGTTTCATTGATGAGTTTATAAATAAAAAGTTAATTTTGCTCAAGTCGTAATCTATTCGCCAAAATTGTGAAAACCCTCACGTTAATTTTAAATATGGACGTCGCCACCATTGAACACCTCCGCTGGGGAGTACTGCAGTTGATTTTACTGATTATCTCGATCGGCCTCCATGAATTTGGTCACGCCTGGGCCGCCGATTTAAGGGGTGACCCTTTACCCCGTCTCCAGGGGCGCGTCACACTCAATCCTTTTGCTCACACCGACCCGCTTGGAACTATTTTAATTCCAGCAGTGATGATTTTCTTGAGTCCTGGCTTTGGCATTATCGGATGGGGCAAGCCCGTGCAAATTTCTCTGCCCAATCCAAAAACCCGTCGGGCGGATGATATTATTATTACTCTAGCTGGTCCCGCGATGAATGTTCTGCTATGTCTTGGTTTTGCTTTAATCGGCGTACTTACGGATGCATCCCACAATACTGCCGCGACGAGTAATATAGCCCAATTTTTATTTTTAGGAATTTTACTGAACGCCTCCCTGGCCGCTTTTAATTTAATCCCGATTCCGCCTTTAGACGGATCCCGCTTGGCCTTGAGATTGGGCATTTACTCCGAAGAAATTTTTCAAACCCTATCACGTTGGGGCTTTTTTATTTTACTAATAGCTATTAATATACCGGGTTTTAATACCGTCATAATGTTGATGATTAGCCCGATTTTATGGCTCTCTGCACTGATTTGGCCCCATTTAATCCCGGGCTAAAATCACCTGAGGCTTGCCTATTTTTATCCCCTCGCTGATAACCCACTCATGCAAACACTCGGTGAAAGACTCCAAGAAGCCCGCCAACGTCTGGGCGTAACCCTGCGCGAAGCTGCAGAATTTACGAAACTCCGTACGGATTATCTCCAAGCGATGGAGGCGAATCAGTTTGAATCGATTCCTTTAGCGGACGTTTATCGCCGTGGCTTCGTAAAAGTCTACGCACGTTATTTGAGGTTAGATGATGAAAAAGCCGTTGCTGATTATAATACTCATCACTCTCCCCGCGCCGCCCGTCGTCCGATTGATGCGCTCGAAGGCGAAGAAACTGATGTGGCCCCCCTTTCAGTGGCTAGCGCTGTGCCTCCGATGAGCCGCGACACCATGATTTGGATTTCCGTCGGTATCGGTATTTTGGGATTAATCATCCTAATGTTATTCTTCTAAAGTTTTTAGAAAAATAAGAGCCGGGATTGACCCCTCAGGTTTCCGGATTAAGTTTGAGGTACATTGTCCTCTCGACTTGATCAGCGCGTCCTTGTTTTAAACCGTCTGTGGCAGCCGGTTAATATTGTGGGCGTCATGCGCGCCATGAATCTCCTTTTTAGGGGTCGGGCTTCGGTGATTTATTCCGACGTCAAAGGACACCAAGTCTACGCCTCGGCGGAATGGATTAGTCATTCACTCTCCAATCCGCCTGCCGATTTAGAGGCCATTCGTTCGCCCTGTATTGCCCTGCGGATACCACGCGTATTATTATTGGGGGCCTACGATCGCGTGCCACGTCGGGAAATCCGTTTTAGTCGTCGTAATATTTATTTAAGAGACGGCCATCTGTGTCAGTACTGCGGACGCGTGTATCGTGAAGAAGAATTAAACCTCGATCACGTGGTTCCGCGCGATGTGGGCGGTAAAACGAGTTGGGAGAATATTGTGACCGCCTGTGTGCGCTGTAATTCCCGTAAGGCAAATCGACTGCCCGAGCAGGCGGGGATGACTCTTCGACGAGTTCCCGCGAAGCCTAAATGGCGACTAGTGGTGGCCTCATCGCTTTCGACCGATGAAGCCGAAGTCTGGAAAGAGTTTTTAGAAGTCACTCCATCGGGCCAATTACCCTGGAGGGCTTAAAATTCTTGGTGCGGGTAAACGGATTCGAACCGATGTCACCACTTTGGAAGAGTGGGGTCCTACCACTGAACGATACCCGCGTGGCCAAGGGCGATGACCTTTCCATATTCACCTGAAGAGGTCAAGACTCCCCCGTTAGCAATTTTTTAAAAACGCTAAAAATCCCTCAAATAGTGACTTCTTTGCCCTTTTCGATAGTCTCTCCTTAGTCCATATTCGTGGTCTCATTGCATGAAGAAAAACAAAGCTAAAAAACCGGTCACCGAAGTACTGTTAATGGGGACGCCCTCTAAAAACAGTGATTTGCTTTGGTTTACGGGCTTCAATGCCTCAGATCCTTTTCCGGCATTTTCTGCTCATGGTAAAAAGATTGGACTGATTCCTCTTTTAGAAGTCGGCCGCGCGGAAAAGGAATCCCACCTCGATGAGATTCTTAACTTAACGGAAATAATAAAAGATTTAAGAAAAAACAATCCCCGCGCCGGCGTCGCAGATGCGATTGTTTTAGCCGCGCTCAATGAGGGGATTGATGCGTTTCGCGTCCCCACAGATTTTCCCGTCGGCCTATATAATCACTTACAGTCTCTTGGCTTAAAGCTCGTTCCCGCTTCTGAAGAAGATGCGACCCCTTTATTCCGTAACCGTAGCCTAAAAACCAAAAAAGAAATCCAAGGAATTAAAAAAGGGAATCTCGCAGCCTGCGCAGGATTTAAAAGAGTAGAGGAAATATTAAAAGAATCAGTCATCGCTTCGCAAAAAAAGCTACAGTGGAAGGGTAAAACCCTCACCGCCGAAATTTTAAAAGATGAAATTCAAGTCGCCGTTACCCGCGCGGGTGGACTTTTAGATATCGGCCTGATTTGTGCACCCGGCGATCAAGCGATTGATTGCCACAGCTCAGGCACTGGCCCCATTGCTGCGAATCAGTTGCTGGTGGTCGATATTTTTCCACGTGATCGCGAATCATTTAATTACGGCGATATGACGCGTACCTATCTGAAAGGCAAGGCGTCGCCCCCACAACGAAAGTTAGTTGAGACGGTTTTAGAGGCCCAACGCCTGGCTTTAAAATCAATCAAAGCTAAAAAAACGGGTGCGCAAGTTCATCAGGGTGTCGTCGATTTTTTTAATAAAAGAGGTTATAAAACAAAAAAAACCAAAACCGGTTATGAGGGTTTCTTTCATGGTACGGGCCATGGTCTAGGCTTTGATATTCATGAAGAGCCCTCCTTGTCATCACGTCACACCCAACCGCTCCTCGTTGGCGAATGTGTCACCGTAGAGCCCGGTCTTTATTATTTGGGATTAGGTGGGTGTAGAATAGAAGACTGCGTCATGATTACCAAAACAGGATGTGAAATGCTCTCGAAGCATCCTTACGATTGGGAGATATCTTAATGTCTAAAAATAAAGGACGCGCGGGGAGCCATACCACGATTATCGAAGCCGCTCGTCTGGTCGTGAAATTGCTGGAAAAAAAAGGTCGTGTTTCGCGCGGTGTCATCACCGCCGGCGTGGGTGCACGGACGCAATCGATCAAGGTAACACCCCTGTCTGGTGCCCTTCACGTGATGGTTGTCTCCAAGGGTTCCCGCCAAGAACTCCATGTTTACGGAATCACGATGTCGGAGGCTAAATTAATTCTCACATCGACAGAGTTTCCCGGATATTTAATAAATTTTCCCAGTGCATAAAGTCCCCGTCGCCATTGCCGAATTATCGTTAGATGACTGGGTGGCAGTCGGATCAGGTTGGACCTACCTACCTTATTTAGCGCGCTATCACGTGCCCAACTTACCGAAAGATTGGAGAAAATTTTTAGACGGTAGATTTTGTGCGGTTTTGGAAAGCGGCCAAACGGGTAATACCACCATTGCTGTTTCGCGCGCCCCCTCGGTTAAGGTTTTTAATCTAAACGGAACGGTCATTAAACATACGTTGTCCGGTGCCTACGAATCACATCAGGAAAAAATTCTCGCGTATATTAAAGCCTGGAAAAATAAACATCGCACGCCCCACTTTAAGGGCTGGCCCGATTTTCAGGGCGGACTCATCGGAATAATGAGTTACGAAGCGGTCACCCAATTCGAACCTGTTACTTCAGCTCGCGCAGATATTAACACGCCCCTCGCGGTTTTTATGAATGCTTCCGAAGCCTGTATTTATGATAAGAGTAAAAAAGAACTGACCGTTGTGATTCTTTGTCCCACTAATCAAAATACCGAAACATCTTGGAATACTGCACGAATCCGCTGCCATGAATTAGTTGAAAAATGGATTAATACTTGCGTTGAAAAGGCTCCTGAGTTTTCGAATAGCAGTAATAAAAATTCGGCTATCCGGAATTTTTCACTCGATGAGGAGGCGTTTAAAAACGCAGTCATTAAGGTTAAGGATTATATCGCATCAGGGGATACTTATCAGGTTAATCTTTCAACACGTTTAGAAGTGCCGGCGATTGATGCACCCAAGGCCTACGAATGGCTGCGTCAAAATAATCCATCGCCCTACATGGGTTACCTAAAATTTTCTGAAGGAGAATTGGTCTGCGGCTCTCCCGAATTATTAGTGGAGGTTATTGATGGCCAGGTGCGCTCACGCCCTATTGCGGGAACCCGCCCCCGCGGTGGCAGTGTAGAGTCCGATGAAAAATGGGCGCAGGAACTTTCGGAAAATAAAAAAGAAAATGCCGAACACTTAATGTTGGTGGATCTGTTGCGCAATGACGTCGGTCGCGTCTCGGTCGCCGGCTCGGTCAAAGTTCCAGAGTTTATGGCCGTTGAGCGCTATTCGCATGTTATGCATTTAGTTTCTCAGGTGGAGGGTAGAATTTTGCCCACGGCTACGCCAGCTGATGTGCTTAGAGCTTTATTTCCTGGTGGAACCATCACCGGTGCACCAAAGGTTCGCACGATGCAGATTATTTCGGAAGTAGAACCAGTGGCCCGTGGATTTTATACTGGTTCCGTGGGCTGGATTGGTGCTTCGGGTAATATGTGTTTTAATATTATTATACGCTCTCTTTGGGCAACAAGGGGACGCTGCTTTATCCAAGCGGGCGCTGGAGTGGTCGCTGACTCCGTTCCCGAGCAGGAATATCAAGAGTCGCTGCGCAAAGCCCAGGCGCCACTCCTTGCGGCTACCCAAGCTCAGTTATAATCATGCAGGCCTGGACTAATCAGAAATTTGTTACCGTGCCCGAGCAGGCTACGGTTTCACAAATCAGTCCAGACTTCTGTCTCTTTGAAACCTTTGCTTTGCGCGGTGGAAGAGTAGAGTCACCCGAGGTTCACGAAGCCAGAATGATGTCGGGTCTAGATCATTTAAATTTAGATAAAACAAAACTATATTTAAGTTTTTCCAATAAACTCCATCACTGGGGACCCATTCTTAAAAATCTTTTATCCACGGAAAAACTTACCGACGCTATTGTGCGCTGGATGGTTATCCCGAACATCGATGGTACATTGACGGAGTGGGTAACCATTCGACCACTTCCTGCCACACCTCCGTCGATAGATCTCTTTTTACTTAAAACCATTCGCGATAATGCCGAATGGTTGCCGCGCCCTAAAACAGGCCCATGGAAAAACTCTCAAGCCGCTCTCGATGAATTAAAGAATTTATCACCCAGGCTTGATGTGGAAGGTATCCAATACGACCAACATGGAAATATTTCTGATTGCACGCGTAGTGCATTGGTTTGGTGGGATGGTACGGAATGGTTTACCCCGAGTAAGGAAACGCAGTGTCTATCGAGTACCTCGCTTCAAACTTTTCAAAATAGTTTACGGAGTAAAAAACAAATAAAAGCGGTGGCCCAATCTTTTCCCTATCACGCGCAAAGTTTGATTGTTCTTCGCTCCACGTTTGAAGGCGGTGCGGTGTTGGTCAAAAATGTTTTTAACTCCGACGGTGAATCGGTATGGACCGCTCAACCCAATCAAGAAGAAGCAAGGTCGGCCTTAACTCACTTAAAAGAATTTAGAGCTCAGCGTTCGGTCAGTTTATTATAAACAGGCCAGGCGGTTGAAAAGATAAAGAGATTTAAATAGATAATACTGATGAGTGAGGAGAATGCTAAAGCTACGAGCAGCTCAGGAAATTTAATGCTCTCATTTTCACCCGAAGATTGATGATAGGCCTTAAAGGATATCCACGTGGCAACGCATCCTAAGATAAACAGGCAGATGAGTGAGCCCTGAAAATAATTAAAGAAAAAACTGGTGAGCGTGGGAAGGGTATGGACTTCGCCTTTGATAATATTCGCCAAAATAGGTTGGGACCGAAAGGCGATAACTCCGACCGAGGTGGGGAGGGCGGCCGTAAGAAAAACCGATAAGCCAGCTGCAATTTTTTGCTCTTGAGGACTCATAAGTGCATTGTTTAGACCATTTAAATGAAGGTCAATCATCGGATTCTCCCTCGCAAATCTGCTAAGACGCTACTAGGCTAAAAGGACATGGAACCTTGGTTGCTCTGGATCATTTTTATTTCACTGAACGGTAGTGCTGCACTGCTCTCATTGGTCGCGGGTGTCGTTTCCGCTTTTTCACTGGGTGAAATCGAAGAGTTGCGACGCCACAATGCCAAAGCGGCCATCGCCTTGGAGCGCTGTCGGGGTGAACAGGGCAATACTCTAGCCGCCTTTGAAGTTCTGATCGCCGCCTTTGTCGGAATGAGTGCACTTTTAGGCGGAATATTATTTGGTCCCCAATTAATTGAAATGGCCTCCACGCATTGGGCCTCAGCCGGATTATTTCTCTTCATTATTTTAACTTCATTTTTCATGGCCTGGCTCACTGTGATGTTGCCCCAAAAATTAGGTACCCACTTTCGCTTAAGTTTAGCACCCAAAATTGCTCCGTCTTTAATGCTCGTTCGTGGTGCGTCTTATATTCTGCGACGTCTGGGACGCATGCATGATTCCTTGGCGACACCCGAAGAAGCAGGTTTTGATCGCGCCGATGCGGATATTGGAAGTATGGCTCAGGCGGCCGCACGTGAAGGAAAAATAACTCAGGCCGAAAGCACCCTGGTGGCTAACGCCGTTCGGTTAGACGACATTCCCGTTTCTCAGGTTTTAACTCCGCGTCCGGTCGTCACCGCTCTCGAAGCTAATCTTTCGGTGGGCGATGTTTTAAGACTCTATTCCAATGTACCGCATGGTCGGATGCCGGTTTGGGATGTTAATCCCGATCGTATTGTGGGCGTGGTTCGTCGTCGCGATATTTTAAAAGCAGCGGGCGATGGCAAAAGAGAAATTAAAATTAAAGAACTAATGGCACGCGCTCATATTGTGCCCGAGAATGCTACACTTTCTGATGCTTTGCATGATTTAGTACGCGCGCACCAACACTTAGCCGTAGTCGTGGACGAGTTTGGTGCATTCGCAGGTGTTATTACCCTCGAAGATATTTTTGAATCATTACTCGGTTTAGAAATTTACGAGAAAGACGATCCACACCCCGACATGAGAGAGTTAGCCCGTCTGCGTGGTCACCGTTTCAGTCGCCGACCTAGTTCTGACGGTTCAACTCCCAAGGCCTAAGACCATGTTTTTAGGCTATTGGGTTCACCAACTAGATCCGGTAGCGATTCACTTTCCGGATGGATGGTTTCTTAAAGGCATCCATTGGTATGGTCTGTCATATGCGACAGGATTTTTAGTGGCGGCTTTATTATTACACCGCTGGAGGGTGCGACAATTAACTCCCCTGCAATCCGCCCAAGATGAATCGAGTTTAATTACGGCGATCATGGTGGGGGTAGTTCTAGGCGGACGCTTGGGACACGTTTTACTCTACGCTCGCGAAGAATTTTTAGCCGATCCGCTCGTGGTCTTTAGAGTTTGGCAGGGTGGAATGGCAAGCCACGGAGGTTTTTTAGGAATCATCTTAGTAGCCGCCTGGTTTGCGAAGACCCGTCGCGTTTCATTTTTAAAGATGAGCGATTTATTATGCGCCATGGCTCCAGCAGGAATTTTCTTTGGCCGCATCGCTAATTTTATAAATGCCGAACTGGTGGGTCGACCTTCTGATGTTGCGTGGGCGGTTATTTTTCCACGCGAAGGAAATATTCCTCGTCACCCTTCGCAATTATATGAGGCCGTCGGCGAAGGTCTGATTCCCTTTTTATGGGTTTATTGGAGATACCCTAAAAAACTTCCTGCCGGACAGCTGGCAGGGGAATTTCTAATTATTTACGCGTGTGCTCGAATCATCACCGAAGTGTTTCGTCTTCCCGAGGATGGATTTATTATGGGCTTAACGGCGGGACAATTTTGGACTTTGCCGTTATTAATTCTAGGGCTGACTTTGATTTTAATCAGCCGATTTAAATCGAAAGATGTTGCCCGCTGAGTGTGACTCAATGAAGAGTTAGTCATGGTAACGGTTCCCTTATTAGATCTCGGCCCGCAGAACGAAGCTTTGGCCCCTGCGTATGAGTCGACTTTTAAAGAAGTCATGAAGTCGAACGCCTTTATTATGGGTCCGCGCTTGGAGGCGTTTGAAAAGTCCTGTGCCGAATTCCTAAAAGTGAAACATGCGCTCGGGGTGTCTTCGGGCACCGACGCTTTACTTTTGCCTCTCATGGCCCTGGGCATTGGTCCGGGCGACGAAGTCTTGCTCCCGGCATTCACTTTTTTCGCGACCGCTGGATCGGTGGTGCGTCTGGGAGCTACCCCAGTCTGGGTGGATGTGGAGGCACATACATTTAATATTAATTTAGCGGACGCGGAAAAGAAGGTGGGTCCCAAAACGAAGGCTATCATGCCCGTTTACCTTTTTGGACAGTCCTGCGACTTGGTTCGTCTGCGTCAGTTCGCCGACAGTCATAAATTATTTTTAATCGAAGATGCTGCGCAATCGATGGGCGCACGCTGGCAGGGCCACCCGACAATGTCGGTGGGAGACTTTGGAGCGACGAGCTTCTTCCCCTCAAAAAATCTCGGTGGATTTGGTGACTCGGGTTTAGTAACCACCCAAGATGACGACTTAGCCGAGAAGGCCCGTGTTTTGCGGGTGCACGGGATGCAGCCAAAATATTTTCATAAATACGTAGGCGCTAATTTTAGAATGGATCCGTTGCAGGCCGCCCTCTTGCACGTGAAGTTGCCCCATCTTCCTAAATACAATTGTGCCCGCGCGGGGAACGCCCTCTTTTACCACAAGGCTTTAAGTACCGTTAAAGGGATAGCACTGAATGGACCGGATTCACCCGGCGACGCCAAAATTCTTTTACCTCAGGATTTTTCCGGTGAAGGCATTTGGAATCAATTTACCCTTCGCGTTTTGAACGGTAAAAGGGACGCGTTAAAACAATTCTTAACGGAACGAAAAATTGGCTGCGAAATTTATTATCCCGTTCCCTTACACCGCCAAGAATGTTTTAAGGGTATTGGACGCGGTGCAGATCATGCGCCGGTGGCCGAAAAAATTGCCCAAGAAGTTCTGAGCATTCCAGTTTTTCCAGAACTAGCCGAAAATCAAAGAGCTTGGGTGGCCGAATCTTTAGCCGCTTTCGTGGCTCAGTAAATTAGAAGAAGCGAATGGTTTTAGCTCTTTGCTTCGCGTGTTCTTCGTCCGTGCAAGGTGCATTAGTGGGAACATCGGTTTCAGCACTGACTGGTTTAATGAGACCTTTCTCTAACATATATTTTTCGACTTCATCACCAGAAATATCGGCCAGCATTACGCCGTCGATTTCGACACAAGGTGAAAGACGTTGGCCGCTGCGCTCAACCATCTCGGCGTAATTAACTGGGTTGTTGATGATATCAACATCGTCGTAGGCCAGTTGATATTTTTTAAAGATAGCACGGACGCCGTTAGACCAACCACAACTCGGCTTTAGATACGCTTTGATTTTCATAAACTAGAGTTAAGGCACTCACCGCCAAAAATCAAGCAAGTCGGCGCCATTTTACGAATTAACCTTTTTCTTATTTAGCGTCTTGGCATCATACCAGTAGCCAATGCCATGCAAGGTGCGTAACGAGCCTAAACCCTCAGCATATTTCTCAAATAAGACTCGGATTTTGGTAATATACTGGTCGACGGAGCGACTGCGGGTATCGGCATGTGCTCCCCAAACGGCGTGAATAAGACTATTGCGACTGATGACCACGCCAGGGTTACTCGCGAGATAGTAGATAATCCCCAGTTCCTTTTTCCCTAATTTAGATTTATTTTTTTCATCAAAAATAATTTCTAAATGGCCAGGATTTATTGCGGCCCCACAAAAGTTAAATTGATCGGTATCGAGATGGATGTTTGCCGCAATCTGCCGATTCTTGCTGCGATCACTTCGGCGGAAGACCGCTTTAATCCGTGCAATGATTTCAACATCGGGACAAGTTTTTAAAAAGAACTCATCACAACCCAGATTCAATAGCTCCGCAATGTTTTCGGGACTACACTGGGTTTGTGAACAAAAGAGCGCGGCGGGATTCCCGGTTTTTTTTATTTCTTCGACCAATGATTTTGATTTCTCTAACGAGTGATTCGTTAGGAAAACACCCTGTACATTATTTTTTTCTAAAAACTTTAAGGCGAGAGATTCTTTTTCAAACCCCTGAACTCTGAAGCCCGCACCCTCGAGCTCTTCACTTAATTTTTTGACATAGAATTCCCCAGAAATAATGAAAATGATGAATGGTTTGTTTTTTCCAACCACGCGGAGAGTAATTAAGTAATTTATGGGGTTATAAATTACTTACCTTATTATATGGATTGATTTAATATTTAAGGAAAGGTAAAATATTGAAATGAAAGCAAATGTTACATTGCCGCCGACGTCGCGAATCAAGATTCTGCTGTTCATTATAATTTTTATTGGAACAGCTGCGTGGGGTGGGTACGTGCTGGCCAAGAATGCTCACCTCAAAGGTGCTAAGCGCTCGGCCGATCCGATAGAGGACCGTAGTTTGTTCGGCCGGTAGAGATTGGAGGAACGAAATCTCTCTAAACTTTCAAAATACTTGACCAAGGTGGTCAGGGTCGTAAGTTCCCCATTCCACCGTGTGCCCCCTTCGTCTAGCCCGGTCAGGACACCTCGTTTTCACTGAGGTAACTGGGGTTCGAATCCCCAAGGGGGCGCCAAGGTGGATAATTTAATAAAATAGCCCAAATGGGGCTTTTTATGGAGATAAATTTTTTAAAAGGTGAATTTAGCCATTGCCTAAGTTCAATTTTAAATGAAAACTCAAACCCTTCCCATTCGGGGCGTAAATAATGATAACACTATCAGTAAAAACGTCCAAAAATCCCATGAAAAAGCCCCATTTTGCCCCGCTTTCAGCTCAGGAGAAGGAGCTGACGAAGTTTTTTGTAAAAATGGCCGCCATTTTGGGCGTTCAAAGGTCGGTCGCGGAGATCTATGCGCTTTTATACAGCTCACCCGAAGCCCTGGAATTTGATGTTATTCAGGGACGGCTAGGCATAAGCAAAGGCTCTGTTAGTCAAGGACTTAGGTTTCTTAAGGGCAATGGTATGGTGGAGTCGATTAAGGTCGCGGGAAGTCGCCGGGAGCGCTGGCAGCCTTCGCCGTCTTTAGCAGCTTCGCTGATGGGTTTATTGCGCAATCAAGTTCTTCCGAGCTTAGAAGAATCGAAGCCACTACTCCAAAAATTAGTGAAAGAAGCATCAGACCAAAATTTCTCGGCAGAGGTGATTGATCGGCTTACGCGCTTACAGCGCTGGAACAGTCGAGCACTCGAACTCTCCACCTTTTTACTCCCTCCCCCCGAGGCGTAATTAAGGCTGATTTTATTAGTAAAAATATAATACTAAACGTTCCGGTTCACCCCCCGGCACGCGCGGTAGCCTGTAAACTTCTCCCAAAAACACCTCATGAAAATCGCCATCACTAGCGGATATTTTGATCCCATGCACCGTGGACATTTAGAATTACTCAATTTATCAAAAGAGCAGGGCGATAAACTTTGGGTGATTGTTAACAACGATGTCCAAGCGGCCTTGAAAAAAGGCAAAGCCTTTATCGATCAAGATACCCGACTCGCGGTGACGACCGCACTCCGCGTCGTTGACCGAGCTATCCTGGCCATTGATCAAGATGGCTCCGTGTGCGCAACCTTGGAGGTTTTAATTAAAGAAGCCAAAGCCCAAGGTCACGACGTTGTCTTTTGTAAGGGCGGCGATCGTAACGCCGGGAATATTCCGGAAATGACCGTACTTCAAAAATACGGTGCCCACTTAATCGATGGCTTAGGCGCGAAAATTGACAGCAGTTCGCGCATCATCGCTGAGGCCAAAAACAAAATTTAAAACCAATGAAAAAACGCGCACTCATCACCGGTATCACCGGACAAGACGGTTCCTATTTGGCAGAATTATTGCTCTCCAAGGGCTATGAAGTTCACGGCGTTATCCGCCGCTCATCCAGTTTTAACACCGAGCGCATTGAACACCTCTACATGGAGGACTTGGTTCGCGATATTCATATCAAAAAAATCACCCTGCACTATGGTGATTTAACCGATAGCACTAATTTAGTTCGAATTATCGGTGAAGTGCAGCCTGACGAAATTTATAATTTGGGCGCGATGTCCCACGTGAAGGTTTCGTTCGAAGTTCCGGAATACACCGCCGACACGGACGGCGTCGGCACCTTACGATTATTAGAAGCGATCAGAATTCTTAAGTTAGAGAAAAAAGTAAAAATCTATCAGGCTTCCACCTCCGAACTTTACGGCAAGGTCACCGAAGTACCTCAATCGGAAACGACTCCATTTTATCCACGTAGTCCTTACGGTGTTGCTAAAATCTACGCGTACTGGATTACCCGTAATTATCGCGAAGCTTACGGCATGTTTGCGAGCAATGGCATTTTATTTAATCACGAATCTGAACGCCGTGGCGAAACCTTCGTTACCCGCAAAATCAGTCTCGCCGTCGCCAACATTGTTTTAGGCCGCCAAGACTGCCTTTATTTAGGAAATCTTTCCGCTCAGCGCGACTGGGGTTACGCTCCCGATTTCGTTCAATGTATGTGGATGATTTTACAACACCACCAACCCGATGATTTCGTGATCGCGACGGGCAAGATGTATACGGTGAGAGAGTTTTGTAATCTCGCCTTCAAGCGTGCCGGAATTGAGTTGGAGTGGAAGGGCACCGGCGTGAACGAAAAAGGCATCGATAAGAAAACTAATCGCACCTTGGTCGCCGTGGATGCTAAATATTTTCGCCCCACCGAAGTCGAACAATTATTGGGCGACCCCACCAAGGCCATTCGCGAACTCAAATGGAACCCACAGCAAACTTCTTTTGAGCAATTAGTAAATCGTATGGTGGATAATGATATTAAGACACTGTCACACAAACACCGCTAAATGGATTTGCAGGAAAAAATATACGTAGCTGGACACCGTGGCATGGTCGGGTCGGCCATTGTGCGTGCCTTAAAAAAAGCCGGCCACACCCAAATCATCGGACGAACGTCGGAAGAGTTGGATTTGCGTGATGGCACCGCCGTTAGAGAATTCTTTGCTCAGGAAAAACCAGTTTACGTTATTATGGCCGCCGCCCGGGTTGGAGGAATTCATTATAATTCCAACGCCCCTTACGATTTCATCTACGATAATTTAATCATGTCGACCAACGTGATTGAAGCGGCGCGACAAACTAAAGTTAAAAAACTATTATTCCTGGGATCGAGTTGTATTTATCCAAAGTTAGCCCCTCAGCCCATTAAAGAGGATTCACTTTTAACCGGTCCACTCGAAGTCACCAATGAAGCTTATGCCCTCGCAAAAATTGCCGGCATCAAACTCTGCACTTTCGCCCGCCAACAATACGGATGTGATTTTATTAGCGCGATGCCCTGTAATCTTTACGGCCCAGGCGATAATTTTAGTTTAGAAAACTCTCATGTTCTCCCCGCCATCATTCGCAAAATGAATGAAGCAAAATTAAAGGGAGACGCCGCCGTGAAATTATGGGGCACAGGTCTACCTTTGCGGGAATTTTTACACGTCGATGACTTGGCTCAAGCCTGCCTAATTTTAATGGATAAATATTCCGAGCCGGGCACGATTAATTTGGGTTCAGGGCAAGAGGTTACTATTCAGGCGCTCGCCGAAATGATTGCGATGGTTGTTGGTTATCACGGTAAGCTAGAATTTGATAAATCAAAGCCCGATGGTACTCCGCGTAAAATTATGGATAATTCCAGAATTCAAGCGCTAGGTTGGACGCCCAAAACTTCCCTAAAGCAGGGCATCCAAGAAGTTTATCAGTGGTATCTTTGGAATGAATCCACCCTTCGAAAATAAATACATGGTCACCCTTTGTATTCCCGCCCGTCTTGCCTCTACTCGATTACCGCGTAAAGTTCTTTTGGATTTAGGCGGTAAACCGGTGGTGCAACACGTTTGGGAAAAAGCCAAACAAGTAAAACAAGCTGAGCGCGTAGTGATTGTCACGGACGCCGAAGAAGTGGCTGAGGTTGCCCGAAAATTTGGTGCCGAGGTATTGATGACCTCGCCAGACTGCCCATCGGGCACGGCCAGAATTTCAAGTGTCTTGGATCAGTTACCCGGCGATTTTTTTATCAACGTTCAAGGTGATGAGCCATTTATCGAGCCCACACTGCTCGACGATTTAATTACGTGTTGGAAGAAAACCCAGTGTTCCCTGGTCACGGCAGTTTCTAAAATTACTGACTTAGAACGTCTCCAGTCTCCTAGTGTGGTCAAAGTAGTCCGGGCGGAAAACGGCGAAGCCCTCTATTTTTCTCGCAGCCCCATTCCTTTTCTCCGCGGTAAAGAAATTAAAGATTGGGTAAATAATTATTCCTATTGGTCGCACATCGGGGTTTATGGATACAATCGCGACGCTTTAGCTCGCTACCCTAAATTATCTGCAACCACCTTAGAGTCGGTAGAATCTTTAGAACAATTAAGATTTTTAGCGCACGGCTTTAAATTTCAAACTATTGAAACGCATTATCATCCGGTTGCGATTGATACCGCTGAAGATTTAGCGGCCGCTCGAAAACTTTTAAAATAATTTATGACTACACCACTCCAGTCTGCCCAGTCGTTATTGAAAGCCGAAGCCGAAGCCTTGACCGAACTCTCCCAACGTCTTGACGGTTCGTTCACCAAGGTGGTTGATTTAATCGCCAAACATTCAGGAAAAGTTGTTTTAATTGGCGTTGGTAAGTCGGGTCTCATCGCCCAAAAAATTGCTTCCACCCTTTGCAGTACAGGTACACCGGCCATATTTTTACACGCCGCGGATGCCGTTCACGGCGATTTGGGAATTTTACAATCGGGCGATCCTGTTATTTTAATTTCACGTTCAGGTGCGACAGCGGAGCTGGTCCGACTTTTACCCGTGTTGCGTTCTTTTAAATCTCCTTTAATCGCTTTGGTGGGTAACACGCAGTCACCCCTCGCGACCCAAGCGGATTTTGTTTTAGATATTGGTGCGCGCCCCGAGGCGGATCCCCTGGGACTCGTCCCAACGACGAGTACGCTCTTAACTTTAGCATTAGGTGACGCCTTAGCGGCTGCCTTAATTACTCATCGCGGATTTGGGGCTTCCGACTTCGCAAGATTTCATCCCGCGGGTCAATTAGGTCGCAACCTCTCGTTGACCGTTGGCGAAGTTTTTCAATCTATCGATCGCTGTGCTCAGGTTGATATCAGTGCCTCCCTACGTGAGGCGGTTATTGCGATGACCACTTTTCCTAATGGCGCTGCCTGTATTTTAAATGCGGAAGGAATTTTAATGGGATTAATTACCGATGGAGATCTCCGTAGAGTATTAAGTCGAGGAATCGATTTAAATACCGCCAAGGTTATCGATGTGATGACTAAAAATCCGATTCGAACCCATCCGCAGGTTTCCCTCGTAGAGGCTGCTCGTGTGATGGAAGACCGCCCTTCACAAATTTCTGTTTTGCCAGTAACTCACCCAGATAACCAAAAGTGTTTAGGTTTACTCCGCATTCACGATATCTACCAAGCTGGACTCGTCTAATTAATGGCTGAAGACTCTACTTATTCTAAGCACGTTTTTTATAAAAATATAAAAACGCGCAGGCCTTCGTTAACTCCTCGGGAGTTAGCGTTATTTGCTGTGGCAGCTACCCTATTGACCATCATGCCTTGGGCTTGGGGTGGAGTGGTTTGGTGGGCAACTATGCTTACCTTAGGACTGTCAATGGGAGCGCTGATTATTGCCGTCGGCAATTTTCGAGCACAAACCATCTGCGCGGGAATTTGGGCGACCATCCTAGTCGTCATCATCGTTTTAAGTATTCGTGGTATAATTTCTGGAACTAACGAAATTTTAAATTACATCACTTTTCCGTTGGCTGCTTTATTCGCTCAGCTTTTGGGTGTCGGCTTACTTTACGACGATGTTAAATCGCGCCCCGCCTCTGAAAAATTTAATAATTTATTAAGATGTGTCCCGTTCTGGATGGGGTTGGCGCTGTTTGCCTACTTTACCATCCAAGGCCTAAACTCGTGGGGTAGTGTTACCGAAAGAGATTTATTTTGGAGAATTTTTAAAGAGCCTTACATCACTTGGTTACCCAACGGATTAAAGGCTCCCTTTCTTTCTGATGAAAGCGATCCGGGTGGCATGAATGCCTGGCGTGTTTTGTTAACGTTTGCTGGGCCCTGGATGTTTTTCTGTGCGTTATATATCGGGCTCGTTCATCGCCGTGCTTATATCGCCCTCGCTTGGGTCAGTATTATCACGGCCTGTTTGCTAGCGGCCTATGGCTATACCCACCAACTCACGGAAGGCACTATTTTAGGTTATCCCGTTCCCAGTAATGCACGCACTTTTGGACCCTTTATTAATCGTACCCATGCGTGCACTTATTTTTATTTTAACGCAGCCATCGCCATCGCTTTGACTTTTTGGCACTTCCGACGAAAAAAAGACAGTGATCGCTTAGGCGGCCCTCACTTAATTTCTTTTTTTATAGCTCTCTTATTGTTCTTTGGTGTTTTCTTAACTTTTAGTGTGGGTGGAATTTTAATTAGCCTAACCTTATTGTTATTTGTTACTCCCATTGCCTACTTCTTAGGACTCCCTTTAAAAAGTGGTAAGAGTTTAGGGGTTAATTTAATCAATATTATAATCTTTGTGATTATGTTAGGGGGCTTAGCCTATACTTATAAGTACGATCAGTTGGAGTATCGGATTAAACAAAAACTAAAACAGACTTCCAGTTCCTCGGTGGATGAGAGGGTGGCGTTGCGCAGTGCGACCGCACAAATGATTGGCGTCGGTGGGCTTGAAGGCAAAGTTTGGTACGGCTGGGGTGCCGGTTCTTACCGCTGGGTCTCTCCTTATTTTCAAGCCCAACAGCCTTCCTTACAGGATAAAAACCAAAGATTATCCACGAGAGCTATCTATGCTCATTGCGATTGGTTACAAATGATTGCCGAGTGGGGCATCGTAGGACTGTTGCCAGTTCTCGCCACTATCGGATGGTTTGTCATAAAGTCTCGAAGAATCACTCGCCGTGGCCGCCCCGAAGTCATTCCGCTATTTTGTGTCTGTATCCTATTCTTAACCCACATGTTACTCGACTTGTTGTGTTGGTTTACCCCGATTCTTTTCATCTTAGCTTTCACCGCGGCGATGACACTTTGTACTTTGAATTCTAATTCAAACCTCGAAGAAAACTCTTAATTATAGTGTTACAGATTCTTCAACATTTAGATACCGGACACACCGAGTTGACGGAGGTTCCTGCTCCGGGACCAACTACGGGCTCTTTATTAATTTTGACCTCGCATTCTTTGGTTTCACTGGGAACCGAAAAAATGTTGGTCGAATTTGGTAAGGCTAGCTGGATACAGAAAATCAGACAACAGCCAGAGAGGGTTAAAGAGGTGTTAGCGAAAATTTCTACCGACGGATTAATCCCTACCATTAAGGCGATTCGTGGTAAGTTAAGTCAGCCCATCCCGCTAGGCTATTGCCAAGTAGGGCAGGTAATCGACCAGGGTGGTGATCCCAACTTTACTGCGGGTGATCGCGTGATCTCTAACGGTTCGCACGCCGAGGTTGTCAGTGTTAAATCTTACCTCTGTGCAAAAATTCCCGACAATGTTTTATCGGCTGATGCCACCTTCACGCCCCTAGCTGCCATTGCTCTTAATGGTATTCGCTTACTCAATATCACTCCTGGCAGCCGCATTGTGGTCAGTGGATTGGGTTTAATCGGACAATTAGCCGTTCGTATTTTAAAAGCCCAAGGCGCCGAAGTTTTCGGCATCGATTTAAATCCAGATAAGTGTGCCCTGGCAGAAAAACAGGGAGCTCACTGTTTTAGGGCAGAAAAAAATTCTAATCCGGTCTCATCAATACTTTCTTGGACAGGGGGACAAGGGGTTGACGGAGTTTTAATCACGGCGTCATCGCCCTCACATGATATTATCAGTCAGTCGGCCCAGTCTTGCCGCCATCACGGAAAAATAGTTTTAGTCGGAGTAATCGGACTTAACTTAAAACGCGGTGATTTTTATCGTAATGAGGTCAGCTTCCAAGTCTCGAATTCCTATGGACTGCGCCAAGCCAATCATCCTTTCTCTGCTCAAGAAAATTTTAAGCGTGTCCTAGAATTAATGTCCCAAGGTAAATTAGTCGTGCATGATTTAATTTCCATCCAGAAATCAATCGACGAGGCGCCCGAAGTTTACAGCCACTTAACCGATCCCCAAATTTTTGGAATTTCTCTGGTTTATCGTCCGCGCTCTGAGAATTTAATTCGTCAAATTCAACTTAAGCCCACGACGAAAGATACGGGATTAAGAGTGGGTATTTTGGGCACTGGAAATTTTACCCAACGCACACTTTTACCCGAGCTCATGGCATTGGATCAGCCGCCTCAATTAGAAGTGCTCGTGTCCGCTCAAGGTGCCTCCACGCTGTTTTCTGCCAAAAAATTTAATGCGGCTAGCGTAGCGACCGACCCCGCAGCTGTTTTTAAGAACAGAAATATAAAAGCAGTTTTTATTTCAACCCGACATCATTTACACGCCACGCAAACGGTAACGGCCCTAGAAAATAGCCAGTCGGTTTGGGTCGAGAAACCCCTCGCCTTAACGGAGCCGGAAATTGATCTCATCGAAAAAAGTGCGAAAACATCTTCGGCAATTTTAATGGTCGGATTTAACCGACGATTTGCACCCCTGGCGCTGCATGCTCGAAAAATTATCGCCGCACAGGTGGGACCGAAAACTATTACGATAAATATCAATGCGGGCAGCCTTCCGCCTGATCATTGGACATTAAACCCGGCCGAGGGTGGCGGAAGAATTGTTGGCGAAGCTTGTCACTTTATAGATTTACTCAGGTTTCTTATCTCCGCACCCATTTCTCAGGTTATGCTCGTCGACCGATTTACCGATGGCCAAGACGGTGGTAAATATAAACTCGAATTCACGGACGGTTCGACCGGATATATTAATTATCTCACGGACCTCCCCAAAACCGTTCCCAAAGAAATGATTCATGTTTCCGGTGCGGGCTGGAACTTGGAAATCAATAATTGGCAGCAATGTCGCGGTCGGGGCGTCTGGGGTATTAATAAGGGCAGAGGCTTATTCCAGAAAATGGATAAAGGACATTCCAACGCGCTCGCTGCATTTACTCATGCGGTTGAATCCCATCAGCCTTCGCCCATCCCGCTCAACGAAATCATCGAAGTCTCCCGCTGGGCGGTACGCATGCAGGCGATGACTCATCCATAATTTTTCAAAACTATCATGAAATCTATCTGTGTTTTAGGTTTAGGTTATATCGGCTTACCTACCGCCTCTATTTTTGCTACCAAGGGACATAAAGTGAATGGCGTAGATGTGTCTCCGCGCGTGGTGGATACCATTAATTCAGGAAAAATACATATTCAGGAACCCGACCTGGATGTTTTAGTCCGCGCCGCTGTGCAATCGGGCAATTTAAAAGCTACACTTAAGCCCGCCACCGCTGACGTTTTTATCATCGCGGTGCCCACCCCGTTTGATGTTCAAGCAGATGGTTCACGCACGCCCGATTTAAAATATGTGGAATCAGCCGCTCGCTCAATTGCGCCAGTTGTCGTCAGCGGAAACTTAGTTATTTTAGAATCCACCTCTCCCGTCGGCACGACCGAAAAAGTTAAAGAGTGGATTGAAGATGAATGTAAGAAACTAAAACGCGGACACATAGACGGTATCCTTTACGCCCATTGCCCGGAGCGAATTCTTCCCGGTCAAATGCTCAAAGAATTGGTTTCTAATGATCGCATTGCGGGTGGTTTAACTCCCGAAGCCTCCGAAATTTCTAAAAAACTTTATGAAAGTTTCTGTTCCGCGCAGATATTTATCACCGATGCCCGTACCGCCGAAATGGCGAAGCTCACCGAGAACGCATTTCGCGATGTGAATATTGCTTTCGCCAACGAACTTTCCTTGATTTGCGATCGCTTAAAAATTAATGTTTGGGAGTTGATTCGTTTAGCCAATCGCCACCCACGGGTGAAAATTTTACAACCTGGTCCAGGTGTCGGCGGACATTGTATCGCTGTGGATCCTTGGTTTATTGTTCATGCTGCACCGAAAGAAGCGCGCTTGATGCGTACGGCCCGAGAAGTAAACGACTCTAAACCCCACCACGTCGTGGCACAGGTTATCCAAGCCACACAAGGCATTGCCCAGCCAGTGGTCGCCTGTCTTGGCTTAGCGTTTAAAGCCAACATTGACGACTTACGCGAATCACCCTCCGTTGAAATCACTGCGGAGTTGGCGCAAAGCGGATTAAAAGTTTTAGCGGTGGAACCCCACGTGGAAAAACTTCCTGCTTCGCTTGATGGAAAAGTTGAATTAACCGATTTAGCTTCAGCCCTAAAGCGTGCTCAAGTGATTGTATTACTCGTCGACCACCAAGCCTTTGGTTCACTCACTTTAGCTCAGCTTGCCGGTAAAAAACTTATCGACACGCGCGGAATGATAAAAGTTTAGTTTATTAATGTATTTTTCCTTAATTAAAAATCTTGGGCCGAGTTGGTTGGCACAACGCGTCTGGTTTAAAGTCGAAAAGAAACTCGGCTTGCTAGAAAAAAGAATGCCCAAGCAATCTTGGGTCTCTCTTTCGTCCGCTATAATTACGTCCTCGGCTGATTTATGGCGTCGAAAGGCCCCGGCGTTGCCGATTTCATTATTTGCCCGAGAGGATTTGGCTCCCTTATGTGAAGGCTATGCGATCGCGACTGGACATTCTCCCGTGGCCGAAGCGCGTGGTTTAGCTCAGGGAAAAATTAGAATATTTAACAATCGTTTTTTTGATCTCGGCTTCCCCTTAAATTGGAATCGCAATGTTTTAAGTGGTCGCCGTTTGGAATCCACTGCTCACTGGTCGAAAATTACCGATGCGGGTAGTGATGATATTAAAGGCGTGTGGGAAGCTTCGCGTTTCAGTTGGGTTTTTCCATTAGTCCGCGCTTGGATTATTGAAGGCAGCGATTCCTATCCCGAAACTTTTTGGAAATTATTCGAGGATTGGATGGAAAAGAATCCACCTAATCAAGGTCCGCAATGGATGTGTGGTCAGGAAGCGTCGATGAGATTGATGGCGGTGGCTTACGCGCTCCAGGCTTTCCGTAGTCATCCCACCACGACTGATAAAAGAATAGTTTTAACGACGCAGCTAGCCGAAGCTACGGCGAATAGAATTAATGGACATCTTTCTTACGCTATTTCTCAGTCTAATAATCACGGAATCAGCGAAGCAGTAGGATTATTTACCGCGGGTGTGCTCTGGCCCAATTGTACTCAGGCTGGCGAGTGGCGGGCCAAAGGAATCGAAACTTTACTGCCGCAAATTGAATCACTCGTTAATGCCGACGGCGGATTCAGTCAGCATTCCACGAACTATCACCGTCTGTTTTTACACTTAATGATTTGGACGGAAGTGGTTTTACGATCCGAAGAACAAACTTTTCCCCAAGTTACCCTTAAGAAAATTCGGGCGGCGACGATGTTCTTAGGCGACCTCCTAGATGATGAAGGCAATGTACCCCGTTATGGTGCCGATGATGGCGCTTGTTTATTTCCACTCACGGGAAGTTCTCACGAAGATTTTCGTCCGGTAATCAACACCGCCCAAATACTTTTTCTTGGTTCACGCTTATCGACCGGTCCCTGGGATGAAGAGGCTCTATTGCTCTGTGGTCCGATCTCCACCACTTCAGTTGATTGTTCAAACAAAGATTTTATAGATAAACCGATTTCGGGCGTATCTGTATTTCGAAATCAGCTGGGCTCGCTCTTTTTTAGAAATCCTACGCAGTTTAGACATCGCCCCAGCCACGCCGACCAACTGCATGTTTCACTCAAATGGGGTAACGAATGGGTAGCAGAAGACCTTGGTACGTTCTCATATAACTCTAAATTAGCTGGTGCCGATGGATCTAATGCCAATCAGCACAACGTGGTTACCATCAATAATCAGAACCCGATGCGTCGCTTCAGTCGGTTTCTTTGGTTGCCCTGGACGAAATGCCACCGGGTTCTTAAGCCCAATCAGATTCGCGCCGCACATACTGGGTATCCTAATTATTCTTGCGAACGAGCTATCCAAAAATTTCCGCAAGGCTTTATTATTATCGACAAAATCAAAGGTAAAACAAATGCCGAAATCAGTCTGCGTTGGAATGGTCGCTCAAAATTAGCCCTCGAGCAGTTATCCATTGTTTGTTCAGCTGAATCAAAAGAAGATTGGCAAACCGCTAATGAAAAAACCGGTGAGGGTTGGTATTCAGCCAGTTACGGGGTGCGTGAAGCATCTTGGGTGCGTACGATTACCACTCGGGCATTATCGGTTATTTTTGTGACCGCCATCGGCTGCTCGGTAAAATTAGAGAACAATGAACTTTGGGTAGATGGTAAAAAAACATTAATCTAATGAAGATTCAAAATATAACCTGTATTGGTGCTGGGTATGTAGGCGGGCCGACGATGTCGGTCATCGCAGATCGTTGCCCGCATATTCGTGTCACTGTAGTCGACATGAATGCCGAGCGAATTGCTGCTTGGAATTCCGACCATATTCCTATTTTTGAGCCCGGCTTAGATGCGGTTGTAAAACGTGCTCGAGGTGAAAATCTATTTTTCAGTACCGATATTGATGCCGCGATTAAAAGCGCGGACTGCATTTTTATGTCGGTTAACACTCCGACTAAAACCGAAGGGGAGGGGGCTGGTCGCGCCGCCGATTTAAAATATATCATCGCCTGCGCTGAACAAATTGCCCGTTCGGCTCAAGATCACACCATTGTCGTAGAAAAATCCACGCTACCAGTTCGCACCGCAGAAAAAATCAAAGAAATTTTAGCGAAGAATAGTAAACAGTCCTTTGATGTACTTTCTAATCCGGAATTTTTAGCAGAAGGTACTGCGATTAAAGACTTAGAAAATCCTGACCGTGTTCTCATTGGTGGCGAAAATCCTGAAGCCATCGCAGCCTTATTTGAAGTTTATGCTCAATGGGTAGCGAAAGAGAAAATAATCACCACCAATGTGTGGTCGGCCGAAATGGCGAAGTTGGCGGCCAATGCGATGCTCGCCCAGCGGGTTTCCTCAATCAATTCACTCTCGGCCTTCTGTGAAGCTACCGAAGCAGACATTGATGAGGTCGCCAAAGTTTTAGGTAGTGACTCACGCATCGGCAGTAAGTTCTTAAAAGCAGGGATTGGGTTTGGTGGATCCTGTTTTAAGAAAGATATTTTAAACCTCGTTTACCTTTGCGAGCATCATGGTTTGCCTGAAGTAGCTGCCTATTGGGAACAGGTTTTGGTGATGAATGATTGGCAGAAGAAACGTATCGCCCAATTGGTCATTAAAAAATTGGGTGGACAGGTTAAGGGGAAGAAAATTGCCGTACTCGGTTTTGCCTTTAAGAAGGACACCAACGATACCCGCGAAGCTCCGGCTATTTTGGTGTGCGAAACTTTACTGCAAGCCGGAGCCGAAGTGGTAGTTTTTGATCCGAAAGTTTCCGCACAAAAAGTCCAAGCCGACCTCTCTTATCTTTCAACACACCAATCTCACTTAAAATCTGCGAACACAGTAAACGACGCCTGTGTGGGTGTGGATGCAGTGATTGTTTTAACCGAGTGGGACCAATTCAAGATGATCGATTGGGCCAGTGTTGCTACGCAAACGAAAAAATCAGCATGGATTTTCGATGCACGCAATTGCACGAACCACGCCGCCATCCGCGCCGCAGGTTTAAACCTTTGGGTAGTAGGTAAATAATTTTAAATGTTTAATTATACTAAAGAAGTAATCGCCATTATTCCGGCGCGTAGTGGTTCTAAAACAGTACCACATAAAAATATCCGGACCTTTGCTGGAAAACCTTTATTGGCACACTCCATCGAGCAAGCTTTGAATTCGGGTGCAGTAAATCGTGTACTTTTAAGTACAGATAGTGAGCAGTACGCAGAAATCGGAAAACAGTATGGAGCGACTGCCCCCTTCTTGCGGCCCGCTGAAATTTCTGGAGATTTATCAACCGACTTAGAATGTTTTAAGCATGCCTTAGATTGGTTGGCAAAAAACGAAGGAGGAGTGCCCGAATTTATTGTTCATTTGCGCCCCACTCATCCGAATCGTCGCCCATCGGATATTGCGCGTGCGGTTGAACTACTCAGACAACACCCCGAGTGGGATTCTATCCGCTCAGTAGTCACTGCGCCTGAGACGCCATTTAAGATGTGGTTCCGAAATGATTTAGGTGAACTGACTCCAGTAATAAATACTAATATTAAAGAAGCGCATAGTCGCCCAAGACAAGGTCTTCCAAGTACTTTTTTGCAAAATGCTAATATTGATGTTATTCGTACGCGAACCATTCTGGAGAAAAACTCGGTAGCGGGTGAGCGTATTGGATCTTTGTTGATGGAAGAAATTCATGACATTGATACCCACGAACAATTTGCCCGCGCGGAACAGTCTTTTGTATGGTCTAATGGCATTCCTACTGGAAAAACCTTTGTTTTTGATGTCGACGGAGTAATTGCAACAATCACACCCGGTAATAATTATGAACTAGCTGGCCCTCTCACGGATAACATTCACCGCATCAATAGAATATTTGAAGCAGGTAACCATATCGTTTTATTTACTGCTCGCGGATCGGCTACTGGAATTGATTGGTCGACGACAACCCAACGCCAAATGAACGAATGGGGAGTTAAGCACCACAAGTTATTTTTCGGCAAGCCAGCCGCTGATTACTATATTGATGATAAACTTATTAGTTTAGAAACTCTCTCACAAATAGATAAAATTTCTTAAACCCCAATACTATGAACCCACCCAATGACATACTCTACATCTTTGAGATGGCTAATAACCATCAAGGAGACGTTCAACATGGCTTAAAAATAATCGACGCGATGGCAAAAATTGCTCGCGATAACGGAATCCGCGCGGCGGTTAAGTTTCAGTACCGAGACTTAGACACTTTTATTCACCCTGCTCATCAATCTAGTGATAGTAAGCACATTAAGAGATTTCGTGAAACAAGATTAAGTCGAGAGCAGTACCTTACGCTGGTCGAAGCGACCCGCGAGGCAGGACTTATAACTATGTGTACACCTTTTGATGAGGTGTCGGTTAAAGACATTGTTAACCACGGGATAGAAATCATAAAAATCGCTTCTTGTAGTGCTAACGATTGGCCACTTTTAGAAGTTATTGCGGCAGCTCGTAAACCTGTAATTTGTTCAACGGGTGGTCTACGTATCGAGCAGATTGATAAAGTCGTAAATTTTCTAGAGCATCGCAAGGTAGACTTTTCGGTGCTCCATTGCGTCGGTATTTATCCCACGCCCACCGATGGGCTCTACCTTAACTTCATGGAGCGAATGATGAAGCGCTATAATTGGCTTCGCATCGGCTACTCTGGACATGAAAACCCAGATGATGTTGATGTTGTTAAAGTCGCCGTAGCCAAGGGTGCTCGTATCCTTGAGAGACACGTTGGAGTGGCAACACCCACATCACAATTAAACGCCTACTCTATGAGTCCTGAGCAGACCGATCGATGGGTTAAGGCTTCGATCAATGCTCTAAGAATTGGCGGATCTCAGGGTCAGGAAAAACAAATCGTACAAGTGGAGGTTGATTCACTTCAGTCGCTTCGCCGTGGTACCTATTTAAAAGTTGCTATTCGTAAAGGTGAAGTGATTAGCGCTGAAAAAGTTTATTTTGCGATGCCATGTGCTGCCGATCAAACATCAAGTTGCGAGTGGCTTGAAACAATGGTGGCATCACGTGATTATAAAGTAGACGAAGGAATCCAGGAGCGTCGTCAATCGACCCTAGCAACTTCTTTACGCAGTTTAATTCACCAGGGCAAAGGAATGCTTTATGAAGCGGGTATCAAGATTGGTCCTAAATATACCGTTGAGATGTCTCATCATTATGGTCCAGAGAATTTCCGTTCACACGGTGCACTGATTGTTAATCTTATTAACCGCGAATACTGTAAGAAACTGGTTATTGTGTTTCCAGGTCAGCGCCACCCCAATCATCGCCACCTTAAGAAAGAAGAGGTGTTTCAAGTTATTCATGGCGACCTCGAAGCGGTGGTGGACGGCAAAGTTCATCAACTTAAGCCAGGCGATATGGTCTTAGTTGAGAGGGGTATGTGGCACAGTTTTAACTCAACCCATGGATGTGTTTTTGAAGAAGTCTCTACGACGCATATTCTGGGAGATTCCTATTACGAAGATGAAAAAATAGCTAAACTGGATCTCGCACAACGGAAGACGCTTCTAGATATGTGGTAAGCATGGCGACGATTGGCATACTCATTAATCACTACGACGCCCGGAATGACATTCGGGATTTAGTAGCAGAAATCGCCCAAAGTCATCGGGTGGTGTTATTATCGAAAGAAAATAACATAAACCACCCATTGCCCGTGGGGGTTGAGCTACGCCCTTTGGTATCGGCTTATCCTTATAAAAGAAAGTTTTGGACTAGATTATTTAGTTGGTTTGGTAAATTACCACGTTCTCGGGAAAATTATTACATTAATGAGCTTTTTAAATTAGGTCGACTAAGTCCCACTCAACAAACTTTTGGGAAGATAAAACTCAATCTGCAGATGTGGATGCCGAGGTTTATGAGCATCAATCAGCTTCTGCCCATCGTGTCGCAGTGCGATGCCACAGATATTTCCGACATCGACAGTTTTTTATTAATTACCGAATTTTCTGACATCCCCATGTTGGCGCGAATTTGTGACTCAGGAAAACCTGCATGGGCGTATCTTTATAGTTGGGATCACCCCTGCAAACATACCGTGCTTACGGACAGGCTTACTGGCTATCTTGTATGGAATCAAAAATTGGCAAAAGACATGGAAGAACTCCAAGGAATTTCTCAAAATAAGTGTAAAATTATCGGCGCTACCCAACTTTGTCCAATTGTGGACTACTTAGCTTCATCAACAATGCTGCCTGGTCAAGGTCGCCTAGAAGGCAGCCCTTATTTTTATTTTGGATGCGGTACAGGTTATGCTCCACTTTCTCGACGGGAAATTAGACTGGTTGCGGAGCTAGCCGATCTCTTAAAGAAAGAATTTCCAGAACATTTATTATTAGTCAGACCTTATCCGATGTTTAACGACGATTCAGCGCTCGCTGAAATTAAATCCAAATCTAATGTACGTATTGATGATGAGTTTAGATCTTTCCAGGTCGGTCGGTCATTACGTTCGGTTGATATTCATAAGCGCCTAGATTTACAGCGTGGTTCAGCTTGTTTTATCCATGTTGGAACCACCATGGGGTATGAAGCCGCCTTCTTAGGCTGCCCTGTTGTCTTTATAAATCTTATTGCTGACTCAAATACAGGAGGAGCAGATGACACAGAAAGCTTAGCAACTTTTGCCCGTCAGTATCATGTACAGAGATATCTGGTCGGTAATTATCCGTCATCCGCCAATAATTTGTCGGAAGCGATGGACGCTTTAAAAACTGCAGTGAGTTCTCCCGATAAATTGATTTCATATAATAATTACGTTTCTTCGAAAACACCCTTATTGACGATGACTGAATTAACTAAAGATATTTTGGGTCAGTTACTGCAAAAATAGGCGCCAAACAATGAGTCGTATTTTCTATATTATATTTCGTTTTCATGCCTATGTTTTAAGGCGTTGGGTAAGTTGTATTCCTTTTCACTTAATCCGACTTCAAATATATCGTTGGTCTGGACTTACAGCTGGTAAGAAATGCTCTATTTTAATGGGCTGTGAGTTGCGCTATCCTAACAAAATTATTTTGGGTGATCACTGTGTTATTAATAGGGATGTATTACTGGATGGCCGTGGTGGGCCTTTAACTATCGGTAATAATGTCGATATAGCTCAAGAGGTGGTCATTTGGACCCTGGGACACGATATCCAAGACGACTTTCACCGCGATAAAGGAGCACCGGTAACCATTGAGGACTACGCGTGGATTGGCCATCGAGCCATTATCATGCCGGGAGTGACGATTGGCCGCGGTGCTGTGGTGGCTGCTGGTGCGGTGGTTACTAAGAGCGTTGCACCTATGACCATTGTTGCCGGAGTTCCCGCGCAGGTAATCGGACAAAGAAAAAGTGCATTGAGTTACACTAAGTGCCATCGTCCTTGGTTTGAATAATCAGCAAATTCAAAAATTTGAATTCCAGTTCTAATCATTCCAAAGTTGCTACAGCACAACTGTTTCGTGTGGGCATCCTAGTAGCATTTGGGGGTTTTTTCGTAACATCGACCACCGCCTGGTGCTATGGCGTTAGTGTAGAAGTAGCCACTTTTTTTGCGGCCTGGAGTATCTGTTCGTCTTTCCAGAGATTATTTCAAGCGGGTCAGCTCGCCGAAATTTCTTTACCACGTTACCTTAAAGAAAAAGAGGAATCAGGATTAAGTTATGCCATCGATCGATATTCTTTATTAACCAACTGGGTGACCATAGCGTCGATTATCTTATCCGGCGTGCTTGCCTTAATTGCGCCCTCTTTAGCTGAACTATTATTACCGGGGTTTGACCAGACTCAGACGAACAAGGCGGTAGAATTATTTAGGGCATTAATGCCAGTCATCCCTGCTATTGTCTATGGGGGCTTCCTCCAATCATTGGGAAATGCCGAAAAACAGTACGGCAGATTTGAGTTATGGTTATTCTTTGGCCAACTCGCCGCCGCAATCTCGGTACTTATATTACATAATTCTCTGGGAGTTTGGGCGTTAGTTTGGTCTGCGTGGTTAACCCAATTGGTGGTGCTAATTGGTCGTCTCTTTTATTTAAATAAAGTCGGTTCTCGGCCGTCACTTTGCTTATGGATAAAAGGTTATAGCCCACGGCAATTGTTTTCTGAATTAGGCTTAACCAGTACCTATGTCGGGGTGACCCAACTTTATTTACTTTCGTTAAATGCCGCCTTAACTTTTCTCCCGCCAGGATTGTTTGCCGTTTTTAAATACGCAGAACTTCTTTTTGATCGAACATCATCCTTGGTTCTTCGGCCTGTCAGCACTGTTTTTTTTACAGATATCAGTCTCGAGGCTTCGCGCGGGAAGTCGGGGTTGCCAAAATTAATCACCAACACTCTGGCTCATTTTGCTGATTACTGGGGTTTATACTTTTGTTTTATTGGCGCTTGCGCGACCCCGCTTATCTCGCTGGCCTGGGGCAACTCGAAATTTGACTGGGCAAATATATGCTTAACTTCAGAATTTTTGACCGTTCTCGCAGGCGTCTCTTTATTTCGTGCTATCGGTCTTGTTTTCAGAAAATACACCATCGCGGTCGGTTCGGCGCACTGGCAGTACACGGGGTATATATTGGTGCAGTTGATCATGGCCCTCATAACAGTGCCGATTGTTAAGACATTTGGATTTTGGGGTGGGGCATCCTTACTCTGTATTAACATTCTAATGTTTGGCTTGAGCGATCTCTTGGTCGCCATGACGACAGAAATTAAGCCAATAACTCTGATCCCTTATCGAGTATTTATAAAAACTTTTCTAATTTCTCTATTAACGATAATTACGGCAAAAGCTTTAAGCGACATGGTTTATGCTCAAACTTTAATTCCATTGGGTAACCACCGCATAGCCGATACGATTGCCTTAATCGCCGGAGGGGGCGTTGTTCTAATAATGCTAGAGGTGGGAGGTCGGGCTATCGGACTTGGAGGAATTAAAGTTTTATTCAAAAAGTCATAACGTCCCAATAAAAAAGAAGCGCATTAAGTTGCACTAAGTTTCACCGTCCTTGGTTTAAATAAAATTAATGAAAAATACTGAATCAGTTTTTAGAGAAGCAGAGTTTAATCTCTGGGCACAACGTGCTAAGCTTGAATTGGGTGAGCTGTATATGATTTCCCACTATCTCGACCCTCAGAAATCCACTCTAGAAGCGGGTGCGGGCGGCGGGCGTATTTTATTGGCCATGCAAGCAATGGGTTTCAGCCAATTAAATGGATTCGATTTTTTACCAGAGTTTATCGAGGTCGCCCGCCAGCGTGATCAACAAGGCAAAATAAATTACCAAGTGCAAGATGGTCGCAATTTAAATTACCCCTCTAACAGTTTTGAGCAGTTAATTTATCTTCAACAGTTAGTATCTTTAATCAGCGAAAAAACAGATCGTCAGAAAATGGTTACTGAAGCCTTTAGGGTTTTAAAACCGGGTGGTTTAATAATAGTGAATGTGCTTTGTATGAGAAGTCGTCAGGGTCTCTATAGCCTGCTACTTTTCTGGCTCAAATGCTTACGTATTATTTTAAATAAAAACTTAAGTATTCAAAACCAGCCTTGGCTAAGGCTTAAGGGTAAGCCGAATTTCAAAGCCCTATTGGACCTTGGTCCCTATATTTATTGGTTTACTGAAAATGAAGCTGTGGAATTGTTTAAGTCGGCTGGATTTGTCATCGAGGCTTTGGGGTCCGATGCGCAAATTAAAAATAAAGGTTTATTCACCGCTTTAAGTGTTCCGCAAAATGAGCCGTTTACTGGTAGCCTATATTTAGTTTGTCGTAAGCCTTATTGATAAAACCGCTATGATTAAAAAACAGTTAATGGTTGGAATCTTTCCCTTTGGGGGAAAGGAAAACCCTTACACTAAGATGGTGGCCGAGGCGGTTGAGCAAGGAGGGAACACGGCCGTACCCATCCAAGACACTAAATTTTTCCCCATCCGCCGGGCCAGCCAATCGGGGGTGGATTTAATCCATATGTTTTGGCCGAGTAATTTTTATCATTCTTCAACTTGGTTGGGCACCCAGGTTAAGAGAATCATGTTCGCGGATGGATTAAGATGTTTAAAGAAGCTACCCCTAATTTATTCTGCAGATAATTTATACCCACACGATGCCCAGTCTTCTGAATTTGAAATAAAGCAAATTCAGAAGATCGTGAACGTAGCAGACGGAATTATTGTCGCGAGTAATGCCGCTAAAGAAATCTTTTTAAGAACATATACTATACCTAAGAAGACAGATTTCTTTATCGTACCTCATTGCAATTATATCGGAAAATATAAAGATACTATTACACGCGAGCAGGCACGCATTAAGCTGGGTATCGGTCCACAGGAAAAAGTCATGCTATCTCTGGGCCGAATTAATAAGTACAAGGGTCTGGGTTTATTAAGCGAAGCCTTCTTTAAGGCGGACGTTAAAGATTCCCATCTATTGATAGCCGGGTCTTGTAATCAGCCAGAGATAATTGAAGAAATTAATAAAAACAAAAAGTTATCTCATGCCAAAATGACTATTCATTCTCGATTTATACCCGATGATGAAATCCAAATTTATATGCGGGCCGCCGATTGTGCTATTTTAAGTTACGACGACATACCTATGAACCCAGGCTCAGTTATTTTGGCTATGAGTTTCGGCTTGCCGGTATGTTGCGTTAATACCGGATCAGTTGCAGAAATTCTTGGCCCGCGTTGTCTGTTTGCCTATCAATCCAAGAACCTAAATTCTATGGTGGCCGCTATTCACGCCGCATTAGAGTGTCAGGATTTATCGGCGAGAGGCCGCGAAGCGTATGATATCGCAGTAAAAAATCATTCGCCCGCACTCGTTGCTTCTCGGCTTCAGCAGGCCTATGCAGAAGTTACTCAATGAAGAAAAAAGTTATATTCATTACTACCTCCTGGGGGCAGGGTGGGACGGGTCCGGAAATCTATGCCCGCTACTTATGGGAGGCGTTTCGCGATGACCCTGAGATTGAATTTCATTTAGTCGCTTCGGGTTCCGACTCAACTCACCCACGATTACATTTAATTAAGCCCCCTGAAGGCTCATTAGCTTTATATAGGGCAGTAGCGGAGAAAGGATTGGCGTTGGCGCGTTCATTGGGTCCGTCCGGCATCCTGCATGTTAATAGTAGTAACTTGCATTCATGCCTACTCCATTCCCCATGGCCAGTGTGGGGGCAGATTAACGATTACGAAAATACCACGGTTTTTTCTTCTGCTTTTAAAATCCTTAAAACATATGGCATCAGACGATGGTTTGCGCTGCTCCGACGTTGGTGGTTAGAGCGCCAATTCGTCAATGAGCAGGCGCTGACCTTATGTAATTCTCAATTCACCCAGCAGAATATTTTAGCAGCCTATAAGCCAAAACATCCTGAGCGCCTTAAAGTTTTATATAAAGCGGTAGACACTTCTCAATTTGAACGTCCTGCCGTCTTACCAGCCAATCCGCATCGGGTCGTTGATAGTCGCCCAGTAGTTTTATATGTGGGATCAGATTTTCGTCGAAAAGGCTTAGACGATTTAATCAACGTATTACTTTTAATCAAAACTCCGTTACATTTATCAATCGCGGGCGTCACTGAACAGCAATTCGTTAAGGAGTTTCCCGAATTAGCCTCTACATTAAACAATAAAGTTCACACTATTCAGTTTCATGGACAAACCCCGCGTGAAATAACGAAAGCACTTTTCTGGCATGCGAATTTATTTTGCCTACCCTCTCGATCGGAAGCCTTGGGTGTTGCGATTTTAGAAGCCTTAGCGGCAGGTTTGCCGTGTGTGGCAACCAGCGTCGGAGGCATTCCTGAAATTGCCCAACAGTTGGGTGGGTGTATTTTAGTTCCCTCTGATAGCCCACCGCAATTAGCCACCGCGATTAAACAAGCGATTACCCGTCCTCCAGTGGTTTCAAAATCAGTTTTAAGCACCTCGCCTTTCACCGTTTCAGCCATGACCCAATCCTTACGTAGTTTATATTTAAAATGAGCTCGCCTAATTTAGCTCCACGGTATTTTTACATTTTTGCTATTGGTTATGCGACGAGCCTAATTATCGATCCATCGGGCAACCTTTTACCGTACTTGAGTGTATTTATGATCTTATATGGGTTGGCCATAGGATTTAGAAGTGCTGCTGGGAAACAATTCACACCCGTTGTTATTTTTGTGATAGGCGTTCTTCCTTTTGCCGCCCTCAACTGTTTAATTTCTTCAAACCCAACCGAATCTACCCTGAAATGGTTTCTTTGGCTAGGTGCTTTAATAGGAATGGCCTTAATGGCCTTACGTTGTGGTGCTAAATTAGATGAGCAGTTAGTTAAAAATATCGCCCCCGCCTTTTTTATTATTTGGGCTATTTTAGCATTAAGGGGAAATGCCATTGGTGATAATGCGAAAGAAAAGGCGGCGGCGCTACACCTCTCGGCATTCTACGCAAATTTAGTCATCGCTTCAGGAATGTTCATTCCCCACAAATTTTGGAGAGTGGTGGTGGTTTCGATAGGTGCGGTAGGTGCGGTTACTTCAGGATCTCGGGCCGCCTTCTTATTTTTACCTTTAGTCTTCGTTCCCGGCTTAATCTATTATTACCGAATAAGATTTTCGTCCGCATTTTTCGCTGCTCTATTAATCGGAGGCCTTTATTTTATTGTGCAGAATGAGTCCTTACAGGCTTTAACCTTCGGGCGCAAAGGCGCAGAAATCACTAATATGAATGCGTTGGAGTTGGCACGAAAATCAGCAGGTGGCCGTGAGGCATTACGTGAAATTGGTATAGATTATATTAAGAAGCAACCCTGGGGGTATGGCTACGGACAGAGTATCGATATCGTTCTCGAGGGTAAAAACATGGGAAGTAATCTGCACAATGGTTATCTCAATGTGGCCACCCAAATGGGCCTGCATGTAATTCTCGTTTATTTTTGCTTTTTGATTTGGCTAATCTATAAATTATTCACCGACCAAAGAGTATCGAGAATTTCACGATTTTTTACTCTGAGTATCATAACTTGTGTTATGTTAAGAGCAGTGAGTGAAAGCTTTAGTCTCTTCGACCTAGGTCACCCTGCTTCATTTCTATGTATTTTCTTAATCTCCCTTTTTATCATCCGTTCAAACAACCCTCATAAACAATTTGTCTAACATGCGGCCCACTTTATTATTTATTTCAGTCAACGATGGTAGTGATACGAGAATTTTTAAGGAAATAAAAAGTCTGAGCCAAGATTTTGAAATTACCTTTATCGGCATTCAAACCCCCACCTCGACGACTTCCATGCTGCCTACGAGTTGTCGCACTTTCTTTATTAAAGGTCTCCGACGCTCCCCGTTAACCATCGCCAAGTTATTTTTTCAAGTAGCCCGGCTGCGTCCTTGGAGATTTAGCTCCGTCCATGTCATCAATGAAAACCTAGCGTTAGTTTTGTTCCCGTTACTCATGTTAGCACGTCACTGGGCCTTAGATATTTTTGATTCATTTTTTCTTAAGTCGAACTCGCGCCTCATGAGTATATTTAAAGCCACTCTACAGAGAATCATTTATAGTTCGGCGTCGGTTATTTTGGTGACGGATGACGCCCGACTTAATTTATTACCCGAGTGGTCCAGGGCAAAAACACGAGTTTTACCTAATTATCCTTTAACGGATGGTTCTCATAACAGCTTACGGCCAAGTCGCGAGGGCCCCCTCACGATTTTCTTTTCCGGTTCCATTGGTCGCGACCGCGGGATCCCGTTTTTAGTTAATTTAATAAAACATGACGCTCAATTAGTCGTTCATGCCGCGGGTTGGCTTTATGATCAACAGGGCGAAGAGCTCACCCGGCATCCTCAAGTTAAATACCATGGAGTGGTTCACCAAACGGCTGCTGCGGAAATCGCCAAGCAGTGTGACTACATTCTTTGCCTCTATGAGCCTAATATTGTTAACAATATTTACGCTTCGCCCAATAAGATTTACGATGGCATTCAGGCTGGCGTTCCTGTAATCATTAACCAAGAGGTTTTAGTTTCTGCTTTTGTTCGTGATGAGAAACTTGGGGTTGTTTTAGACTCTTACAGACCTACGAATATCACCGCTGTTTTGGAAGAATTAAAAGCAAAGCGATATCAATTTACCCATATCGCAAAGATGCAGGGAAAGTACACCTGGGAAAAAATTGAACCAGTGTTAGTCTCGGCGCATTCTAAATCACAGTAATATGATACCCCCTGCTCATCATTCCCCTAGATTACTATCGCTCGTTATTCCCTGTTACAATGAAGAGGCGGTGGTTTCTGAAACCGTAAAAAGACTAAAATCTTTCGCGGCAGATTTAAAAAATATAGATATAGAATTTATTTTTATTGATGATGGCTCGCGCGATCAAACGCGTGCCATACTTAAATCGTTTGCGGTATCCGATACCCGTATAAAGATTATTAGTTTTGCTCGTAATTTTGGGCAACAAGTGGCTATGACAGCGGGACTTGATGCTTCTCGTGGCGACGCCGTTGTTTTGATTGATGCTGATTTACAAGACCCACCTGAAGTTATTCATGAGATGATTAAAAAATGGGAAGAAGGTTATGATGTTATTTATGGAACCCGAACCGAGCGACCTGGTGAATCCGTGTTTAAATTGGCTACTGCTCGCCTATTTTATCGTTTATTAAATAAACTATCATCTGTGCCGATTCCCCTAGATACTGGGGACTTTAGGCTCATGAGTCTTCCCGTGGTTGATGTACTTAGGGCCATGCCTGAGCGTGATCGCTTCATTCGAGGAATGGTCAGTTGGGTCGGATTTAAACAAATAGCGCTTCCTTATAAGCGCGCTCAGAGATTTGCCGGAGAAACTAAATACCCGCTCAAAAAAATGATTACATTCGCTTTTGATGGCATATTGTCATTTTCTTCTAAACCATTGGAGCTATCCCTCATTTTAGGAATGGGGATTACCGCTGTTTCCTCACTGGGTATTTTAGGAATTGCTGCACAGCGTTTCTTTGCGGGCGATTGGGTTTCACTCGAATTAATCGTACTTGTGGCTGTAGGTCTTTTGGGAGGCCTTCAATTGTTATGTCTGGGTATTCTTGGCCAATATATTGGCAGAATTTATAACGAAATTAAAAATCGCCCTCTTTATATTATTCAGGAGCACCAAGGATTTGGTGGGCGGTCACCTATCTACAGTCGAAGCCCGGTGGTCATGGAAAAACAGCCTTAAAATAATTTAAAAAAGTGTTTTCTGAGCATTTTATTAAAAGCGGTCTTCGTTTTTTTATTGCAGGGTTATTTTTAACTCTCTGTGATTTTTTCCTATTCAAACTTTTTGGTTACTGGGGTGTCTCGCCCTCACTGGCTCGCCTTGAGTCCTTTGCTGTTTCATTTTTAATATCCTTTGTTTTGCATGAACGCTGGACGTTCCGGTCTGGTCAGTCTTGGACCAAGTCGCTCCTCCCTTATTTACAATCCCGCATCGGTTCATTTTTATTGGCCCAAGTTGTCTTTATGCTGACGCATGATGGACTAGGTTTAAGCGATAACCTTTCATTTGCTATTCAGGTTCCCATTCAGCCAGCGGTTAATTTTTTTGCAGGTTATTTTTATGTGTTTAAAGAACGTCGCCCGGAAATTTCCTCACCAGAAAAGCGTTGGTGCTTTGAGGTTATTTTTGCCCCGATTTTATTGTTTATTATATTAGCAATACCCTTTCATAATAAGCTCATGCAGCACCCTATTTGGGTGGTGCCCTACACATCGGGGGCGGCTAATTGGTCAGTCGGACAACCTTGGAAGGTTGCCATCGGTGATGATATTATTTATAAACAAAAAACTATAGAAGAAAGATGGAGTGACGTGGCTACTCCAGCAGTCCCTCCAGTAAGGCTAGTTGAATTTTCTGCACATGATGAGGGCTGGATGTGGGTACTATGGTTCACCCGAAAAATTTTCCCATTCCTGAGTGATCTAAAAGGTGCAGTTGCGTTGGCCATAATTATACATTTGGGGCTATCTTGTGTTATTCTTAATCATTTAGATTCTGGTATCAGTCGATATATATTCACGGTAATTTTTATTTGTAATCCGCTAATTATTTTTTACTTAACACTTCCATACTATTATTTTTGGCAGGCATTTCCCTCTCTCCTTGCCGTGATTGTTTGGCTCTATCGCGAAAAAATTAGAGTATGGCAGACCCCTCTGATAGCATTATTTTTAGCCCTCTGTGTGGCTATCAGGCCTAACACTATTTTCATCTCTTTTGCGATATTGTTACTAGTGATATATTTTAGACGACATTGGATGAATTACGTGAGCTTAGTTTTATTCACAGTCTGTTTTTGTTTCATACCTAAAACAAATAAAATACCTTGGCATACAGTCTATGCCGGACTGGGCGCCTATCCTAATAATTCTAGTTTATATTTATCAGACGAGTCACCGTATGCCTCTTTTAGGAAACAGACAGGCATCAGCTTGAATACTGCATTTGGCGAAAATTATTACAATTTAAAGATACGCGAGGAATATAATCAGCACCTTAAAAACGAATCATTAGAATACATTAAGAATCATCCCGTTCAGAGTCTCAAAAATGTAATTCTTAATCTAAGTATCGGAATTTTTTCTCCCTATAAGCCAGGGTTGGCTCCATGGATTTATTATCTCCAGGCGGTGCTTGGACTAATCTTCTTAACGGCATTAATTTGGCTACGCCAGTGGCCAGTTCTAATCGGACTTGGTTTATCCTTAGGTTGTATCGCACTCATTTACCCACCCATCGCTGCTTATATTATAGGCAGTTTAGTTTTCACCGCTTTGGGTCTAACTCAAATCATCTCACATATCGTTACACGATTTAAAAAAGTATAATTTAATTTTATGAAAAAAACTGTCGCTATCATTGCCGGTACCCGTCCGGAGTGCGTAAAAATGGCCCCGATTTATTTCGCGCTCCAAGCGTCGAAAACTATCCAGCCGATTTTTCTTTCTACGGGCCAGCATCGGCAGATGTTGGATCAAACCCTCGGAGTGTTTGGTATTAAGCCAGAGTTTGATTTAAATCTGATGCAACCTGGGCAAACCTTGCCAGATCTCACGGGCCGCGTTATTCAAGCCGCCTCCGCTTGGTTTGTGGAACATAAGCCCGCTGCGGTTTTAGTCCAAGGCGACACGACCACCGTTTTGGCTTCCGCGATTGCTGCTTTTTATAACCGTATTCCAATTGGCCACGTTGAGGCAGGACTACGTACCGGAAATATGGATTCTCCCTTTCCAGAGGAGATGAATCGAAGACTGACCTCGCCCTTAGCACGCTGGAATTTTTGTCCGACCGAAATTTCTAAAGCTAATTTAGTTAAAGAGGGAATTAGCCCCAACTCTTGTTACGTTACAGGAAATTCAGTCATCGATGCCTTGTTGCATGTAAGGGGAAAACAAAACTCTAGTGGACTATCGGCTCAATCGGTGGCCGAAAAAGTAGGAATTCCAGCCGCCTTCGCCCAGGAGTTTTTAGCGGATGGCGCACGTAAGCCTTGGATTTTGGTTACGGGTCACCGCCGTGAATCTTTTGGCGGAGGCTTTGAGCGCATTTGTGAATCCATCAATCGCCTTACGCAAATTCATCCTGATGTTGGCGTGCTTTATCCCGTGCACTTAAACCCGCAGGTCCAAGGACCTGTTAATCGTATTTTAGGATCTAATCCGCGCATCGCGTTAGTCGCTCCTGCGGCCTACGAGGAATTCGTCTGGTTGATGAATCGCTGCACCTTCCTGCTGAGCGACTCTGGCGGCGTGCAAGAAGAGGCTCCATCGTTAGGTAAGCCCGTATTAGTCATGCGCGATACCACTGAGCGCCCTGAGGGTATCGACGCTGGTACTTGTCGCCTCGTGGGTACCGACCCTGAAGTGATCCTGCGCGAAGCTGATCTGCTCTTAAATAATCCAAGAGAATATCAAAGACGCTCGAGCTTGAAAAATCCTTACGGCGATGGGCAAACCTCGCACAAAATCAGACAAATTCTCGAAGAAGGTTTAAGTTAATAAGAGTGAGAATACTTTATTTTCATCAGCACTTCACCACGCCCCAAGGGTCTGGTGGCACGCGTTCTTATGAGTTTGCCCAGGCTCTCATTAAGCGCGGACATCAGGTAACCATGGTTTGTGGTCAAATGGACCGCGACTCACTGAATTTACCCTTCAATGAAAAGAGGGGATGGTCGCGTGGCTCGATTGACGGGATTGATGTAATCGCATTACCCTTACGTTATTCTAATCACGATGGGATTGGCCGACGATTAATCACATTCTTTAAGTATGCGGTTAAGAGTATTAAAATCGCTCTCGATTTCGAATACGATGTGGTTTTTGCAACTTCAACGCCCCTAACAGCTGCGTTACCAGGTATCTTTGCCAGTTGTTTAAAAGGAAAGAAGTTCATTTTCGAAGTGAGAGATTTATGGCCGGAACTTCCTCGTGCCATGGGCATGAAAAATCCGATCCTCTTAGGCGGAATGTGGGTGATTGAGGGATGCGCCTATCGGTCCTCCATCGCTTGCGTGGGGCTTTCTCCTGGAATTGTTGAAGGCATCCGCCATCGCTCCGCCAAAAATCATCCCATCGCTTTGATCCCGAATGGATGTGATCTCGAAATTTTTAAGCCCCAGCCAAAATCCACGATAAAAATTGAGGGTATTAAGCAGGGTGACTTTGTGGCAGGTTTTACGGGAGCTCACGGTAAAGCCAATGGTCTCGATGCGATTATTGAAGCAGCCCGTGAACTGAAGAAAAGAAATATCCAAAATATAAAATTTCTCTTAATCGGCGACGGCTCGGAAAAATCTCGCCTACAAAAAATCGCCGCTAGTGAGCAGCTTGAATCTATCGTCTTTCATCCCCCTATTTCCAAGTTAGCGCTCGCTCAAATCACCGCGCAGTTGGATTGCGGACTAATGTTCTTAGACAATATCCCTGCATTTTATTACGGAACGTCCCCCAATAAGTTCTTCGATTATATCTCGGCAGGCATACCCGTGATTAATAACTATCCTGGTTGGTTGGCAGAAATGATTACAGGAAACCAATGTGGGGTGGCGATTCCGCCTAAAGATACACCTGCTCTAGTAAACTCTCTTTTAGAGTTGTATAATAATCCTGTCCGCTGTAAGCAGATGGGAATATCCAGTCGCCAACTGGCCCAAAATCAATTTTCCCGATCACACCTAGCCAATCAGTTTTGCCAATTTATCGAACAACAGTACCGCCTGATTTGAGTTATTTATTAGAACAAGTTTACTTCATTTCAGATGTCGCAGAATGGACCAAGCTCTTAAAGGTTTTGGGCTATTCGGATATCTATCATACGTTTGAATTTACCAGTTTGGACTCCGAGAGAATGGGCGGGGTGGCCAATCTTATCATCGTTAATATGCCTACAGGCATCATCGGACTTCCCGCTATTTTCAGGAAAATTCCCAACGAAAATCGCCATATCGATGCAGTATCCGTTTATGGGTATAACGGGGTCTTAACTTCTTCATCAATCATCCCTGAGGATTTTGCCTCCGGAGTTAAAAAAATAAAAACAGCTTTAATTGAGCGAGACTGTGTCGCCCTTTTTAATCGAGAATCTAATTTTACTCGCTATCGCTTGCCCGAATCTACCGAAACAGGAAAAGTTTTAGCAGTGGATTTAATGCAAGACCCTGAGGAGTACGAAAAATCTCTGGCTGAAGGTCACCGCCAAGAAATTAAAGCTCTCCGTAAGTTAAACTACACCGTTGTTAAATCCACGGATCTCAAAGTAATCCAAGATTTTCACGAAGTATACGAGCATACAATGCTTCGACGTGGAGCCAAAATTAATTACTTCTTTAGTGTTAAATACTTCGAGTCTGTCCTAAAAATTCATTCAAGCGCCCCGGACTTGCGCGCCGTTTATCATGATGGTAAAATGATAGCTGGGGCAATTTTTATAACCCAAGGCGATCACATGTACTATATGTTCTCGGGGAGTATTTTAGGCGTCTCCCAATATCCAGTGATGAAACTAATTTTAGATCAAGTGATTCGGGAAAATTTAAACAATGGTAAAAAACTACTTCATTTGGGCGGCGGCTTAGGCGGTAAACAAGACTCCTTGTACCACTTTAAGTTCGGCTTCGGAAAAGTCATTTTACCATTTTACACCACCCAGTGGATTTTAATGCCCGAGGTTTATAATCGCTTGAGCACTCACGTACTCACGGAAACGAGTTTCTTTCCTAAGTACCGAAGTGTTTAAGGCCTAAATTAGACAGGCCGAGCTCTCCGTAACGCTTACATAATTAATGATCACACGTGCCCAAATTTTAACGCTCATTCTTAATCGGCTAAAAATGCTTGGTGAAGAGTTGCACAAGCCCGCGTTAGTTCAGGCGACTGAGCAAACTCGACTCTTTGGCGACAAAGCCGATCTCGATAGTATGGGATTAGTAACTTTAATTGCCGACCTCGAATACGATCTCCAGCAACATGTGGGGCGCTCAGTTTCGCTGGTAGACGAAAAAGCGATGAGTCGACTTACTTCACCCTTTCGTCGCGTAGATTATCTGGCAGATTATCTAGTCGAATTACTCAACGTCCCAAAATCTTAATATGCCTAACGCTATTATCACAGGAACCTCACGTGGATTGGGCCGAGCTCTCGCCGAAAAGCTATTGAATGAGGGTTGGAACGTTTGGGGCTTCTCCCGTACTTCATCAAAAATTAAGCACGAGCGTTTCAGTGAGCACTTGATTGATATCACCGATGAGTCGTCGGTGCAAAACGCGGTAAGTCTTATTAGCCAAAACTCTCCAGGTATTGATCTATTAATTAACAATGCTGGTGCGGCCTCCATGAACGCGTTTTTACTGACTCCGGCCAAAACGGCCGAAGCCCTCATGAAGCTTAATTATTTAGGGACCTTTCATTGCCTACAGGCAGTGGGTAAACTGATGGTCCGTCAGCGTCGTGGATTGATTATTAATATTACCACGGTTGCAGTGCCGTTGGCCTTAGCTGGAGAAGCCGCTTATGTAGCGAGCAAGGCGGCAGTAGATTCACTCACGAAAGTCACCGCAGAAGAATTTAAATCGCACGGCATTACGGTGATTGGGTTAGGTTTCGGGCCGATGGACACGGATTTAATCAAAGCAGTTAACAAAGAAAAACTTAACCAAATCAATCAGCGTATCGACCGTCCCCATGGTACCACTTTAAATCAAGCGACAGATTTTATTTTTGAACATTTGGACAAGAAATCCCTTACCACGGGCGATTTATACTATTTAGGCAAAATTTCGTAGATGAATTTTTGGTTACACGAGAGGTTTAAAAAATTTAATACTAAGCCGGCCCTAGTCGGCACTTGGGGTGAATTTTCATATGCTGATCTAGCGAACTTAACCGAAAAAATTGAAAGTGAGTTTAGTTCCTTAGCAGGTAAAGATTTTACCACGATTGGACTCGTCGGTGATTGTTGTCCGGCCAGTGTGGCCTGGATGATTGCGGCAGAGCGCTTACAGCACTGGGTCGTACCCTTGGTCGATCATGCCCAGGAAACGGCGGATAAATTAAATCAAATCCACGCGCAATGGGTGGTTATTACGGAGGGGTCGACCTGGAAAATTTATCCACGGGCGGCCGTCGGTAAATTAGAATTAAGTAATAACCAATCGATTCCAGTATCGCATGCTGGCCTGGTTCTATTTTCTAGTGGAACGAGCGGTAATCCTAAAGCGATGCTTCAAGACTTGAGTAACTTGCTGAGTACTTATGAGTCTCGTCATGAAAACTCCTTGGTCATTTTGAGTTTACTCGGCTTCGATCACATCGGTGGCATTAACACAATATTAGGTGGACTGGCAGCAGGTTCGCTCATTGTTATTCCCGAAAGCAGAGCACCCGATCAAGTTGCCGACGTCATTAAAAAACACCACGTAGCGATTCTTCCCGCGACTCCTACTTTTCTTAACCTGCTTTTACTCGCTACCTTTGACCGCTTAGCGGACTTAGCTTCACTGCGTTTAATTACCTATGGAACTGAGCCTATGCCCGAGGCCTTATTGGCGCGTTTACATCAAGTGCTGCCCTCGGTTCGTTTAATTCAAACTTTTGGTACAACGGAAACAGGAATTTTAAAAACCGAGAGTCCCGAAGTAGATTCAAATTTCTTAAGAATTAACGACCCCAATGTTGAATGGAAGATAGTGAACGACGAGTTATGGTTAAAAACCCGCACCCAAATTCGCGGCTACCTTAATGCTTCCAATGAAAAATTTACGGACGATGGCTGGTTCATGACTGGCGATAAAGTTGAAGTCGGCCCGAATGATACTCTGCGAATTTTAGGTCGATCAGGTGAAATGATTAATGTCGGTGGACAAAAACTCATGCCAACAGAAGTTGAATCAGTTATTTTAAGCGTACCGGGAGTGGTTGACTGTCGGGTTTTTGGAGAAAAAAATGCGATGGTTGGTCAGACCGTGGCTGCAGATATCATTCCCCAGGCCGGACAGAATTGGGAAACATTACGCGCTTTAATCAGGCAAACCTGTCGCCAAACCTTATCCACCTACAAAGTTCCGACCCGACTGAACTTGGTTACTGCGATTTCCACAAATCGGCTTAAAAAACAACGAACGAGTTAAGTAAGCGTAGTTCTATGCAAATCACCCTTTCCCATTTTCGTCTCGCTGGCCTGGCTGTTTCCACAGGTGCCGATACCCGAGATTATATAAAAGACGGATTAGCTCACGGTATTAGTCTAGCCCACTTAGAGCGCGTCGCTAAAACAATCGGGCTAAAAGAACGTAAGGTAGCGTCGCCTGGTGTGACCGCGTTGGACTTATGCGAAGATGCTAGTCGTCGGCTTCTGGCGGCTATGGATATCGACGTATCGACCATTGATGCCATTATTTTCGTCACGCAAACACCTGATCACTCACAGCCCAGCAATTCCTGTCTTTTGCATGGTCGCTTAGGTTTTAGTAAATCTTCTTTTGCTTTAGATTTGTCCTTGGGTTGTTCCGGTTGGGTTTACGGCCTGTATCAAGCCGGACTCCTTTGTGCCCAGGGCGGGGTAGGTCGGGTTTTACTTTGTAGCGGTGATACGCTGAGTCGATTAACCAACCCCCAAGACCAATCGATGAATCCACTTTTCGGTGATGCTGGCTCTGCTGCCATTATCGAACGCACGGGATTAAATACTCCGTGGTATTTTCTTTTAGGAACCGATGGTAAATTAGCTTCCAGTATTATCGTTCCAGCGGGCGGATCTCGCACGCCTGCCTCGGGTGAAACTCGCAAGGAAACCAAGAATGCTGATAGCAATATTCAACACCCCGAGAATCTCATCATGGACGGCGCGGAAGTTTTTAATTTTTCACTTCGAGAGGTCCCCGCTGCCATCAACACTGTGATTAAAAATGCCGCATGGCAGTTAAGTGACGTTGATGCCTTAGTTTTACACCAAGCGAATAAATTTATAATCGAAAATATTGCGACTAAGTGCGGACTAAAGTCTGCCCATGTTCCATCGAACTTAGTTGAGAAATACGGCAATCAAAGTTCAGCTTCAATTCCCGCAGCACTGATTGAAGGTTTGGGCGAAAAACTCACTAGTCGTTCACAGAAAATTGTTGGCTGTGGTTTTGGGGTGGGTCTATCTTGGGCGGCCTTTGCTTCCGAGATGGGTCCAGTGATTACCTGTCCTATTCAGCCTTATCCTAAAAAATAATGTCACTATCTTTTGAGTCATACGTTCAAGCGCTTCAAAAAGAAGTAGACGTGCTTGCCGGAGTGTCGCCGGATGCGCCGTTAAGCGGTTTACCACAATGGGATTCGTTGGCTATTTTGTTGGTGATTTCTCATTTTGAACACGCCTATAAAATGACTGTCACTGGTCGTGAAATTCGTCAGTGTAAAACTATCCGAGAACTCATTCAACTCATCCCTCAATCATGAAAAATCTTTTTATTGTCGGTGCTGGTGGATTTGGTCGCGAAGTCTACGCATGGATTAAGCAGCACCCCGAATTCAACAAGAGCTGGGCCCTTGCGGGCTTTTTGGATGACAATCTCGAAGCCCTTAAGCCGTTTAATAATTTTGCGAGTGTGACACTTTTAAAAAATCACCAAGTCTTAAGTTCCAATGTATACGTATGCGCATTAGGACTTCCCTTGGTTAAAGCAAAACTACTCGCCCCGTTGATTGAACAGAACGCAGATTTTATTTCTTTTATTCATCCCACCGCCGTGATTGGCGAAAGAGTGAAATTGGGGCGCGGTGTGATTGTTTGTCCTGGAGCGAGTATTTCTGTGGATATCTCGATTGGCGATTTTTCGATGATCGGACCCAATACCACCATCGGCCACGACGGCACCATTGGTGCTTGGTGTACGCTATGTGCTCAGTGCGATGTCACCGGCCGTGTCACCATTGGCGATGGAGTCTTTTTAGGAAGTCGGGTTTCTATTATTCCCAGTAAAAAAGTGGGTAATAAATCCATTCTCGGTGCCGGCTCGGTGGTGATATCGGATGTTCCCGACGGGGTAACCGTGGTCGGCAATCCAGCACGCATTTTATAAATCTCTCATGAAAAAATTTATCTTATTCTTCGGAAGCTTTTTATTAATCAGCATCTTTGCTTTAATTATTTATACGGAGCTTTTAAGTCCACGTACACGTCGCTTCACGGGTAGCTTAGAAAAAGTTTTACCGCCTGATGGTTTTGACGGTTGGAAACGCGAAGCCATTCCGCTGGGCGATTCGAATGCGGCCAAAGCCAATGTGCAGGGTATTTTAAACTACAGTCAGTCCACCCAGTATTTATACACCAAGAATAGATCGCAGTTTCTGATTTACGTGGCCTATTGGGAGCCCTCGACCGTTTCGGTGGCTGATGTGGGTACACACAACCCCGACTCCTGTTGGGTAAATAATGGATGTACCCGAACCGATCGCGATTTTGCCGTGGCGGGCAACGTCGGCACTCGTGCCTTACAACCCTATGAATACGGCCAGTACATCACCCCGCAGGGGCCCCGCCAGAATGTATTGTTTTGGCACTTAGTGAATGGACAACCTAATCGCTATGCTGATCAAGAGCAAGGCTGGCGGGCCGGACTCAAGGGTCGCCTCGAAAGATTTCCCTTACTCATCAAAGACTTTAAAGAATTTGGCATTAACCAAAAGAATGAACAAATGTTTATTCGAGTTTCTACATTTTTACCCGTCAAAAACTTACTCGCTGATCCCGCAAATGAGAAAATTTTTAACGCTTTAGAAGAAATAGGAATTTTTCAAAACCAAGCCTGGAAGTAATTTATGCCGCGAATTTATTTATCTGCGCCTGATATTGGTAAACTTGAACAGGCCTATGTGAATGAGGCTTTTGCGTCCAATTGGGTTGCCCCTGTCGGTCCCCATATCGACGCGTTTGAAAAAGAATTTTCTCAAGTCGTTGGGACAAAATATGCGGTCGCCTTGTCCTCGGGCACTGCCGCCCTACACTTGGCGTTGCGTCTGGCGGGGGTAACGGCCGGTGATGAAGTTTTGTGTTCGTCGCTCACGTTTATCGCTTCCGCGGCCCCGATTACCTACTTGGGTGCCCATCCCGTATTTATCGACTCCGATGAGGCGAGTTGGAATATGGATCCATCTCTAGCGATTGAGGTTATTGAGAAAAAGGTTCGCGCTGGTAAAACTCCCAAGGCGCTAGTCCTGGTTCATTTATACGGCCAATCCGCCGATACTCAGCCCATCAAAGAATGCTGCGATAAGCATGGTATTAAACTCATTGAAGACGCCGCTGAGGCATTGGGAGCCACCTATAAGGGTGGCACGCCAGGTTCAATGGGTTGGGCGGG
>SIAU01000022.1 GCA_009691685.1 Opitutales bacterium
GGTAATTCGAGCACTACTTTGTCTGTGCCTTTGGCTCCGACTGCATCGTACAGTTCAGGCGTGAGTGAACGTCCAATCACTCCGTAAACAGGAGGGAAAATATAGAATACGCCGATGAGAATCATGACCCACATGGTGGTGCGTTTTGCGGCTACGCCATCGGGGTTAGTATAGAAACGAACTAAGATGTGAGGCAGACCCGCGGTACCACAAACGAGTGCTATAATTAATGAGTAAGTGTAGAGAAGAGAGTAGGGCTTCTTGTTGGCTTCGATGGTAGCCTTCGCTTCAGGTGTGGGGGCTGCGGCGATTGAGGCATCGACCGCCTTCGTGGTGAGTTTACCAAACGGGGCAATCCACTGTTCATCTTTCGGTGCTTTCGCAGGTAAAGCTTTTCGTTCTACTTGCGAGGCGTTGGGTGCGGCCGTTTCAAAAGCAGTTTTGTTAGCATCAAGGTGATGTTCGTAGTGACCAACGATTGAGGCTAAGACAAATATCGGTAAGGTGATGGCAAAAACTTTGAGCCAATATTGGAAAGCTTGGACTAAGGTAATGCCTTTCATGCCTCCAAGGGAAACGTTGAGTGTAATTACTGCGCCGACTACGGCGACGCCGACCCAGTAAGGAAGATCGGGGAAAATGTATGATAGCGTTGTTCCCGCACCTTTCATTTGTGGCATCGTGTAGAAGAAGCCAATGAAGAGTACGAAACAGACTGCGATTTTACGGAAGAGCGGTGAGTCATAACGACCTTCAGCAAAGTCAGGAATCGTATATGCGCCGAAGCGACGAAGGGGACCTGCGATAAATAATAATAAAAATAAGTAACCACAGGCATAACAAACTGGGTACCAGAGAGCATCATAGCCCGTGGCCATAACCATGCCGGCCACACCCATGAAGGAAGCGGCGGAAAGGTATTCGCCTGAGATGGCGGAGGCATTCCAGCCGACGGAGACGGAGCGACCAGCGACAAAGAAGTCACCTGCGTTCTTGGATTTACCGGCGGACCAGAAACCCATCCCGACGGTGATGACGACGGTGATAAGTGAGCAGATGGCAATCCACGGATCCACTTGTGAAATTTCGGCGAGGAACATAACTTATTTATTCTGGCTGTCCTTCGCAGCCGCGGCTTCAGCATTTTCTAAAGCGATTGATTTTTTGATGAAGAAATAAGAAATGATCCAAACGAAAGGGAAGAAGAGCACCCCAAGAATAAGCCAGGTGAGTGTGAATCCAGCCACGCGTTGCGCCATCCATTCAGGTTCATAATAATTAAGAAGGGGTAGGGCGATGAGTGCGGTTACAAAAAACAGGGCACAGGTAATCGACAGCTTTAATTGGTCGCGCATTAAACGAGCCAAGAAGCCATCCGTATGGATGACATCATTTTTATTGGTACTTTCTTTCATGGGGTTGAGGCATCTTTGGGTTTCTGCCCCTGGACACAAACCAACAAATTTTCGGTTGACAGTGCTTAATGCAAGTTTATTGCGTTAAGGAATATGAAATCTAAAGCTGTTTATAGTGTTTTAACAATTTTTGCTTCGACGATGATTATGCGGGCTGAGGATGTTAAATCTGCACCCCAGAAAATAACACCTGTGGTTGTGAAGGGCACGGCGATAGGTGCGGAGTTAAATCCAACCTCTCCAAGTTTAATTTTAAGTGGGAATGCCCTAGAGGTTTTACCGCAAAGTAATTTGGGTGATGTATTGGCAGATCTGCCCGGCGTCTCAACGAGTTACTTTGGTCCGAACTCAAGTCGTCCAGCTATTCGTGGATTAGAAGGGGATCGTTTAAAAATTACCCAAAATGGCACCAGCACCTTGGACGCCTCTAGCGCGAGTCCCGATCACGCGGTCAGTGCGGACCCTGCCTCAATCCGTGAAATACAAATCTTACGTGGACCAGCCGCTTTAATCTACAGTCCCAGTATCTTAGGTGGAGTGATCAATTTAATCGATAACCGTATTCCCGTTGAGCTACTGCCTCAACAATTCATCATTAACAGTCGTTTTGGCTCCGTTGATCAATTAAGCATGCAATCAGTTTCAGCCGAAGGTTCGTTCGGAAGTTTTGCATTTCATGTAGATGCATTCCAAAAGAAAACCGATGATTTATCTACCCCGATTGGAGTTATCACGGATACCAGTAGCGATAGTGACGGGGCGGGTTTGGGTTTTTCATATATCAAAAATGACAGTTTTATTGGTCTCTCTTATTCGGGTCTCAATTCTACTTATGGAGTGACTGAACCAGATGTGAAGATTGGTCTCCGTCAGCGTAGATGGGAATTAGCAGGCGGTATCTCCAGTCCGTCTGATAACTTTAAATCTATTAATTATAAGGCCAGCACCTCCGATTACATGCACATCGAGTTTGAGTCAGGACAACCGGGCAGTACGTTTAAAAATAATGGTTTTGATAGTAGAATTGATTTTGAATTAGCAAAATCTGGATCACTGGAAGGTTTGGTAGGATTACAAATGGGTAAGTTCGATTTTTCTGTCGTGGGAGATGAGGCTTTTCTTCCTGACACTCGAAATACTTCAAGTGCAGCTTTCGGCTCATTTGTTCAAGAGCTGTCCGATAGTTCATTAAGACTGCGCTACGGGTTTAGAATCGAGTCGGCCAAGGTAAAATCCAGCGACTGGGTTCATGAAGGTGTCCATGGATCGTATGCGGCAAGCCAAGCGAGTTTCGTTCCCCAAAGTTTTTCATTAGCGATAGAGAAAGCTATCAATGCTCAATGGGTTTCTACACTAACACTCAGTACCACCGAACGGGCACCCAATTATCAGGAACTATTCGCCGATGGACCTCATATCGGTACAGATTCCTATGAGGTGGGTAATCGCAATCTAGATAAAGAAAAGGGTATCGGGATAGAGTTAGAAATCGCAAAATCCCAAGGCCCTATTTCCACAAGTTTCTCGATATTCTATAATCGATTCAGCTCATTCATTATTCAAGAGAGGAATGGATATGGTCCCTTGACCAGTTCAGCGGATTATCAGTTGGGTGGTGCTGAAGAATTAGCAAGGTACGACTTTGTCTCGGTGCCAGCCGACTTTTATGGCTCGGAGATAAAGATGAATTTCCAGATTCAAGAAACGCCGACGACGAAATTGGGCCTTGAATTATTTGGTGATTATGTGCGAGCGACCCATCGTGATAGTTCGGAAGCTCTCCCACGCATTTCTCCAGGAAGAGTCGGTCTAGGTTTACATGGCCTTTCACAAGAGTGGAATTGGCGGTTCGATTATACTTATCACTTAGCACAAAACCACGTGGCTAATGACGAAACAACGACCGCGGGCTACACGATGGCTGGAGCGAGTGTAACTAAATTATTTAAACTCTCGGCCTGTGATGCATTGTTTACTTTGCGAGTCGCAAATTTATTGAACCGTGAAGCCTATAATCATTCTTCTTTTATTAAAACCCAGCTACCCCTGCCTGGCCGAAGTGTCGAAGCAGGATTGAAATTAACTTTCTAAGTTTCTCTATAAATCTACCATCCCATTATAACGAAAAATTTTACGCTTGGACAGCTGCGCTGAGCCTAGCCGTTATCATGGTTTCGTTTTTTGGTTTATTTTATAAACCAGAATCGAAATCGGTTGATCTTGCCCAAAATCAGGGTGTGCAAATTCAGTTTATCGATTTAGCAGAGTTTGAAACACCGAGCCCTAAATCCTCCAGCATTTTGCCCGAAGTGGTAACAGCTCTCCCCCCTAAGCAGATGGCCGAAATCCCATCGCAGGCACCGGTTGCTGAGGTTAAAAAAACCAAAGTTAAGTCAGAATCCGCGCCCGAGGTTGTTGTTAAAAAAGATTCAGTAGCACCTCAGTCTAATCTTCCAACACAGTCGGTCATTCCAGCAAAATTCACTCCGCAGGTTGCCGGCAAATTTCCTGTTCCATTATACCCACGCTGGGCAAAGCAACAAGGTATCCACGGCCAACTTTTACTTCGTGTAACGGTGGGAGCATCCGGTGCAGTGGTTAAAGTCAAAATCGAAGAATCCTCTGGTAATAATGCCTTGGATGAATTTGCTATGGACTGGGTTGCCCAGCGCTGGATTTGGCCAAAGGGCATCGAAAACATCGTACTTTTACCTTTCGTTTTTGAACTAAAATAACTTTATTACTTATGCCACACATACTCGCAAACGTCGCTGTTGATTTATTTTTCAAAGGCGGGCCAATTATGTACCCCTTGTTGATCGCAATGATTGTGGTTACGGCGGTGGTTGGTGAGCGAATTCTCTGGTGGTGGCGTACCGCTCAATCTCGGCAGCCTAAGGTCGTAGAAAAAATTCTTCATAGTGCTGAAGTCGGTGATTGGGAAACGGCACAAAAATTAGCACAGTCTTCCACCGATCCCGTGGCGCGTGTTCTTCTGGCTGGCATCCAGCATCGTCATCATGGTTTTGAGGAGTCGATTCAGGTCGCTTCAGCCATCGAATTACGTGAGGCGGCAAAGTGTATCTCGGTTTTGGACACTTTGGTTACTCTGGCACCTTTATTGGGTCTGCTCGGAACTGTTGGTGGTATCATGGGTTCGTTTAACTCTATCGGGGTTGATGAGTTGGCAGTATCCAAGGTGACTGGCGGAATTGGGGAGGCTTTGATTGCTACCGCCACTGGATTAGGAATCGCAATCTTTGCGTTAATTCCCCTAAACATTTTATCGAGTACTTTATCGGGGTTGCAGGCTGACTTTGAATCTGCCGCCACCCAACTGCAGATATTACTTCAGAAAAAATCCTAACACTCGCCCCCCGTGAAGATTTCTTATCCCATTACTCATCGTCGGGCTCGGTTAGAAATTATTCCGCTCATTGATATCATGTTTTTTTTATTAGCCGCGTTCGTACTAGTGAGTGTAACCTTGCACAAGAATCATTGCATATCGATGAGTTTACAAACGGCGTCGACCTCACAGATAGAGCAGGACGAGAAGTCGGTATACATATCAATCAGTAAAATCGGCCAGATATATCTAGACCAGAATTTGGTTTCGATGGATACCCTGCGTGAGCAATTAAAGGTGTTTCATCAACGTAACCCGCAGATCAAAATATTTATTGCGGGTGACCGCGATACGTCTCACGGAAATATTATTTCAGTGTTAGACTGTGTTCGTAGTGCAGGAATTCAGAAGATCGGCTTTAATGTAAATACTTCTCGCCCATGAGTCCCTCTCGCTGGCCCTTAGTCCTGAGTATTCTTTGTTTAGTCCTCGCAACTTTCTGTATCATTCAATGGGTACGCGAGTCTCGGCTTCGTGAAGAAGTCAGACAACTCAGGTCTCAGCTGAGTCTGCCACCTAAATAAAAAGGGCCGACAACGTCGGCCCTTTAGAAGGAAACTAACCAATCTTATTTGGTAGTATACTCGGCTTGAGCGCCACGGATGTTGCGCTTTTGAACCCAAGGCATGAGCGCACGGAGACGTTGTCCGGTCTTTTCGATATCATGATTTTCGCCCTGTTTGAGCAGCTTATTGTAATTCTTTAAGCCACCCTTGTATTCATTCACCCACTGCTTGGTGAAGGTACCATTTTGGATTTCTTTGAGAATTTCTTCCATTGCCTTACGGGATCCTTTGTTGATCACGCGAGGTCCGCGGGTGATGTCACCATACTTAGCGGTTTCGGAGATGGAGAAGCGCATGCCGGAGATGCCGGATTCAACCATGAGGTCGACGATGAGTTTTAATTCGTGTAAGCATTCGAAGTAAGCCATCTCAGGTTGATAACCTGCATTGACCAGAGTTTCGTAGCCCACTTTAACGAGTTCAGCAGCACCACCGCAAAGGACGGCTTGTTCGCCGAATAAGTCGGTTTCGGTCTCTTCTTTGAAAGAGGTTTTAATAACACCAGCGCGGGTTGAACCAATACCTTTAGCCCAAGCGAGCGCAGTCTTGGTAGCTTTACCTGAAATATCTTGTTCAACGGCGATGAGCGCAGGAACGCCTTTACCTTCGACGTACTGAGCGCGAACCACGTGGCCAGGACCCTTAGGAGCGACCATCGCGATATCTACATTCTTCGCAGGCTTGATCAGCTTGTAGTGAATGGAGAGACCGTGAATGAAGAGAACAGTCTTACCGCCTTTACCGAGGTTAGGGGCGATATCTTTTTCCCAGACAGACGCTTGTTTCATGTCGGGAATGCCCACGAGCATGACGTCAGCACGACGAACGGCTTCAGCAGTCTCATAGACTTTGAAGCCTTTTTTCTTCGCAGCGGCAGCGGATTTGGATCCCTTATAGAGACCGACAATCACGTTGAGTCCGCTATCGCGAAGATTCATCGCGTGGGAATGGCCTTGTGAGCCAAAGCCAAGCACGGCGAGGGTTTTGTTTTTTAGGAAACCAAGATCGGCGTCCTTATCGGTGTACACTTTTGCAGGCATGGTAGGGATAGAAAAAATTAAGAGATCTTCTTTTTAGAACCACGCGACAGGGCAACGGCACCTGTGCGAGCGGTTTCTAAAATTCCGAAAGGTTGGATTAAATCAAGGAATGCAGTGATTTTTGTGACGTTACCGGTGAATTCAATCACCAGAGAATCATGTGAAACGTCGACCACTTTCGCACGGAATAATCCGGCGATTTCTAAAATTTCAGTGCGTGTTTTTTTATCACACTTCACTTTGCACAAAATGAGTTCACGCGCGACGTGATCGACTTCTTCGCGAGAAAAATTAATAACCGTGATAACGTTAATCAGTTTATCGAGGGCTTTAACACAACGATCCAGCGCAGCGTCATCGGCAACAACCGTCGCGGTGATCCGTGAGTAAGCAGGGTCGTGCGTAGGACCGACGTTTAAGGTTTCGATATTGAAACCGCGACCGGAGAGCATTCCAGCGACGCGAGCCAAGACACCGAACTTGTTTTCAACGAGGGCGGAGAGGGTGTGCTTCTTCTTGGCGTCAGTCATAGGTGTGTATTAAAATGGTGGACGGAGAGGGACTCGAACCCACGACATCCTGCGTGTAAAGCAGGCGCTCTAACCAACTGAGCTATCCATCCAGAGGAAGGTTTGGTATAGGGAATCCCCCCGCCTTTTGTCCACAATGAAAACTACCTGCTAGGCTTGCCCCATCCTAAATTAACTACTAACCTCCCAATAATGGACCCAAAACGCACAAAGCGTATCATTTTAGCCCTCGAATCTTTAACGTCCGCCAAGGCCTCTAAAGACGATATTTTACAGGCTCTTAAGGCATTAGACGCTGAAATTAGTTCGCCTGATTCGGGTCTGCCAGCCGACCTCGACCATTATCTGCGCCGTCGATCCTACGAAAAAGCACTTATTTCTCTCCAAGGCGGTAAACCTGGCGCGGGTACCTGCGGACGCGGCTGATGAGCGACAACCCGTTCGATTCTTTGCCCTCGGAGGGTCTGCCCCCAGGTCCACCGGCTAAACCAGTTGCACCAGTCGAGCCCGCGAAACCTAAACGCGGAAAACTTATTTTACAATATGAGCGAGCAGGCCGTGGGGGAAAAGAGGTTACCCTTATTAAAGGTCTCTGGATTGAATCTCAAGAAATGCGTGTTCGTGATGCTCTACTGAAAGAATTAAAAAAGGCTTTAGGTACGGGCGGTGCATTAGAGGCCCGTGAAATAGTTTTGCAGGGTGATCGACGCGAAACCGCGAAAGCTTGGCTCGTTAAGCAGGGCTATACGACAAATCTTTAATTACTAAAACCACTCGCCACATTTAGGTGAGAGGTTTAAACATATCACTGTGCTCGACGTCAGACCCAATCTCATCGCCTTCACGGGCGAACATGCCGACACTGTCGAAGTCTTAGAACTTTTGCGGAAGGCCGGGGGTACGCCTTTTATTGTCGGTGGTTGCGTGCGCGATGCGTTATTGGGCCTGCCGATAAAAGATCTAGATATCGAAGTCTTTGGCATCGGCACGCGCGAAATCGAAAATGCCCTGCGTAAAAGATTTGGAATCATCACCGTGGGTGCGGCTTTCGGTGTCACGAAATTAAAAGACATGCCGATTGATGTCTCGGTACCTCGTCGGGAAAACCGCACGGGCGCCCGTCACCAAGATTTTGAAGTGCAAGCGGATCCCACGATGACCCCGAAAGATGCCGCCGAACGTCGCGACTTCACGATCAACGCTATTTCCTGGAATCCTGCTACAGGAGAAATTATCGACCCGTATAATGGCCTAGCTGATATCAAAGCAAAAGTTCTCCGCCATGTTTCTTCTAAATTCAGCGAAGATCCCTTACGTGTACTGCGTGCCATGCAATTTGCTGCACGACTCCAATTCACGGTCGCTCCGGAAACCGTAAAACTTTGCGCCTCACTTAATCCTTACGATCTTCCACCCGAGAGATTATTTGAAGAGTGGAGTAAATTAATTCTTCGCGGAGTGAAACCTTCCTTGGGATTAAATTTCTTACGCGACTGTGGCTGGACTAAATTCTTTCCCGAATTGCACTCCATGATTGGTGTTAATCAGGATCCAATCTGGCACCCCGAAGGTGATGTCTGGGTCCACACGCTCGAATGTATGGATGTTTTTGCGAGCGAGCGACTCCATGAGCGCGATGAAGACCTCATCGTTGGCCTCGCTGTATTATTACATGATTTAGGCAAAGCGGTGACGAGTAAGGTTGAAGCCGACGGACGTATTCATGCCTATGGTCATGAGGCTGAAAGTGTACCCTTGGCGGAAAAGTTTCTGTTCCAAATGACGCGCGAAACTAAATTAATCGAATCGATTTTACCTTTAGTGCGCTGGCACGGACAACCGTACGAACTATGGAAAACTAAATCAGGCGACGCCTCGGTGCGTCGATTGGCCAAAAAAGTGAATCGTATTGATCGTTTGATCAGAATCGACTCCGCGGATCGTCAGGGCCGCGGTCCGGCTTCTCGCGGTGTGCCATCTCCTCAAGGTGCCTGGCTGCTCGAGCGCTCTCAGGCGCTGCATGTGGAAGCCTCGGCTCCTAAATCTATTTTAATGGGCCGTCACCTCATCGCCTTGGGTCATCCGCCTTCAGGTCTGTTCACGAAAATTCTCCATGATGCGAACGAAGCACAAATGGATGGCGTATTTACCGATGAGTCTTCCGGGCTCATTTGGTTAAAAGAATATTTATCTAAAAATAATTTATAAATGAGTGCTGAGTCTGAAAAATGGAATAATCTGATGAAACCTCCCGTCGCTTGGACGGAAGTTTTATCTGCGGTTCTCAAAGATTTTGAGTGTGTCACGGGCACCATTCACCGCACCGATTCGCAAACCGGTTTATTGGTTTTGGCCGCCCATCAAGGCATTCCGCCCTTTGTTTTAGATAAGATTCAGACGATACCTTTTGGGAAGGGGATTGCGGGCTGTGCCGCGGAGCGACGCGAGGCGGTGCAACTTTGTAACTTGCAAATTGACGCAACCGGTGTGGCAAAACCTGCGGCCAAGCAAACAAATGTCCAAGGAGCTTTAGCTATTCCTTTAATCAACTCTGACCACAAAGTCGTCGGTGTTTTAGGAATTGGAAAAATGCAACCTTACGAGTTTTCGGATGAAGAGATTTCCCGAATCAATATCGTCGGGAATATCATCCAAAAGTCTCTTTAATTTTTTAAGGCCCGACCGGTCGGTGACTCTTTGGTCTTTTTGAGATCTTCAGGCTGGCCTTCAAAAATAATGTGTCCGCCTTCTTTGCCTCCCTCGGGCCCTAGTTCAATCGCCCAATCTGCTGCTAAAATAACATCGGATTGATGTTCGATAACAATCAGCGTGGCGCCGGCATCCCGCAGTCTTCCTAAAAGTTTTAAGAGTTTGGCGATATCGTCCCAGTGCAATCCAGTCGTCGGCTCATCGAGTACGTAGAGGCGACCCGAGTGATCGCGACGGGAGAGTTCGGACGCTAACTTTAAGCGTTGGGCTTCACCGCCGGAAAGGGTGTTGGCGGCCTGACCTAATTTTAAATAGCCGAGTCCGACTTCTTCGAGGGTGCGAAGCTTTTCAGCTAAGCGGGGTTGGGCTTTGAAGACTTCAACCGCTTCTTTGACCGAGAGTTTTAGAGCGTCGGAAATATTTAAACCTTTGAAGCGCACTTCGAGCGTTTCACGATTGAATCGGCGACCGGCACAACTCGGACATTCCACAAAAGTTTCGCCGAGGAATTGCATATCGAGTGCGACGAATCCTTCACCAGTACAAGTTTCACAACGTCCGCCGCGAACATTAAAACTGAAACGTCCAGCATTGTAACCACGTACTTTCGCCAACGGGAGTGATGACCATAGTTCGCGCATTAAATCCATAATACCTGTGAAGGTCGCAGGATTGGAACGTGGACTTCGTCCGATCGGTTCTTGGTCGACGGCGGTGAACGCATTAATCTTTTCGAGTCCTTCAATTCCTCCGTAAACTCCGGGGATCAGTTTCGCCCCATTAATTTTCCGTGCGGCCACCGCCGATAAAATATCGATAGCGAGGGTACTTTTTCCTGAACCCGAAACGCCACAGACCGCCGTAATATTTCCAATCGGGAATTTAACTGTTATATTTTTTAAATTATTTTCCTTTGCGTTTTTAACGGTGATGTACTCTTTGCCGACGGGCTTACGTTGAATAATTTTATCTAAGGTAGCACGGCCCGAGAGATAAGCTCCCGTTCGTGAGGTGGGGTGTTTTTTACACTCATCAGGGGTACCTTCGAAGATGACTTTACCCCCGTCAATACCTGCTCCCGGGCCCATTTCTACTAAGTGATCTGCGGCCAGCATCATATCGCGATCGTGTTCAACAACCACCAAGGTGTTGTCGAGATCGCGCAATCCGTGGAGTGATTTAATCAGGCGGCTGTGATCTGATGGGTGAAGTCCGATACTCGGTTCATCGAGAACGTAGGTGACGCCCACCAGCCCCAGCCCCAGTTGAGTGGCGAGGCGAACTCGTTGACCTTCACCACCCGAGAGCGAATTAATTTCTCGATTAAGGGTGAGGTAAGTCAGCCCAGCATCATTTAAAAATGTAAGCCGTTGTTCGAGTCCACGTCGGGCTTCCTCGAGACTTTTTACTGAATCTAACTCAGAAAGTTTTTGCGTGAAACCTAAAGCTTCGGGAATGGTGAGCGCTAAAAAGTCCGCGATGTTTTTTCCTGCGAGTTTGAGGGAGAGGGCGGCAGGGTTTAGACGTTGTCCGTGGCAAGTGGTGCAGGTCGAGCCCGATTGGAATTGCAAGAGTCGCTGACGGAGAGACTCACCCGTGGTCGTGCGAAAAGCTTCGGCTAGTTCGGCGAACATCCCTTCCCATTTTGATTCAACCAATTTGCGACCTTTTTTCGGCGGGAGTAGAAAAATTCTTTGGGAGTCTCCGTGTAGTAATACTTTTCTTATTTCAGGAGAAAGTTCGGACCAAGGTTTTTTGAGGTCGAACGGTAATTGTTCGGCGAGTGCGCGGGTAATCGCATTACGACGAATTAAAGTTTTACGTGTAGCACATTTCCAAGGTTTTACCGCACCGTCATCGATGGAAAGTTTTTCGTTTGGAATCGACAGAGCCTCTTGGAATTTAAGTTGCCGACCCAGTCCACCGCAATCAGGACAGGCACCCGTGGGATGATTATGCGAAAGGGCACGCGGTTCTAATGGCTCGGAGACCTCGCCGCATTTTTCGCAGGATAAGTTTAGAGACACCGGATATTCCTTCCAGGTTTGGTCGGCGGACTCAGCTAAAACGATGGCTCTTTGCCGTCCTTCGCGAAAAGCTAATTCCAGTGAATCGGCGAGACGACTGCGTTGATCGGCACCCGTAACGAGGCGATCGACTACGACTTCGAGCGTTAAACTTTCGCGACCTTTCAGCACGCCCTCAGCTTCGTCGGTCGTGATGATCTGTTTGTTGATGCGGACCCGGGTGAAGCCACGGCGACTCAGGTCGGCGCAATTTTCAAGAAGCACGGAAGGTCGATCGTGATTAACCGGTGCGATGATGATGACTTTGGTGCCAGCGGGAATTTTTTCTAAACTACGGAGGGTATCGTCGAGTGAACGTTGTTTTATCGGGGCACCATCTTTTAAACAGAAACGTTGACCGCCTAAAATCCAGAGAGGCCGAGCGTGGTCAGCGATTTCGGTGAGGGTCGCGATGGTGGAACGCGGATTGGTATTTCCCTGAGTGCGTTGAGCGATGGCGATGACAGGGGAGAGGCCTTTGATGAAATCGATGTCGGGACGATTGACAGATTCAAGCAGGCCGCGGGCTTTGGCCGAAAGAGATTCTAGATATTGTCGTGAGCCCTCGGCGTGTAAGGTGTCGAATGCGAGTGATGACTTACCCGACCCACTCACGCCCGTAATCACCGTCAACTGATGTCGCGGGATGATCAGTTCGACGTTTTTGAGGTTATGGGTGCGGGCGCCCTTGATGTGGATAGGTGAACTCAAACTCTTATTTATTTAGCTTTTTAAGGAAAAACCGCAAATCAGCCAGAATGTAATTAATGACTTTGGCTGGTCGTTAATAACTTTTATTTAAATCACTTTCTCTCCCACTTGTAAACGTTCATGGTCAAGGTCATGCCGTGGTTACTTTTTATCTGTCTGATTTGGATACATCCGGCCCTTTACGCGGATAGCTCGGAGCCACGCATTCTCTTTTTAGGAGATGATAATACCTATCATGGTGGCTGGGTGGTCGAAGTGGAGTCGGCCATACGTGCGCAAAAAGGGTATGCCCGAGTGAGTATTGTTAATATGGGACTGTTGAGTGAAACCGTTTCGGGTTTATCCGAGTCGGGGCATGCGGGTGGTAGTTTTACCCGGCCCCATTTGAAGAACCGCTTATCTCGAATTTTGGCTGAATATAAACCGACACTGGTGATTGCTCAGTACGGAATGAATGACGGCCTTTATTTACCGCTAGATGAGAACCGATTCAAAGCATTCCAAGACGGAATTATTAATTTAAGAAATGATTGTATGAAGTCGGGAGCAAAAATTATTTTATTAACTCCATCGCTCTATGCGGCTGATAAATTTCCCGAAGTGAAGGAGTATGAAAAAGTTTTACGGGCGTATTCGGCGTGGATGGTCGCCCAGCGCAAAGCGGGTTGGCAGGTGATTGATGTCCATTCACTTTTAATGCTAGAATATAATAATGCTAAACGTGCGGATCCGAAATTTATTTTTGCTCATGACGGAGTACACCCCACAGAAAAAGGGCACAGTCTGATTGCTCGTTCCGTTTGGGGTGGATTGGCGCCCAGCATGTTCTGGGTGAAGGATACCCCCTTGATTTCAGATAGTGCCAAAAATAGGCCACTTTATAAGAGTATGGTCGTACTTCGTAATGCCTGGCTGTCGGAAACGGGGTCTAATCACCCCTTGGTCAATCACGGTTTACCCCTAGATACTGCCGAAATGCGCTTTAAAGAATATTTAAAAGACTATTTTAGTGGTTTATAGGGCTAAAAATTAAGCCCAAGTGGTACATTTTCGTCACGGGTTCGTCACAATTGAATGTTATTATTTGTTCCTCTCCACCCAACCTCGCTCATGAACTCAACACTCAAATCATTATCTCTCCTAGTTTTCGCAACTTCAGTGCTCTCTGCACAAGATGCTTCGAAATCAAAATCTACGATTGATGCCGGACTCCCTGACTACGCAGTCACCTCTGGTGTTTCTGGTAATTTAAATTCAGTTGGATCTGACACCTTGAATAACCTCATGACTTTCTGGGCTGAAGGTTTCAAAGCTAAATATCCTAACGTCAACGTACAGATCGAAGGTAAAGGTTCTTCAACTGCTCCTACTGCTCTTACTTCAGGTTCCGCTCAACTCGGACCGATGAGCCGCGAAATGAAGTCCAGCGAAGTTGCAGGCTTCTCCGGTAAGTTTGGTTACAAGCCTACCAAGATCGCTGTAGCGATTGATGCACTCGCCGTTTTCGTTCACAAAGATAACTCAGTTAACGGATTGAGCCTCGCTCAAGTTGACTCCATCTTCTCTTCGACCCGTAAACGTGGTGGTCAATCTGCGGACACCTGGGGTGCTGTCGGTGCTAAAGGTGATCTCGCAGGCAAAACTATTTCAGTCTTCGGTCGTAACTCCGCTTCTGGTACTTACGGTTTCTTTAAGGAAAAAGCCTTATCGAATGGCGACTACAAGGGCTCAGTAAAAGAACAAGCGGGCTCTTCAGCCGTAGTTCAAGGTGTAGCTTCTGACCTCAGCGCTGTAGGTTACTCCGGTATCGGTTACAAAACATCAGGCGTTAAGGCTTTAGCTTTAGCGGCTAAAGATGGCGGATCTTTCGTTGAGGCTTCCTACGAAAACTGCCTCAATGGTACTTATCCATTAGCTCGTTACCTCTACGTCTATGTTAACAAATCTCCGAACAAGGACATGGACAAGCTCACCAGCGAATTCATCACTTACGTAGTTTCCAAACAAGGCCAAGAAATCACGGTCAAAGATGGTTACTTCCCACTTCCAGCTGATGCTGCTAACGAAAGCCGCATCTCCTTGAGGTATTACAGCGCTGAGTAATTTGGTCTCGATCCGTCCCATTGCCACCACGCCGTTTGGCCGGTTAATCAAGTGCAATGGGTACGGACTCGGGTCCTCCTGTTTTTAGATTGGCGGTTCTTTCTGCCATGTTCAGTTTAACCTCCGTCAACCGTTCTGCATAAATTACATGGAGGAAAATCAATCAAAGTCTACCGAACAACTCTCTGAATCTCGATTTCAGGTGAGTCGGTCGACTCTGTTGATTGATTCATGGATGGGGCGCATTATCCGCCTCGGCGGCATTAGCGTCGTCGTCGCAGTCTTCGGTATGTTGGGTTTTTTAGTCTCCCAAATTTTCCCATTATTCTCGAAGGCTAAAGTTGAACCGCTGACTCTAGTAGATTTCACGCAAGCGAGCAGTGTCGCTTGGGGCGAAGACGAATACGGAGAATTACCATTCAGTTGCGATACGAAAGGAAATATTACGTTTCGTAAAGCCAAGGATGGCTCACTGGTCAAAACTTGGACAGCGGATTTTAAAACGACGCCCATCACGCTTGAGGGTCAAACCACGCCCGCAGTTTCAATCCCAGTTACCGCCATCAAAACTTATCCACGCGACGGTTTAGTTTTATTGGGATTAGCTGATGGGAGTGTCAGAGAATTAAAAATCAGTTACAAAATTACCTTCGCTAAAAATGGTATTCGTGAGCTCGAGCCGACTGTAGATCTGCAGTATGCAGGTAAAATCGGCGAACTGAATGGGCCGATTTTAGAAGCTTGGAGTGTTAAAGGCCCTGAGGGTAAACTGTATCTCAGTCGTCAACAAAAAGACGGTCACGACGTCATCACGGGGCGCCGTTTAGTTGAACGCAAGGGCTTGAGTGGCAAAGCCAAGGTTACCGTCAGCGAACCTTTTCCCATCGCCGCTGATGTCACTGATTTAGAACGTGTGTTAGTTCCTTCAACGGCCGATTCAATTTTAGTCATCCGCAAAACCGGTGAAGTGAGAGTTTACGACAACAGCGAAAACACTTTTTCTCTAATGCAGTCATTCAAGCCTTTCGGTGAGGCGAAAAATCAAACAATCGCCGCGGCGGGTTTTATTTTCGGAAATGTATCCGTCGTATTCCAGGGCAATCAAAATGAAGAAGTCGTTTGGTCACTTTATCCCCAAAAACAGGCTGATGGACAACTGCTGCGTCGCTGGGGCAAAATTCATGATTGCGAAACACTCGCGGGAGTAGGGCAGGGTATTTTCCCAGCGGCGGGTAATAAATGTTATCTCTCGGTGGCCGGTGGTCGGATGCAAATTCGCAATATGACGAATGAATCAATCCGTTGGGAGGGCGCTGCCCCTGCTTCGCCGATTCAACAAGTGGTTTTTTCCAGAAATTATAATCGATTCTCCGTACTTTGTGAGGACGGAAAACTTTATCGCTGGTCCATTACCGATCACCACCCCGAAGCTTCGTGGAGTACCTTCTTCGGAAAAATTTGGTATGAAGGTGCAGAAGCACCTGATTACACTTGGCAATCGAGTTCAGGGTCGGATGAATTCGAAGCGAAATATTCCCTGGTTCCCTTAATTTATGGCACGGTCAAAGGCACTTTCTACGCCTTATTATTTGCCATCCCCATTGCTCTCTTAGCCGCGATTTATGTTTCCCATTTTTTACGGCCCGAGTGGAAGAATGTGATTAAACCTCTGATGGAGATTATGGCATCATTGCCTTCCGTGGTGCTCGGCTTCCTCGCTGGCCTCTGGCTCGCCCCACTCGTTGATACCCATTTAATTCCAATTCTCTGCGTGATTGCGATACTCGCTCCCAGTGCACTTTTGGCCGGTTATGTTTGGTCGAAGTTGCCGCAGCCCGTTCGTCGTCGTGTCGGTGCAGGTTGGGAATTCGCCTACCTTTTCCCTTTCATCGTGCTGTGTGCGTATGGTGCCTGGCAAATGGGGCCCCTCATTGAATCCACTTTCTTTACGGTGAAAGATTTGGCATCGGGACAAAATATTTCGGACTTCCGTGAATGGTGGCGTCAAAGCACTGGACTGAGTTACGATGCTCGTAACTCACTCGTCGTGGGATTTGTGATGGGCTTCGCCGTCATCCCTATCGTCTTCACGATTGCTGAAGATGCCTTATCCAATGTGCCTAACTCTCTAATCTCGGGCTCATTAGCCCTCGGGGCAAGTCGCTGGCAAACGGTCTGGACCGTCGTGGTACCCACCGCTATTTCCGGAATCCTTTCTGCAATCATGATTGGCTTTGGCCGTGCGGTCGGCGAAACGATGATCGTGGTGATGGCCACCGGAAATACTGCCGTGATGGAAGCAAATCCGTTCAATGGTATGCGTACACTTTCAGCAAATATTGCGGTCGAACTTCCCGAGGCAGCAGCGGGTGAAACTCACTTCCGTGCGCTTTTCTTGGGTGCCTGTTGTTTATTCGCACTGACCTTTATTGTTAATACCTTTGCCGAAATTCTTCGTCAGCGTCTCAGGGAGCGCTTTAAAATGAACTAATTATGGCCTCTCCATCTTCCGATAATTCTACGCCGAAAGGAGAGCCTTGGGTTTGGTTTACCAGCGTGGGACTTTTGATTGGTCTATCGATGGTCGCGGGACTGCTCGGCCTCGTTTTAATTAATGGTTTCTCCGTATTCTGGGCACCGCCAGTGCCGACCGTAAAATTTAAAGATGGGAGTGAAATTGTGGGTCAATTTGTCCAGCGTCGTGTCCGTCCTAATTCACCTGCCTCGGATCCGCAATACGAGCGCCAATATCAAATCGGTCTGCGTGAATTAAATAGCACCTCTTACGTTTGGGTCGATGAGCTGAATATCATAGAAGAAAAAATCGTTCCTGAAACACTGGGTTTAGAGAGAATGGAAAATGGCCCAGCCTTTATTACGCCCAAAACGATTGTCGATGCCGCAGGAAAACCACACGCCATGGATGCAACCGCCTTTGCCATGATTCGGGCCGAAGTGGAACATGCCTCCGAGATTCGCGAGCGTGTTTTAGATATTAACCAGAATAAAATCGGCCTCGTGAATGCGGAAATGGAAGAGACGCGGATCTCATTACGACGCGCCGAAGATCGCCAAGAGCCCACGGTAGTCCTGACGGATAAATTAAAAACTCTTGATACAAAATTTGCTGAACTAAAGAAAGAGGCTGACGAAATTTCGAAACTTACCGCCCGGGCACAGCTTGAAGGGGTTGATGCCAAAGGTCGCTCCGTCATCATTCCCTTTGCGGGCATTGTGCGAGCCTGGGAGCCCAATCGGATGACCACCATGGATCGTATCGGTTTAATGTTTAGTCGGATGCACGAATTTTTATTCGATGCCCCACGCGAGGCGAATACCGAAGGGGGTTTAATGCCTGCGATTTTCGGTACCCTGGTGATGACGGTGTTTATGAGTTTACTGGTGACGCCAGTCGGTGTCATTGCGGCGATTTATTTAAAGGAGTATGCGAAAGATGGCACCGTCTTACGCGTCGTCCGCATTTGCGTTAATAATTTAGCGGGTGTTCCTTCCATCGTCTTCGGTGTTTTTGGCCTTGGTTTCTTCGTCTATGTTCTTGGTGGCACCATCGACCAACTCTTTTTCTCAGATCAATTGAAGTACAATAACAACACTCCTGTCTTTGGCACTGGTGGTTTATTATGGTGTTCATTGACGCTGGCTCTGATGACTTTACCTGTGGTGATTGTGGCGACAGAAGAAGCTTTATCGGCTGTGCCTCGTGGTATGCGTGAAGCGTCGCTCGCAGCGGGTGCTTCTAAGTGGCAAACCATCCGCGATATTTTATTACCTGCGTCGGCTCCTGGTATTTTAACCGGCGTCATTTTAGCGATGGCTCGTGGGGCAGGGGAGGTTGCACCACTGATGATTGTCGGTGTGGTGAAACTCGCTCCCACCTTGCCGATTGATGGCTTAGCTCCTTTCCTTCACCTCGATCGCAAGTTCATGCACCTCGGTTTCCATATTTACGATTTAGGATTCCAGTCGCCTGATTCCGATGCGGCTCGCCCAATGGTTTTCGCAACAACCTTGCTCCTCATTATCTTAGTCGTCTGCTTGAATCTCGGTGCCATCACCATTCGCAATCGACTCCGCGCCCGCTTCAAGGGTGCCTCCTTCTAATTCTATAACGCCATGAGTAACGCTCGCATTCAACCTCGTCCAGTCGCCGATACAACCGGTCGACCAGACTTTATTAGTATCAAGAACTTTGGTTTTTGGTACGGAGACAAGAAGGCCCTCGAGTCGATGACCTTCGACATTCCTGAACGTCAGGTCGTTGCCTTTATTGGTCCATCGGGCTGTGGTAAATCCACGCTCTTACGAAATCTTAATCGCATGAATGATTTGGTAGATGGTATTAGTCACGAAGGAGATATCGCGATTAAGGGACAATCTATCTATGACCCAGGTCTTGAGGTTATTTCGCTGCGTCGTCGTGTGGGTATGGTTTTCCAAAAATCCAACCCTTTTCCTAAGTCTATTTACGAAAACGTGGTTTTTGCACTCCGCGTCATGGGCGTCAATAACCGTGCCGTCCTCGATGAGGCTTGCGAAACTTCACTGCGTAAAGCGGCCCTCTGGGACGAAGTTAAGGATCGTTTGAATGACAACGCCCTCGGACTTTCGGGCGGCCAGATGCAACGTCTCTGTATCGCTCGGGCCATCGCCAATCGCCCAGAAATCCTCCTCATGGACGAGCCTTGCTCGGCGCTCGACCCCATTGCGACGGGCAAAATTGAGGAATTGATTCATGAACTCAAAACCCAATTCACCATCGTGATTGTGACTCACTCGATGCAGCAGGCCGCTCGCGTGTCGGACCGTACCGCTTTCTTCTACTTGGGTAAACTCATTGAGTACGATACGACCGAGAAGATTTTCATGAACCCAGGCCAAGCTCAAACCGAGGCCTACATTTCTGGTCGTTTTGGTTGAGTTCTAATTATTTTTATAACAAACTATACCTATGCAACGATTCTTCCATGACGAACTCCGTCAACTCCGTGATGACTTAATTCTCATGGGTGAGCGCTCGATTGATATGACGCGTCTCGTCATGCAAGCATTGGAAACGGGCGACGACAAGTTGGCACTCCAAGTTCGCGGTATGGATGATGCGGTTGATGATTTAGAAAAACAGGTCGACCGTGAAATCATGCGCTACCTCACACTCTTTGGTCCGATGGGTAGTGATGTACGTCTCTTATTAGCTGCTCGTGATATCGGACATGATTTAGAACGGATTGCCGACGAGGCTTCAGTGATCGCTAAACGTATTTTAGTGATTTCTCAACGCGGACCCCTCAAAAATTTACTGCATGTACCTGAAGAAGGTCGCATCGCCATTGAAGTTCTTCGCTTGGCCTTAGACGGTTTTGTGGAGGGTGATCTCGCCAAAGCCAAACTCGTCATCACACGCGACGCTGAAATCGATCTACTGAACCGTAAAAACTACGAAGCGCTTTTCGGTCATTCGGGCGATACCGTCAAGGTTTCGGCCTCCAACGTTGAGCTTATCTTCATTTCTAAAGCTTTAGAACGCATCGGTGATCATAGTAAAAATATCTCCGAACAGGTTATTTTTATTCTGTCCGGTGAAGATATTCGCCACGCGCGCTAAGGATTGAACTTTACCCAGTAGGTAAATCTGGGTAGCATAAGTTATGATTTTATTGGGTTGTCTCTTCGCTATCTTGCGCCTGTTTGCCTTACCGATTTCAATTTTAATTGCTAGTCGTCTTGGTTATATTCAAATCGCGAGTAATTGGGACATAGCGTATTTAACATTTTGGCTCGGTTTATTTAATATTATTATTCGTCCACTGATTCAGGTTTTTTTACTCCTATTTTCTCTGCCTTTTATAATTTCATTGGGACTTTCGAAGACAGTTTTTGATTTAATCGCGAGGTATGTGGTGCTGTTCTTTGCAAACAGTATTGTTCTTTATCTAAGCTGTAAGGTGCTTGGAATTACCTTAGTTAACTGGTCATTAGCTACATTGACGATCTCGGTGAGCGCTTACCTCATTTCGCTGAACGCTTCGGCGAGTTTTGTGGCTATGGGACCCAAGGGACCTTCCAACACCGCCTCTAAGAAGTCTGATGGGTCTGATGTTATCGATATTTAGGTTTTGGTAGGGGTCAGTTAACTCTTTCTTGCCATCGGGGCTTCTTCCCATTGCTTTCCCGATGTCGCTCTTATGTCCAACCTAGCCTCGCTTTCTTCTTGGGCCCGTAATGTCGCCCCTTCGCCAACGCTCGCAGTCGATGCCAAGGCCAAGGCCCTCAAGGCCGCCGGCAAAGATGTAGTCGGCTTCGGTGTGGGTGAGCCTGACTTCGATACTCCCCAGTTCATCAAAGACGCGTGCGCTAAGGCGCTCGCTGATGGCCAGACTAAGTACGCGCCTACTCCAGGCATTCCCGCCTTACGTAAAGCGATTGCTGAAGACTATACCCGTCGCGGCTTTACCGGAATCGCCGATGCCAACGTCGTCGTCAGCCCAGGCGGTAAGATGTCCTGCTACCTCGCGATTCTCGCCACCATTAGCCCAGGCGATGAAGTGGTTATCCCCGCACCTTTCTGGGTGAGCTATCCTGAGATGGTCAAACTCGCGGGTGGAGTTCCTATATTTATCAACGCTGAAGACGTCACCGGATTTAAAGTTACCCCTTCACAACTTTCCGCTGCGATTACTCCAAAGACTCGCATGGTGGTTCTTAACAGCCCATCCAATCCAACCGGCGCAGTTTACTCTCGTGGAGAATTAGAAGCGCTCGTCGCGATTTGTGTTAAAGCCAATGTCTGGATCATGTCCGACGAAATTTACGAAAACCTCGTCTACGATAATCAAACCACTTGTAGCCCAGCAACCTTTTCACCCGAAGCGGCTCGTCTCACGATTACCGTTTCTGGTTATGCTAAGAGTTATTCGATGACCGGTTGGCGCTTAGGTACTTTAGTAGCGAGTGACAAAGCCCTCGCCGCTGCGGTGGCTGATTTACAAAGCCAAATTTCTTCTAACGCGACGACCTTCGCTCAGTTTGGTGCGTTGGCGGTTCATCAACATCCCGACAAAGCCAAAGCCTCGCTCGCCGAAATGTGCAAAGCCTTCGACCGTCGTCGCCTCAACTTGCTCGCCGGATTAAACGCTATCCCAGGTTTAACCTGCTACCGCTCCCAAGGCGCATTCTATCTTTTCCCAAATATTAAGTCGTTTGGTCTCACCTCAGTTCAATTCGCTGATCGCTTACTCGAAGAAGAACTCATGGCCGTTGTCCCCGGCTCCGCTTTCGGTTCCGAAGGTTACATCCGTATGAGCTATGCGACCTCCGACCAAGTCATCGCCCAGGGCCTCGAGCGCCTCGCCCGCTTCTGCGCGAAACTTAAGAAGTAAGCACCGCAGGCAATCGCCTCTAAGTTAAAGGACGTCACTCAGTGACGTCCTTTTTGTTTCACAGGTAGGGGCACGAC
>SIAU01000023.1 GCA_009691685.1 Opitutales bacterium
GCGGTTAAGCCATCGGAGCTCGGCGTACACTGGCCCACGAACGCGACATTCTTAATTTTTGCAGGCCGATCCTTGAAACTCAAATCAGTCACTTTGGCGGTGGTTGATATTTCTCCGCCGTTAACGAGGTTCGCTTTTACTTGGTAATTGCCGGTGGCGATATTTGAGATGGCTTCACCAAAAGGTTGTTCGGCGATGGCCCCTAAGTTGCCGGTAAGATTTAACGACGTGCTGCCTGAGCCAAGTCCAATCGTACAATCGCCTTCCGCTAAAGTCCTCGTCCGGTTTTTCAAAGTAGCGCGGGTGAAATTCATGGTGCTACTTTTCTCTCCGAAGAATAAATCAACCGACGCTGCTAAATCGCAGCGCTTCACCCAGATTTTATTTTTCCAGCCGACGGTGGTATCAACAAATAAAACCGGCGATCCCTCGGTGCGGATAAATAAGCCATCGGCTTTAAAGCCCGCTACGAGTTCGGCTTTATCGAGACTGCCCGAAATACTTAAGCCAGGGACAAGTGCGCCTAAGGATTCGAGGGGTAACTTCGTTGCCGTAAGTTCTAAGAGCACGCCCGTTGGCTTGGATCCATTCAGTGCGTAGGGCTGGCGAAGTTTGACCTGCAGTAATTCTAAGTTCTGACGGATGATTCGTGATTCCAGTTTTTTAACGGTAATAGTTTGTTTCGCATCGAGGCCCACTTGGAACTGGGTCACTGCACGGATCCCTTGTAATTTATCCGCTGGTAAATCCTCCCAGCCTGGTTGGCTTGCTAATTCTGCGATACCAATATTCAGATTTCCATTCGCCGATCCACTGCCGTCTGGGCTGTAGTTTATCGAGGCTTCGCCGGAGGCGATGACGCCGCTGGGACAGCTCACTTTGAGCGGTGAGAAAAAGATCGTGGTGCCTTCGGCGCGCAACGGAAGGTCGACGTTGATTCCTTGAACGAGAATTTTTCCATTCCGTTCGATGGTCAGATTTTCAAAGCGATGAGTCAGAATGGTTTTAATCTGTGGTTCCCCTTTAACTAAACTGATTTCAGCTTCGCCCGACCACTGTCCTTCAATCACCGCTAAATTCATCGATGCTAAGAGTGGATTAAGTGAAATCAGAGGCGCTTGGCGGGCGACGCAGTTTAATTTCGTATCCTTAATTTCCTGACCCGGTTTCCAGGATAAGGGCTGCACTAAACTTAAGCTGATTCCATTGCCCTCGATGGCTAAATTCTGAATGGTCAGACCCTCTTCACTCTTTTTCGCTTCGGCTTTAATATTCCATTCCGATTTGGTATTATTTTTAATAGCTTTTGAATAACGTGAAAGATTCGACCAAGCTAAATTGCTATCGGTTTTTACATACCACTGGCCACTGAGTGCATCCAGTTCGGCTTCGAGTTTTCCCGAGATGGCACAAGCCGGTAGATTGTCGCTCAGGACGCCCAATTTTTTCGGATCGAGACTGAATTGCGCGGTGCCATTGATTTTACCACCGAGTTCGGTGAGATTTAATTGAGCGGCAGTGTTTTGATAGCTGTCGCGCAGTGTGCCGTTGAGAATGAGTTTACTATCTTTATCACGGGCTCCGATTAAATTGAGCGTCATACTTCCCGCATTGAGTGGGCTATCGTCTTTCGCAATACACTGTAAATCAATGCTGCGGAAATCTTTGAGCAAACGATCGATGCGGGTACCGTCGCCGCCGAGCGGTCTTTGTAGGTCGGCCTTCAAAGTGATTTCGGCGCGGGGAGAAGTTTTATTCGTTCCGATGGTAAATCCAGGCCACGCGATACCTGCCCGTAGATCAATGCGTCCGGCTGAATCAAATGAATCACCACGGACACTGAATCGGACTAAATAATCATCAGCGAGGGTCGCACGACCGGTGATAGCATATGCGCCAATAGTAAATTTCGGTAGTTTTGAGGCGTTGTTACTTTCAGGAACTTTGGGTCCGGCGATTTGGACGGGGTGGGAGAGGTCGACCTCGATATTTTTAATCTCGATTTTATCTAAAGTCAGTGTGCCCAAGACAGTGGATAAAATATTTAATTTTCCATCGAGGGCCGCGACTTTAATTTGGGTACCGTTTTCAAGGGTGAGATCGACGCCTTCGGCGCTGAAAGTTCCGTCAAGGGCGGCTTGGACTTTGGTGATACCTCCTTTGATTTTTGCATCAGCGAGTAAAACGGCGACGCGTTTACCGAGAGGTTCGGATTTTAATTCCGAATCAATATAAAGTACGACTAAGCCGAGTGGTAGAACAATACTTCCGAGTACGATTAAACTAATACGAAGGGCGCGGGACATGGGGAGCTCTCTGCCAGATTGAGGGTCGATTTAATTCGGGCAACAAAAAGCCCGATGAATTTTGAATCCATCGGGCTTTATCCTGAATTCTACTTAGAACCGCTTAGGCTTGTCCGTTATTAGCGTCGGGCGTGGCAGGAGGAGGGGTGGTCGGATTCTGGCGTTGAGCGCTGCGTCCTGAGATAATCTTACGGCGAATCACCAATGGCTCTAAATTCATCGTGCACTCATTCACTGACTCGGCCATTTCTTTAGCGGCTCTAGCACGTGCTGAGCGCACCATGTCAGATCGACCATAGCGTATTTCCTTCATCGCCATGACTGCATCTTCATCAAGCATGTCTTTGAGATAGGCGATTTTTTGTTTTGCCCAGCTGGTCAGGTCTGCATGGTTTTCGATTTCGGCAAACAACTCTTTAGCTTCTTTGAGTTTGTGACGACGGAGGAGGTCTTCGACCTTCTCAAGTTTCTCGGAAACACTCGCTTCGCTGACGCCTGCTAACACGTTGTTATCGGATACAAGCGACGCGTAGGTGGTGAGATCCACTTCGGGTAGACTGAAGACCTGAGGACCAAACTTTACCGTTTCGCCTTCTTTCGTTTGTGCGGTGAAGTTCACCGCAAACAACTCATCGGGTTTGGCATTCTGTCCGATTTTAATTTCGACCACCGCGACCAGTGCAGTATTCCAGGATAAGTTACCGAGCTTACGTGTGCTGCTGATTGTATCTTCTAAGATTTCACCAACCAGGCGTGCTTTTACATCGCTGCCGCCTTGAATCTTGATTTCGACTTGGCGCAGGAAGGTGTTCGAGAGAATCGCGAATTGTTGTTCGAAAGCTTCATCCAGATCTTCCGGTTTTTGACCGAAATTAGCGACACCTTCTCCACTCTTCGCCATACCTGCGAGAAGCGACTCATTAAAGTCATGTCCGAGGCCAATCGTCGAGGTGGTAATACCCGTACCGGCTAATTTTGAGACGTGCGTAAAAATTTCGCTTTCATTGATCAGGCCCTGGTTTGCTTGTCCATCACTCAGAAGAATGACACGTGCAATACGATCCTTCTTTATGAAGGGTGCTAACTGTTTCGCGCCTTCTTCCCAGCCTCCGAATAAATTCGTCGAGCCTCCAGATTGAATGGAACGAACGCGTGCTTCGATGTCTTTGGCATCTCCCACGGCGGTGAGCGCTTGTACGATATTGATTTCATCATCGAACGTAACGATGGAGATGCGATCGTCAGGACGCAGGCCCTTGACGATGCGTACGGCGCATTCTTTGGCAGTCCCGAGAGGTTGGCCGCTCATGGAACCGGAGCGATCAATCACGAGGGCGATGTCGAGCGGAGTGCGGACGACGGATTCAGTAGAAGCAGGAGCTTCAGGAGCGACGATGCGAACGAGCGCATAAGTCGCATCGGCAGCGGCACGGAGAAAACCCTTTTTCAAGGGCAGTATTTCGATAGTAGGTTGTAGCATGGAGTTTGGGAAGGACCCGAAACATAACACGCAACCTATTAAATGTCAACACCTGCAGAGTAACTATTTTATAATTAACACTAATTTGCAACTGTCAGTATTTTGTAAGGCACTTTAAATGAGAGAGTTACGGAACTTTTCGACTAGTTGATTTATTTCAGATTCTTTTAATGAGGGCTTACCGTCGATGTTTAGGTGGATTTCACACCAATGGTTAAGGCGTAGGCGGCTCCAGCGTTCGCGCTTCGGTTCATCGCCTCGGACGGTGGGATTGAAGGCCAGCAACTGTAAGAAAAGCTCTTTAGCTTCGGGGCTCAAGTCGTCGCGCATGAGTTCCTTTTTAACGAAATTTTTCAGGGCCTCGGCTGGGCTTCTGGACTCCGAGACATCGCGTATTTTTTGCGCTTCGCGCGAGGGGCTGATTTTTCGGGGGCTGTAATCAGATTCAATACTGGAATCAGATCCAATTGAATACTCCACAATTTCTCCAACCATACTATTCCGACTAGGTCTCTGTGATCTGTTTGGTGCCGGTTTGAAATCCTTGAACTTATCAAACGAAGTGCTTTTAGTTTTGAAGAGGAGCTTTTCTGCCTCGGTGGGCGTGGCTAAACTATCGATGAGACTATTTAATTTATGGGCAGAACTATTGTCGACTAAGAGGGATTTAATCCGATCGAGATCCCAGCCGCGCTCGGAGAGCAGTCGGGCTAAAAGAAGTTGGCGGACCTGCGTGGAACCGAAGTTGGCCTTGCGGCGATCGTCCAGGGCACGGTCGGCCTTGCTGATGATGCCTTGGTAGACGTAGAAGCGGACGAGGCGTTCGCTCGTGTTGTGTTGGGCGCCGAAGCCCAGTTCGACCAGTTTATTGGAGACGAAGTCGGCGAGCTCTTCGGCTGTGCCCATAAACTCGTCGTCATTAAGAATGGCTGATGGCTTTAACATGGCTTGGATTAATTAAAGACAGTCTACTGTCAGCATTACCAAAATGGCAATATCATTATGACATTGAGGGGTTTCTGATTCTTTAGACCCCGAGAGGGGAGTGGGGGAGTGGGCCAATAAAAAGGCCGCTCATTGCTGAGCGGCCTCTGTGGTTTATAATCCTAAGATTAAATTAGGAGTTATAATTGTAACCTTCTTCACCGTGATCGGTGATGTCCAAGCCACGTGCTTCTGCTTCTTCAGTGGGGCGGAGGCCGATGAGAGCCTTCACCACGTAAGCGAGAACTACGGTAGCAACAATGGAGAGCACCAGGGTTACGCCGATTGCTTTGAACTGTTCGGTGAGCAGAGTGTTACCTACGATATCTTTTAGGTTGAGATTAAGGTTACCGTTAACGTCGGCAGTTGCGAGAACGCCAGTCAAGATAGCACCTAAGGTACCACCGACTGCGTGAATGCCGAAGGTATCGAGCGCGTCATCGTAACCGAGTTTAGCTTTGAGGTAAACTACGGCGAGGAAGGGAACAACACCGGCGAGAACACCGATGAGCATCGCACCGTTAGCGGTGACGAAACCAGCAGCAGGAGTGACGACAACGAGACCCGCAACAGCACCCGAGCAGAAGCCGAGTACGGAAGCGTGACCGCGGAGAATCCATTCAAGAGCAGCCCAAGTGAACGCAGCGACCGCAGCAGCGAGTGTGGTGGTCATGAAGGCTTGAGCGGCAACACCGTCAGCAGCGAGCGCTGAACCAGCGTTGAAACCGTACCAACCTACCCAGAGCATTCCGGTACCGATTGCACAGAGAACCATGCTGTGTGGAGTCAGGGCTTTCTTGCCGAAACCAATCCGAGGTCCGAGAATAATACACAAGAGGAGTGCGGACCAACCAGAAGTCATGTGAACGACAGTACCACCTGCGAAGTCGATGGCTTTGATCGATGCAGCAGCATTCCAAACTCCGTTCATTTCGCCAGTGATACCCCAGATTGCGTGTGCCATAGGGAAGTAGACGAGGAACATCCAGCCAGTCATGAAGAGCATGAGAGCGGAGAACTTCATCCGTTCAGCAATTGCACCGACAATCAGAGCAGGAGTGATGATCGCGAACATCAATTGATACATCGCGAATACGTTTTGGGAGGTCCAATAAGCGTAGTCCGTATTAGGTAGAGCGTTTACTCCGTTTAAGAAGAAGAATTCGCTACCACCGAAGATGACACCTAAGGGAGTTCCGGCAAAGCTCTTGCCGAAGACAAAAGAATAACCGACTGCCCACCAGAGAATGGCGACGAGTCCAGCTAAACCAAAGCACTGCGCAATGACCGAGAGAACATTTTTGCTACGCACTAAACCGCCGTAGAAAAGGAAGAGACCAGGCAAGGTCATGAATAAAACCAGCGCAGCACAGATCATCATGAATCCGTTGTGACCAGGACCGGCGGTCTGGGCGGCAGGGGTTAATGCAACGGTGACGGTACCCTTGGCATCTTTTAAAGGTGCAGAAGGATCGCCGTTGCCGAGGTAGGCTTCGAGACCAGCAACGCGCTGTTCTAATGAAGGCGCAGGTGGAGGTGTTGAGGGTTCAGCTGCGTGGGCCCAGTAGGGTAGGGCCGCAAGAGCGAGGAGGGTTAATGATCTTAATAATGTTTTCATGGCATGTCCCTAATCGCAATGGTTGTGCCAAGTGGCTAGGATAATGCCGAACCGCTCATTTTGATTAAAATTAAACTTAAAGCTCAAAAAAGCCTGTCACTTTTCAAGCAAATCGTGGGTTTATAACCCACCAGACTGGGCTGCCGTCGCTTACCGTTTAATTATTAACCGTGATTATAGCCTTCTTCGCCGTGGTCCGCGATATCAAGTCCCTGCGCTTCTTCTTCTTCGCTGGGTCTCAGGCCAATCGTTTTTTGAACGAGTTTAGCAATAAGAGCCGTGGCGACTACAGATAGAAGAATGCATACACCCATCGCGACTAACTGACCTTGGATCACGGATGATACGATTCCTTCCGTCGCTGGATTTATTTGTGGCGAAACGAGTAGAGCCGTAGCCATTGCGCCGATGGTTCCCCCGACTCCATGCACGCCGAAGGTGTCTAACGCGTCATCATATTTCAATTTATTTTTTAGGTACGAGCAAGCTGCGTAAGAAAGTGCGCCCGCGATTACTCCGATAACTACGGCGGAACCTGTGCTGACGAATCCAGCAGCGTTCGTGATCGTGGCCAATCCGGCGATTGCGCCCGAGCATAATCCGAGGACCGATGGTTTGCCGCGATGAAAAATTTCTACGACGGCCCATGACAGTGTCGCGGCCGCTGCACCGAGTGTGGTGGTTAAAAATGATTGTACGGCAATGCCGTCGGCGGCGAGGGCGGAACCTGCATTAAAGCCATACCAGCCTGCCCAAAGTAAGCCTGTGCCGAGTACACATAAGACCATACTATGCGGAGGCATCGCACGTTTACCAAAGCCTTCGCGCGGACCGACAATCATACAAAGAATGAGTGCCGACCAACCTGAAGTCATGTGCACCACGATTCCGCCTGCGAAGTCGATGGCTTTGAAAGTGGATTGCGCGTTAGCGATTCCAGAAAAATCTCCCGACTGACCCCACACGGCGTGAGCCATTGGATAATAAACGAGAAGCGTCCAGAGTGCTGAAAATAACATGACCGCAGAAAATTTCATACGCTCAGCGACAGCACCGATGATTAACGCAGGCGTGATGGCTGCGAACATCGCTTGAAAGATCGCAAAAGCGCCCGACGATATTCTTCCGTCGTAATTACTCGCACCTGCCCCGATACCCGCGAAACCAAAATGTTCAGTGCCACCAAAAATGTGACCGAGGCTCGATCCCGCGAGCGATTTACCAAAGACCAAGCTGTAACCGAAGCCCCACCACATGAGTATCCCCATCGCCGTGAGTGCCAGACATTGTGCGGCAATCGACAAAACGTTTTTGCTCCGAACGAGTCCGCCGTAAAACAGGAAGAGTCCAGGAATGCACATGACTAAAACGAGCGCGGCACTGACGAGTACCCAGGCGTTGTCTCCGGCGTTCACAGTAGAGGTGGTAGCAAAAATAAGCATCATGCTTTTTATTAAGCAAACATTGTGCCAAATTTTAAGCACCCCCACTAACCCACTTGCTTTCGAATGAATTTAAGATAAATAAATAAATCTTAATACTAATGCTGACTAAAATACGACAACTTGCTGTAATTTGTACAATTAGTTCGCCCTTAGTTGCCGCCGAAGTGGCCCCATCTAAGCCCTGGATAGTGATGTTGGATTGGCAGAATCAGTCGAAACAAGACGTTTCGCATTCAACCATGGCAGGTAGCTATGGTCGGAGTCGCTCAGGCATCGAAGCGATTTATAAAACCGAAGACAGCGTCATCGATTTAGAATACTATAATTACACGCATGATTTTTCCGGAGCCCTCGCCTCCTCCGATCGTCAGTTTGGTAAGACCAGCGATTTAATGATTACGGGCTACAAGCAGTGGAACTGGAATGAAAAATATGCGGTGCAAATTATTTACGCTTTGGAATCAGCGAAAGAGGATTCGCTGAGTATGTCCGATGGATTTCGCTGGGGCCTCGGTGGTGCGGCTCGCTGGAGACCTGATGCGGAAACGGATATATCAATCGGTTTATTACTCGAAGATCGTTTTGAAAACAGCCTTCTGCTTATTCCCTATATCAAATTAATTTGGTCTCCCTGCCGTTACGCCGAAGTCGAACTGCGCGTGAATGGCTTACAAAATGGTTTAATTGTTCGGAACTTTTTAACGGATGATAAATCGACCACTCTGGATTTCACTTTTGCCTATGAAACTTTAAGTTTCCAATTAGCGGATGCGGCTTACGGCAGTCGCGCCGTCGCCATCGGTGAAGCAGTGGCGCGCGTTGGCATTACCCAGTTTCTGGAAAGCTCGGGCACCTGGTTCGTCCGTGGAGCGGTGGAGTGGACGCCTTTCAGTCGCTACACTTATAGTCACGATGGTGAAAAGCAGGCGGTCTTTCAAACCAGCAAGCGACTCGGCTTAGCTGCCCGCGTGGGCGCACGCTTCTAAATTTCCCGATGACGCCTTATCTTGAATGGGTAGAGGCCGAGGTTTCTTTTGGAGACCAAAAAATTTTAGAATCACTTTCGTTGTCCGTGCAGGCGGGTGAATTCATTTCTATCCTCGGTCCGTCGGGCTGTGGTAAGTCGACCCTCCTAAAAGTCGCTGCTCAACTCCAACCTTTATCCGCCGGACACTATCACTGCGCGGCCCAGGAGCAGGGTTTTGTTTTTCAGGAACACACCCTCTTACCCTGGCTCAACGCTCAAGAAAATGTCGAATTGCCGATGATCCTGCGTGGGGAGATTGCCGAAAAAATTTCTGAACAAAGTCAGCGGCTTTTGGCGATGGTCGGATTAGAGGGCAAAGAAAAATCTTACCCCGATCAACTGTCGGGCGGTATGCGGATGCGTGTTTCGCTCGCCCGAGCCCTCGCCCTGTCTCCCGCCTTACTTTTATTGGACGAGCCCAGTGGGGCCTTGGATGAAATGACGCGTAACCAACTAAACGATACGCTGGTAAATTTACATCAGACGCTTCATTTCACTGCACTGCATGTGACGCATAGCGTGCATGAGGCCGCTTATTTGGCGGACCGCATCTTTATTTTAGGCGGACACCCGGCGAAAATTATCAAGGAATTACGCAATCCATTGCCGCGACCCCGCCGCGCCGACATGCGAGATTCTCTGGAGTATCACCACTTTACGGTAGAATGCGCCCGGGCTTTAAGATTGAGTTAACTTCAACTTACCCAACCTTTAGGGGTTTAATTGACTACTAGGATGTCACCCAAGTTCCGATCCATTTTCTGTGTGTTATTTTTTGCCACGACTTTGTCGGCTCGTGAGATTGTCGTTAAAAATGATATTCAATTTAAAGCCGCCTTGAGTGCGGCAGGGAGTGGTGATGTGGTTTTAGTCGAAAGCGGTACCTATTCGAATATCGATATCAAATTCGCTCGTGGGGGAACGGAGAGTCGTCCCCTCACCGTCAAAGCCAAAGTGCCTGGAGAAGTTATTTTAAACGGCTCATCCAACTGCGATTTTAATTTTCCATACACGGTCGTCGATGGCTTATTCTTTTACCAAGGATCGATTAACCCAGGGGAGGGTGATGAAAATTCAGTAATCAGATTTAATTCCCATCACGGCGTCTTGAGAAATACGGCGATGGTGGATTACAATCCATCCGATTTTAAGATCTCCTACTACTGGGTGTTTTTCACGGGAAGTAACAACACGGTGGAGCGCTGCTACTTCAAAGGGAAAAATAACAAGCAACCCCTCGTCGGTAATGCGATTGATGAAAGTCGCTACAATGCGGTGAAGTTTTCGTATTTTAAAAATATCCCCTATCTAGTACTGAATGGGCGGGAGAATATTCGTGTGTGGGGCTCGGGTAAATTTGATGAGAAGGGTAAGGACGGGGCTTACTTCACCGTGGAAGGAAATCTGTTTGATCACGCGGACGGGGAGGGCGCAGAAATCGTTTCACTTAAGTCTAACTACAATCAGGTTTTAAATAATACGGTGATTGCTACGGCTGGGTGTATTAATATCCGACGCGGCTCTAATAACCTCATCAAAGGTAATGTCATCTTGGGCCAGGGCGCTAAACAAGCTCAAGGCCTTCGGATGTCGGGTGCCAACAACACCGTGATCCAAAACTATGTCTCGGGTACGGAATATGGAATTCGCGTATCGGCGGGGGAATATATTGGTAGCGCTTTGACGCCTGGGTATGAGCCTCACGTTAAAGACCGGGCGGCGAGTACTAAAAATACCGACGGTAACGTAACGTCGTATCCCCAGGTTAAAAAACTCATGTTAGCCAATAACATCATCGCCAATGTGAAGGGCAGTTGTTTGCAAATCGCTTCGGATTATAAAAAAAATTGGCCGGCTTCACAAATGATTCTTCTGCCGGAAGATTGTGATATCATGAATAATCGTTTTATTAATACCACGCCTGGCGCAGTCATCGAAGGATCCTTGCCCGATGGCAAAACCCCCATGGGCGGTATCACGGCCAAACCTAATCGTTATAAAGGTAATGTTATTCTGGGAGACGGAAAAATCAAATATCCCCCCGCCGAGAAAGGATTTAAAATCGAGGCACTCCCTTCTAATTGGTCGGAGAAAAAAGAGTTAAGTAATTTTACGGTGCTGACTCCGCAAGACGTGGGTCCCCCGTGGGTGATTGCGTTGCGTGATGCGAAAAAGTTTCCGATGGAAGATGATCGTTCCTGTTATCCAGCCGACGAGGGGACTAAGGATAAAGGTTCAAAAGATAAGTCCGAAAAAGATAAGTCCGAGAAAGATAAGAAGAAGAAATAGTTTAGCGGTTGTTGAGCTGAGCTAAGGAGGCGTGGATGATTTCATCTCGACGACGGATGGCTTCTTCGAGTTCGGATGTGCGGAGGGAACGTCGAATCCGCTGTGCCGTATAATCAGCGAAGTGCAGGGTGTAGTGAATCCACCACGTACCATTATTATTCCAGAGATGGTGACGGCGGTTCTCTGCGTTCACGCGCAAGGAGAGACGTGACGGAGTGACGGTGGGGAGGGAGGATGAATCTGTGTTGATCATAGCGTGTTTGGATAAAGCGACGCATCACGATCGACCCAGAAGTGGGAAGGATTTGTGACCTTTCGGTCCTCATCTTAGAAACTTTCGGTTTCTAAAAACCACCGCGGCCGGTGAAGGCTCGGTTGGTGCAAAGGGGGCGGTTTGACGGCCAGCCCTTGCTCGTGATGTGTTATTAAAGAACAATTGTATATATAGGTGTCGTTTTAAAAAAAAGCAAGTCAGCGACTCCCAAACTTGTGTCATAAATTCTAAACCTAGGTTTCCCGCTTATTTTCGCTTTTATTCAAGGGGTGTTGCCAACGGTCATCCCCCGTACTTAATCTTTATTTTCAAACCATGGGCTATTTTCGATTTCGCAAAGTCGTCTCGCTGGGGAAGTTTTTTAAAATAAATATTTCAAAGACCGGCGTATCTGCTTCGGTCGGTCGACCCGGGGCGACGCTTAATATCAAAAAAGATCGGGTCGATGGCACGGTCGGGTTACCGGGGAGTGGATTGTCCTACAAAGAAAATTTATCGAAACGTGGCTGCGCTTCGCTCTTCTTGCTTCTTGGTCTGCTCGCTGCAGGCGCTGGCCCGAGCTGGAAATTTTTCAGTCACTTACTTTCGTAGTTCCAAAATTTTTCTAAATTACGCAAGTGCCCGGGAAAGGACTCGAACCTTCATGCCTTTAAGGGGCGGCGGATTTTGAATCCGCTGCGGCTGCCATTTCGCCACCCGGGCTACTTGCGTAGAGACCATTCACTCCATCTCGGGGTGGCTGGGCAAGAAAATCCTCTTCACCGATTCACTTAGTTTAAAATCACTGATGATTTAGACCTTAAAACAAAAGAGGCGCCTCAATGAGGCGCCCCTGTTTGAAGAAAGTAATTCGAAAATTACTTAGTTCCGAGGATCGCGTCCTTCGCAGCTTTCGCTACGCGGAATTTTACGACCTTCTTAGCTTTGATCTGGATAGTTTCGCCAGTAGCAGGATTGCGACCGAGGCGAGCTTTGCGCTGAACGAGAACAAGCTTACCGAGACCAGGAAGCGTGAAGGAGTTCTTCGCGTTCTTGTAGGCGAGTTGAGCGATGCTTTCGAGAATCGCTACAGCTTGTTTTTTGCTGAGCTCATTCTTTTCAGCGATAGCAGCAGCGACTTGGGATTTGGTGAGGGCTTTGGACATAGTAGGTATTTGTTGGGTGCAGTATTGCGGGTTTATTTATTAGCCATGTGTGCGAATAAAACCAGCGAAAAATAAAGGTATTTTACATGGGGGGTGCGGGACGGACCAGCGAGGTATCGCCCCGACTTGCGCTTACTCAATTTAGTGTCATCAGTATCGGAGAGTTTCCCCCTCCACCCTTCACCATGAAAATTGAATTTTTGATCGCTCTGCTGGTCGCAATTTTTTTACCCAGCTCGACACTCGCTCAGACAGAAATTACCTATCGCGGTGAACCGGCATTTGGTCCTCTGAAATTTGTCCAGCCTCTCGGCCTCGTCTCAGTCCCAGGACGAAAAGATGAACTTTTAGTCCTCGAAAAGTGCGGACAAATCCAACGTGTAAAACTGAGAGAATCTGATGCAGAAAAAACGCAGATTTTAGACGTCAGTAAGCCAAGCGATGGCGTATTTGAGCAGGGTGGTGAGTGCGGCTTGCTCGGAGCGGCTCTCCATCCCGAACTTGATAAAAACCCCTATCTCTTTGTTTATTATAGTCTTAAGATTAAAGGAAAACTCCATCAGCGTGTCTCCCGATTCAAATTGGCCGATATTACATCGCTCAAAGTACTTAAGGAGTCGGAACAGCCGATCATTACTCAATTAGACTCAGCGAGTAACCATAATGGGGGCGATTTACACTTCGGTCCCGACGGCTACTTATATATAAGCTGTGGCGATGGCGGCCAGGGCGATGACCGGCTTAAAAACTCGGGGGATATCATGAAAGGTTTCCATGCCGCCCTCTACCGGATCGACGTCGATAAACGCCCCGGCAACCTACCCCCGAATGCCCATCCTTCGGTTATCTTAGATGACAAGGGCGAGGTGTTTTATGCGGTACCCGCAGATAACCCTTTTGTGACGGCGACCAGCTGTCGGGGGGTGAAATTGGACCCCTCCAAGGTCCGCACCGAGGCCTGGGCCATCGGCCTCCGCAACCCCTGGCGCTTCAGTTTCGACCCCCCCACGGGTCGAATCTTCACCGGTGACGTCGGCCAAAACCTCTACGAAGAAATCGATATCATCGTCCCCGGAGGCGATTATGGTTGGAACGATCGCGAAGGTTCCCGCACGTTTAATCAATCTACGAAGAAAGTTTATTCCGAAAAAAATAAACCCAATCCAAATTCTGGATACATCGAACCGATTCACGATTACGAACACAAAGAAGGAATTTCGGTAACGGGTGGATGTGTTTATCGCGGCGAAACGATTCCTTCATTAAAAGGGGCTTATATTTTTGCAGATTACGGACGTGGTTGGTTAAAGGCACTGCGCGAAGTCGATGGAGTTTGGACGGATGAGTTCTTGTATAATGATGTGACGGTGACGGGCTTTGGCTTCGATCCGCGCAATGGAGATATTCTTTATGCGTCGCTTGGCTTAGGCGAAGTCCGCCGCTTAACCGTTCCGAAAAAATTGAAATAATCATCACGCCCTCCGCACTCAAGGTAGCCCAGTCGGTCTAATGAGCGGATTTGATTTTAAACCATGTTTGCTATTCAGCGAGAGACTATCTAATTCAGTAAGAAGTTACCCCAATTTTATGTTCCGACTTTCACTCTTATTTTTGGCCACTACCGCCTGGGCTGCCGATTTTAAATTTTATGAACCAAAGGAGGGTGGTGATGTTGCCCTTAATCTTTTCAAAGTACCTGAAGGCATGGAACTCACGGTGTGGGCCCGTTCTCCGATGCTCGCGAACCCGACTAATTTTGATATCGATGCCCAAGGCCGTGTTTGGGTCACGGAAGGGGTGAACTATCGTCAGTATAATGTTGGCGGCAAACGTCGTCCTGAAGGTGATCGGGTTGTGGTCTTAAGTGATACTCAAGGAACGGGTCGGGCTGATACGGTGCAAACTTTTGTGCAAGACCCTAGCTGGTCCTCGCCTCTCGGCATTGCCGTGCTCGATAACGTTATCATCGTTTCGCATGCGCCCGACTTAATTAAATACACGGACGTTAATCGCGATGGAAAATTTGACCCAGCTGTTGATAAGAGAGAAATTTTACTCGCGGGTTTTGGCGGACAAGATCACGACCACTCACTCCACGCGGTGGTTGCTGGGCCTGATGGTAAACTTTATCTTAATTTAGGAAATTGCGGCGGAGTCTTTACCGACAAATCAAATAAAACTTTTCGTGTTTCTAGTAATTACGACGATCAACGCGGTGCGAAATGGCCATTTGATCGGGCAAAGTCTCAAGGTCAAAAAAGCGATGACGGCTTCGTTTGGATTGCGGGTGCCTCGGCCCGCATGAATGACGATGGCAGTAACGTCGAAGTCATCGGTAACGGCTATCGCAACAGCTTTGAACATTTTCCAACTTCCTTCGGTGATTTATTCCAAGGCGATAACGATGACTCGATGAGTTGTCGCACTTCCTATGTTTTAGAATACGCGAGTGCTGGCTTCACGACGCCGACTGGCCAAAGTTTCCGCTCCGTGCGTCGCGGCCCCGCCCAATCTTTCGCACGCGCACACTGGCGCCAAGACGATCCTGACACCTTTGATGTGGGTGATATTTATGGTTCGGGCTCACCCTCGGGTATGGTGGTTTATGAAAATGGTGCGCTCGATGAACAATGGAATGGCACGCTGCTCACTTGTGAGTCTTCCCGTAACACCATTTTGGCCTATAAGATTCAGCCCCAAAAGGCTGGTTTCAAATTAGATGCTGAGTCGCGACAAGAGTGGGTGACTTCCAATGCGGAAAAAGAATATTACGGTGTCGATTTCAATAAGCCGAAAAAAGATACCGCCGCGAAAGAAAAAGTTTTATTCCGTCCGTCCGATATTTGCGTGGGTCCGGATGGCGCGATTTATATCGCCGATTGGTACGACGCCCGTGTCGGTGGTCACCAAACGCTCGATGATCAAGCCCTCGGTTCCATCTACCGTCTCGCCCCGAAAGGTTTTAAATCAATCATTCCCAAAATTAATTTAACCACTCCTGAAGGTGCGGTTGAAGCCTTACGTAATCCCGCCGTGAATGTCCGTCACCAAGCTTTTAAAGCGATTCAATCCTTTAAAGAAAAATCTCTCCCGGCGATTACGGAACTTTTACGCGACAAAAATTCATACATCGCTGCCCGCGGGATTTGGTTGCTGCCGTATTTAGGCGAAGAAGGAAAGAAACGCTGCGAAGAATTATTAAAGGACACGAACCCCCAAAATCAAATCACGGCCTATCGTGCCTTACGTCGTGCGGGCGTGGATATTTTAGGCTACGCCAAGGTTTTAGCGAATGATTCTAATAGTGCGGTGCGTCGCGAGGTGGCGACCTCGCTGCACGGAGTGTCTGCGGATAAAGCATTACCTATTCTCGTTACCCTCGCTGCGAAGATTGATCACACTGATAAAAATTCATTAACTGCATTCGGCGTCGGTTCTGCCGGAAAACAGGAAGAAGTTTGGGCAGCGATTAAAACCGATGCCAAGACGTGGTCACCGCAAATCGAAAAATTAGCTTGGATTTTACATCCCACCTCAGCGATTCAAGATTGTGTCACACGCGTTCGCTCGACGGAACTCACGAAAGAGCAAAAACTCTTAGCGCTCGAAACACTTTCGTTTATTGAATCTAAAGAAGCGGGTCTCGCGATGATTCAATTATGTTCGAGTGAGTCGGAATTAAAAAATGAAGCGACGCGTTGGGCATTGATGCGTATCTCCGGCTTATGGGCGGCTTATGATTTGCGTACGGAGTTGAAAAAATCCGGCGTCTACGATCCTGAAAAAATCGTCGTAAACCCTATCATGTCGATGGAGCCTCCGCGTCCTACTTATACGGAGCAGGATGTTCTTAATAAAAAAGGTGATCCTGAAAAAGGGGGTCAGCTCATTATGCGTTGTACCATGTGTCACCAAGTCAATGGTGCGGGTATTGCGCTCGGACCTGAGCTTCGTGGTTGGGGTACTCGCCAAGGAGTCCAAGCCGTCGTTCGTTCCATCGTTAATCCCTCGGCGGATATCGCTCACGGGTACGATGGATTTACTATCAAATTAAAAAATGGAGTCCAGGTGGACGGAATCATGCAAGGGGAGGGTGACCCGCTATCCGTTCTTTCCGTGGGCGGCGTCAGCCAACTTATTCCCAAAAGCTTTATCAGCCAACGAGTTAACAAAGAAGGCAAGCCTGACGGCTTAGAGATCAATAAGATGAACCGATCTTTAATGATGTCGGCCGAGCAACTCGGTTTAACTGCTCAAGAGGTAGCCGACATCGCAGCTTGGATGGCAACTTACCGATAAAACTGAGGTAAACACCCTATTTTAGGGGCTAATCTTTAGGTAAATTTACCGCTTGCAACTCGCTGGCGGGTTACCAAGTTGAACCTTCCTTCCTCTCGTCAAGGCACGGCCGCACTACGCGGGCCCGCGACTTACGAGAATCTAATCCAAAATTTACACACAATTATGAAGCAGCTCAGTCTCTCCGTCACTAGTCGTCAGAACCACGGCCGTGGTCATTCCCGCCGCCTGCGTATTGATGGCTCTATCCCCGCCATTATTTATGGCCCAGCCGGCACGCACAGTGTGGCTGTGAACCAAGAAAATTTCCGCGACCTTATGCGCCAGAAGGGCACGGCCGCTGCGCTCATTGAGCTCGAATTCAACGGTGCCAAGATGCTCTCAATCATCAAAGAGTTTCAACGTCACCCAATCACCCAAAAATTCCTCCACATCGATATTCAGCAAATCGATCCTAACGCACCGATGTCGGTCGCAATTCCTATTCGTACCGTGGGTGAAGCTCATGGTGTGAAGACCGATGGTGGTACCCTCGCGATTGTTTCGCAGACCATCAACGTACGTTGCTTACCGAAAGATTTACCTGAATTTATCGAAGTCGATGTCACTGCTCTGAAAGTCAATGAATCGATTCACGTAGGTGATATTAAAGCACCTGCGGGTATTACCTTCCCTGGCGATCGTGGTCGCGTAGTCGTGGTTTGCTCCGAAATGGCTGCCGAAGAAGCAGTCGCCGAGCCAGTCGCAGTTACCACTGCTACCACTGCAGACGGCGCCGCCGCTCCGGCCGCTGGTGCTGCTGCCGCCGCTCCTGCCGCTGGCGCTCCTGCTGCCGCTGCTGCTCCCGCCGCCAAGAAATAATTTTCCGCGCCAGGCGTTCCTGGTACCTGTTCTTTGAAGTCAAATGTCATTCTCGGTTATCGCCGCCCTCGGCAATCCAGGCCCTGAATACATCTCCACCCGACATAATGCCGGATGGATTCTCTTGGACGCACTGGCTCAAAAAGTCGGTGCGGTTTGGAAGGAAGAAAAACGTTTTTCCGTGCAAGTTGCGAAAGTAACTTTCGGAAATGCTAACGTCTTTTTAGTAAAGCCCCAATCGTTCATGAACGAAAGCGGATCCCCTTTAACTAAGTTCCTCCACTTCCATCAAATCCCTGCAAGTGACATCGTTGTCTGCTACGACGACATTGCATTTGAACCAGGATTGATGCGACTGACCCAAGGAGGTTCTGATGCCGGTCACAACGGTATCACGAGTTGTATGCAACACCTCAGCAACGATTTCATTCGTGCTCGCATTGGAATCGGCCCCAAGAAACACCCCGCCCAAGATTTAGCGGATCATGTACTCGGCAAAATACCCGACGATGACTTAGCTCGCCTTCGCACAAGCTTACCAGACTTCATTCACGGACTCGAAATTTTAATCTCCCAAGGCCTCCCAGCCGCCCAAAACTTTACCAACCGAAAAAACCATTCACTATGACTACAGCCACCACACGCCGACGCCACTATACCGTCAGCTTTATTCTCGACCTCCGCGGTTCCGCCGAGGCTCCTGATGCCGCGATTGATCGTTTAAAAGAAATCCTCCAGTCCCTCGACTGTAAGGTATCCGAAGTCGAAAATCTCGGCCAACGTGAATTCAGCCGTGCCGTCGACCGCAAGTTCCTCAGCGGCCTCTACGTCCAAATCAAATTTGAAGGTCCGGTCACTGCGCCTGTTGCTTTCGCCGAAAAACTTCGTCTCGACCGCACCGTGGACCGCATCTTGGTTCAACTGGTAAAATAATTTCTAACTAAACTCACCCCATGGCTTCGTCCTACAATCGCGTTATTCTCGCGGGCAATATGACCCGCGATCCTGAAGCCAAAGCTTTGCCTTCTGGCCAAGCATTAACGAAGTTCTCTCTGGCTGTGAATCGCGCCTACACCACCAAAGAAGGTGAGAAGCGCGAAGAAGTCACTTACGTCGACATCGAGAGCTACGGTAAACAAGCTGAAGTGATTGCCAAATATTGTGGCAAAGGATCCGGCATCTTAGTCGAAGGCCGTCTCAAACTCGATCAGTGGGAAGATAAAAAATCGGGCGAGAAGCGTTCGCGTCTCGGCGTGGTTTTAGAAAACTTTACTTTCTTAGGTGGCAAACCTCAAGGTGGCGAAGAAGGCGGATCCGCCCCTCGCTCCCGTGGCGGCAACGACACTCCTGCACCCTCGGCACCTGAAGGTGGCGACGATGTCCCATTCTAAATTTTATAATCATAATTAAACCCGACCACCACTATGGCATACACCGAAGTTTTACTCATTAAGCCCGTCGACGGCCTTGGCGCCGAAGGCGAGCAAGTCCGCGTCCGCGCAGGCTACGCACGCAATTTCTTGTTCTTACAAGGCATTGCTCTCCCCGTTAATCGCGCTAACACTAAGTACATCGAGTCTTTGAAAGAAGCTCGCACCGTACGCGAGGCCCGCGACCTCGAAGTGGCCACTACCTTGGCTGCTAAGTTAGCTGCGGTGAAATTAACCTTTGCCGTGAAGACCGGTGAAGGAGGCAAGATGTTTGGCGCCATCAGCACTGCTGAAATCGCTGCTAAGCTCGCCGAACATGGTATCGAGTTGGAGCGCAAGCGCATCCACCTCGGCCAAGGTCCCGTGAAATTACTTGGTAAACACGTCTCGACCATTCGCCTCCATGCCGACGTCACCGTCGAACAAGAGTTTGAAGTGATCTCCGAAAATCCGATCGAAGAGATTAAGGAAGTCGCCGAAGAATCCGATCGTCCTGAGCGCGATAAGAAACCTCGTAAACAACCTCGCAGCGATAAGTCCGAGAAGTCGGACAAAAAATCTAAAGCGAAGAAGTAAAATCTCTTCTGCTTGTGCAAAGAAAAACCCGCCAACTCGGCGGGTTTCTTTTTGGCTCAGTGATTCTGAACTTAGCGAGGGAGAAGGAAGTTTGTATTATTAATCTCGAACTCTAATTCATTCTTATGGAAGTGCAGAATGCCGACCCACTGGACCGCCGTACCCTTGGCGACCGATTTAATCGACTGGGTAACTTTAGGATTGGAGAGGTAGAGGTTATAAGTTTTCTCACCGACTTTTACGGCTGAGGTTTTCTTGCCGCCACCGAGGAAGGTACCATCGAT
>SIAU01000024.1 GCA_009691685.1 Opitutales bacterium
CTCGAAGTCTATCTCGAGAAACTGGAAAACAAGGATGGCACGCCGACCGTTTCTTACGATCGCGCAGTTCAAATTCGTAAATGGGAAAGCATTGAAGCCAACTGCCAAGAAGGCTCCATCGTTCAAGGCCGTATCAAGTCTGTCGTTAAAGGCGGACTCATCGTCTCTGTCGGCGTGGATGCATTTATGCCTTCCTCCCAAATCGATATCAATCCTCCGAAGAACCTCGATGTCTTCGTGGGCCAAACTTTCGATTTCAAAATTATCAAAATTAACAAAGAGAAGAAAAATCTCGTCGTCTCCCGTCGCGAACTCATTGAAGAGCAACGCGGTGAAAGCCGTCGTAAACTTCTCGAAGAAGTTAAGCCTGGCACCATCCGTCGCGGCATCATCAAGAACATCACCGATTACGGTGCGTTCGTGGATCTCGATGGTCTCGATGGTCTCTTACACGTCACCGACATGAGCTGGGGCCGCATTGGCCACCCGAGCGAAGTGGTGAAAGTAGGCGAAGAAGTTACCGTCATGGTGGTTGAAGTGGATCGTGATCGCGAACGCGTCTCACTCGGTCTCAAACAAACTCAGCCTAATCCATGGGAAGGTATCGAAAAGCGTTACCCAGTGGGTCAAAAAGTTCATGGTAAAGTCGTTAACCTCGTTCAATACGGTGCCTTCATTGAAATTGAAGGTGGCGTCGAAGGACTCGTTCACGTTTCCGAACTCTCCTGGACCAAGCGCGTACAGAAACCTTCGGACATCCTTAAAGTGGGCCAAGAAGTCGACGCTGTTATCATCAGCGTTAACAAGGAAGAACAAAAAATCTCCTTGGGCATCCGCCAACTCGAAGAAAATCCTTGGGAAAAAGTTCGTCACAACTATCCCGTGGGCGCACGCGTTCATGGAAAAGTTCGCAATCTCACCAACTACGGTGCGTTCGTGGAACTCGAAGATGGTATCGATGGTATGGTTCACGTCACCGACATGAGCTGGACCCGTCGGATCAACAACCCTGCGGAAGTGATGAAGAAGGGCGACGATGTTGAAGCGATTGTTCTCGATGTAGATATCGACCAACAGCGCATCTCCCTCGGCGTTAAACAAATTCAAACCGATCCTTGGAGCGACATCGACAAGAAGTTCCGCATTGGTGACCTTGTTAAAGGTAAGGTTTCCAAAGTGGCTAACTTCGGTGCCTTCATCGAACTCTCGGAAGAGATTGACGGCCTCGTCCACGTTTCCCAACTCGCTGAACAGCGCGTGGAAAATGTTAAAGACGTGGTCAAAGTCGGCCAAGAAGTCAGCGCACGTGTTATCAAGATTGATAAAGAAGACCGTCGCATCGGTCTCTCCATCAAGGCTGCTAACTACGATGCTGAACGCTTACAGGCTGAAATCTCCTCCTACGATCGCATCAAAGGACCTTCCACCGGTGGCGCCCCTGCGGCTCCTTCATCAGGTGGCGGTTCGACTGGTTCTTCAGGCAGCGGAGACTTCAACAGTCTCGGCGACTTGCTCGACAAGGCCGGCAACTAATCACTCGATTAGCTTCCACATCAAGACCCTGGGAAACCAGGGTCTTTTTTTGTGTCCAGTTAACCAGCAATGTTTAGTCTTACTGTATGCAGGGGACCCTACTTGTATTAGATCGGCTCCCCGAACTAGCCTTCTTTCTACCTTGGATTAATTCCGCCTGTACCGCCTTTGTTATCTATCGAGCCGCCTGGGCAAGGGTGACCGGTTTTTATATTATATTTTGGATAAGCGTAGCGATTCTGATCCCTAAATCCGCTGCTCTGATTTTATTGATCTGGGGTGGACGAAAATACACGCAACTCGCACTGAACAAGCGAGAGGTTAACGCCGTGGCTAAAAAACTCACGAGCGATTCCGAGATGCGCGGTAACCAATTCACGGTGCTAGGTGACGAGGATGGAAAAATGATGCTACAAACCTTATTAAGCGAAATTCGCCAAGCGCAAAAAAGAATTCATATCGAAACCTACATCCTGAAAGCTGATGCGATTGGCCGAGAAATTATTTCCGCCCTCGCGCAACGAGCACGAGCAGGCGTTGAGGTGCGATTACTCATCGATGGAGTCGGCAGCTGGGGTACTCCCCAGTTTTTATGTCAGCCCCTGATCAAGGCCGGTGGCGAAGTGGCGACCTTTAATCCGGTTTTACCGATGCAAGGCAAAGGATCGGCGAACTGGAGAAACCACCGTAAAGTCGCCCTATTCGACGGGCAAACGGCCGTGATTGGCGGTCAAAATATCAGCCTCAATTATCTGGGCTACACCCCATCTAATCGTCGCTATCGCGATTGTTCATTTTTGATTGATGGACCGGCGGCCGGTGCACTTGAGCGAGTTTTTATCGCGGACTGGTGCCAGGCCACCCATCGCGAGCCGAAAGAATTTCTAGAAATCCTCCGACACCAACCGCAACACCGCGGAGAAACTCAAATTAAAATTATTGCTTCGGGACCAGACTGTGTGGGCGACCCTCTTTGGGAAGCCTACATCAAATTAATCGAAGACGCAGAAAAATCGATTACCATCGTGACGCCTTACTTTATTCCTGATCGGACTTTGTTTCGACTGCTGCTGAGTGCTGCCCGAAAAAATATTGAAGTTAAAATTATTCTGCCGCGACGTTCGGACCATCGTTTACTTGATTTCGCCCGTCGCTGGTATTTACGAAAATTAAAAGAGGCGGGAGTAAAAATTCTGTTTTACAAATCAGGCATTCTGCACGCCAAGTTATTCTTGGTTGATGATGAAACTGCGATTGTGGGCTCAGCTAATTTAGACATGCGCTCACTCTTCTTTAATTACGAAATTGCCGCCTGCGTTAATCACCCGAAATCCCTAAATAATATTGCTGATTTTATCACTTCAATCGAACGGGAGTGCTCACCCTATTCGGAGGATATTTATCGGAAAAGTCGCACCTGGCAGGGTCAAGCCCTCGAGGCGGTTTCTAAACTGGTCGCTCCCCTGCTCTGATTAGCCCAAGAAGGCGTGCAGGCGGACACTTAGACCCGTATCGGGGATGAGGAATCCGTCGTGACCCGCATCGGTAACCACTTCCAAATAAGCGGCATTCACGCCCACCGCCGTGGCGGCCGCGACGACCATGCGCAGTTCGCTGGTCGGATAAAGCCAGTCACTCGAAAATCCAATCGCTAGAACATCGGGTCCGACTTTCTTAAACAACTGACCGGCGGCAGCACGGGCGGTTAAATCAAATCGATCCACGGCACGCGTAATGCGCAACCAACTATTCGCATCAAAACGTTTTACGAAAGAAGTTCCTTGGTGCTTCAAATAACTTTCAACCTCCCAGTAAACGGGATCATTAGATTTAGCACCGAGCACTTTGGCGCGGCCAAATTTTTGGTCGAACGCCGTGGATGAAAGATAGCTGATATGGCTTATCATTCTCCCGATAGCTAAGCCGCTATCCGGTCCTTCACCGGGTTGATAGTGTCCACCCCGCCATTGCGGGTCGGTCTCAACACAGGCGCGGGAAACTGCATTTAAGGCAATAGCCATGGGCGATTGACTCAACCCTGCGGCGAGTACCGCGATACGACCTACCTCATCTGGATAATCTCCCGACCAAAGTAATGCCTGCATTCCGCCCATGGATCCACCGACGATGGCGTGTAATTTTTTAATGCCGAGGTGTTGAAAAACCAGACGCTGTGCGCGGACGATATCGCCTAAAGTAATTTCAGGAAAATAACCGCCGTAAGGTTTGCCGGTTCTTGGGTCAATCGTGAGAGGTCCAGTCGAACCACGACATCCCCCAATGCAATTAATTCCGATGACGAAGAAGCGATCGGTGTCGATGGCTTTACCCGGTCCGACAAATCCATCCCACCAACCTGGTTTAGCATCATCCGGTTGATAGCGTCCAGCCACGTGATGATCTCCGCTAATGGCGTGAGGTACTAAAATCGCGTTGGATTTATCGGGAGATAATTTTCCGTAAGTTTCGTAACGCAGAGTGAGTTCGGGTAATTCACCACCCAACTCAAGCGGGAAGGGTTTTTTGGAAATGAAATCCTGAAATTGAGTGGGCCCCAACTGTTTGGGCGATGGGGACTGGGCCGAGGGTTCGGACATACGAGATTATAGCCAAACCACAGATTGGCGGGTGGCAAGTGACCATTCGTCTTGCCACGTCATAATAGAAGTCGAATTTAGAGCCTGTGCCCGATAAACACCTCCATAACAAAGACTGCTGCGGCGGCGACCCCCATCCCAGGGTAGAATCCGCCCTGAGTCGGATGAAAACAAAGGCTCTGCGTATCACCAATCCTCGTCTCGCCATGCTGAAAGTTTTATCGGAGTGCAAAAACCCAATCAGTGCGGAGGAAATTCATAAGTCAGCTGGGGACGGTACTTTGGATTTAGTCACGGTGTATCGAAATCTGAACTCACTCGAGGAAGCGGGCGTCGTCCAACGTCACCCCATTGAACGAGGAAAAAATCTCTACGCGATGATATCGCCTGACCACCATCACCACCATGTGATTTGTCGACGCTGCGGCTTAATCGAAAAGCTTCCGGGCTGCGATACGATCAAACTTGAAATCGCTGCAAAAAATCAGGGCTTCACCGACTTAACCCACATTATGGAAATTTATGGCATCTGCCCCCGCTGCTCCAAACCCTCTCATGAATAATTTTCCGACCACTGCATTTATATTAGGAGCTGGCCTCGGGCAGCGCCTCCGACCGCTCACGGAAAATTGTCCGAAGCCCCTTCTGCCCATCGGCGAACAGCCTATAGTTTTTCGCGCCATGGAAAAACTCCGTCAGGCCGGCGTACAACGATTTATTATCAACACGCACCACTGCCCCGACGTCTGGAAACAGACTTTCCCTGAAGGCACTTGGGGTACCGCGAAAGTAGATTTAGTTTTTGAGCCCGAACTTTTAGAAACAGGCGGCGGCCTAGCCAATATTGCTCAGTATTTAACACTTGAAGACACGCAGTTAATTATCTGGAACGGTGATATCTTAAGCGATTGCGACGTAAAAAATGCGTACGCTTACCACACCAGTAACCATGCCGAGGCGACATTAATTGTCCGAGAAGAGGGACCGAATAAAAACGTTCGAATCACCCAAGATGGTCTGATCACCGACATGCGTGATCGCTTAGGAAAAACCGAGACTGCCTATCAATACACCGGTGTCTGTTTTGTTTCTCGCGTATTTATTCAGACCACTCCTGCCACGATTGAATCTCTCGTTGAGCATTTCCTTCGTCGCCTCCAAGAAGCTCCGCAATCCGTGCAAGGTTATCTCGATAGCTCAAAGTTCTGGCATGATTTAGGCACGGTCGAAGAATATCAAAAAGTTAAAGCTGAATTAGAAAAACCCGCCCGCGGTAGTTTAAAAATCGAGGATGCCGCTAAACGTCTCGGACTTATTTTAGCTGCGGAAGGTGCGGCGATAAAAGGCGGATCGGGTAGACAGTTTTATCACACGCAAGACGCGCAAGGAAATCCATCCGTGCTGTGTAACTATGATGACAGTCGCCCTGAAAATTTAATTTATGGAGATATCGCTAAAGTTCTTCATCTCAATGGTCTGAACGTACCTGCCGTCATTGCTGAAGATAAAGACTTGGGACTTTTAGTATTAGAAGATTTAGGAACGGTTGATCTTTGGTCACTGAGCCAGAATGAAAGTTTTCCATGGGCTCAATTTGCCTCAGCGCTTGAACAAGTAACCCACCTGCACCGCATTGGTACAGAGGCCATGAATCGGGCCCAAATCACTTTAAACGAGCCGTTTAACGATAAACTCTACAGTTGGGAACGTCAGTACTTCCTAGACAATGTCTGCGTTAGCAAGAAGCCTTCGCGTGATGTAATTAACGACATGGCTTCACTCGCCAAAGAGTTATCTGCTCAGCCTCAAGTCGTCCTGCACCGTGACTTCCAGTCGCAGAATATTTTAGTGAAGAATGACCAATCCTGGCTAATTGATTTCCAAGGCGCCCGCCTGGGATCGATGTTCTACGATTACGCGTCGCTCATGTTCGATCCTTATCTCAAGCGTCGCGATATGGATTTATGGCGGATTGAAATCGAAGATCACACCAAAGAAATTTCCGGCTGGAAAGGTTCACTCGATGAATTCAGCCACTTACTTCACATCGGTGCGACCCAACGACTCTTACAAGCCTGTGGAGCGTATGCTTATTTAGGTAAGAAAAAAGGTCGGGCCGATTTCTTAGCTCACCTCCCGCAAGGACTTCGTAATCTTACGATTGCCGCTTCCCTTTGTGGAAAGCGACATCTCGCAAGATTCGCCGAAGAACTGAGCGGCAGTGCCGTCGTTATCCGTTAATCTTTTCGTCGAGGAAGCGAACGACTTCGTCTTCGGTCATACGCACTTGTTCTAAGGTGTCGCGATTACGGACAGTCACGCCGGCCCCTTTTTCAATCGTCTCAAAGTCGATGGTGATACCGTAAGGTGTACCGATTTCGTCTTGGCGACGATAGCGACGGCCGATCGCGCCAGACGCATCATAAAACACATTAAAGCGTTTCTTGAGGCGGCGGTATAAAGCTTCAGCACGCTCAACGATTTCCGGCTTATTCTTAACCAGCGGGAAAACGGCGGCCTTAAAGGGTGCCACGCGAATAGGTAATTTGAGAACGACGCGTTTTTCACCTTCCACTTCGTCTTCGTGATAAGCGGTGGTGAGCAGTGCTAAGAAAACACGGTCCACGCCGACGGAGGGCTCGATGACGTGAGGAATAAAGCGAGCCTTAGCCGCTTCATCAAACCAATCTAATTTTTGGCCCGAGACTTGGCTGTGTTGCGTTAAGTCGAAATCACCACGCGCGGCGACCCCTTGAAGTTCTTGTACGCCAAAAGGAAACTCGAACATGATGTCCGTGGTGCCTTTCGAGTAGTGGGCGAGTTTTTCTTGAGGATGAGGATAAAGCGAAAGTTTGGCGCGAGGAATACCAATAGATTCAAACCAGGCTAAACAATCTTCGATCCAACCACGGTGGGCCGTTTGCCAATCCGCTTGGGGTGAAATAAAATATTCAATTTCCATTTGTTCGAACTCACGTGAACGAAAAATAAAGTTACGTGGGTTGATTTCGTTACGGAAAGCTTTGCCCATTTGGGCGATACCAAAAGGCAATTTCACGCGGCCCGTATCGACGACATTCTTAAAATTAATAAAAATACCTTGGGCGGTTTCCGGACGGAGATAAGCGACGGCGGAAGCATCTTGCATCGCGCCCACGTAGGTCTGGAACATCATATTGAAGGAACGTGGAGGGGTGAGCGAACCAGGCTTTCCGGTAGCCGGAGAAGGAATTAAAGCGTGCTGTTCGGCAGTAGATTCGGTGTAGTCTTTTAATTTTATCGGCTCGAGGACACCAGGCTTCGCGAGCTTACGTTTTAAATCATTCGCGAGTTCTTCGGCTTTAGCCTGCATACCTTCATCTTCTAAGACGGAAACGTAACCGATGGTTTCGCCGGCAACGATGACCGGTGCGAAAAACAGTTGGTCGGCGCGGTAGCGCATTTTCGATTCCTTACAGTCGACCAAGGGATCGGTGAAATTATCGATGTGACCCGAGGCCTTCCAAGTGGTCGGGTGGTGAATGATGGTTGAATCTAGACCGACGATGTCGTCGCGACGGTGAACGAAGTCCTGCCACCAGGCCTGTTTGATATTATTTTTAAGTTCGGCGCCCAAGGGGCCGTAGTCAAAAAATCCATTGAGGCCGCCGTAGATTTCGGAAGATGCAAAAACAAACCCGCGTCGTTTGCACAGGTTGATGATGGACTCCATTTTATCGGTAGGTTCTGCCATAATAGTGATGGTTCTGACTTACGCTTGAGGCCTGCCTGTCCGCAAGCCTGTTCAGCATTAAGGTCTAGGTTCTCGGCCAAAGGCTTCAGTTTTTTCTTTCCAATCGCGGGCTCCCCGAGAAATCAACTGAAACAAAGCGGTGATTTCCTCGGCAGAAGCATTAATTTTAGTCTGCGAACCCTCGAGTGATGCGGCGAATGAATCGAGGGCAGCCGTGGCGTCAGCCAAATGAGCCTGGAGCATAATTAAATTCTCCGGACTGAAATCTTTATTCATTGTTTCCGCATCCGAACGCAAGGCGGCACAGGCATCGGTGATTCGCGCGAGCTTGGGTCCAAAATTTTCCGGATTCGTGGCGGTGACCAAGGATTCGCTCATGGCAACTAACTTAGCCGAGTAGGCTGAAGCAAAGGCGGGGTCTGACTTCGGAAAATAATGGTCGAGGTCTTTTTCTAAGTCTTGAGCAATTTTTTCGAGATCACGTTGAGTCGCACGATTCAATTCTTTCACCAAACGCTCCATGGCGCGTTGCATCGTCTGCCCCGTCGCAGGAATTTCATTCTCTGCTAAGCCTGCCGGCAGGGGATCATTTTTAGCCCAAAATAATTCTATCTGCAGCAGGCCCGAGGCTGGACTCACCACCACGAGGTGAACCCGAAGGCCTTGCGCCACTTCTTCTTGTAAATGTTTACCGCGTAAACGTTCCGCAAAGCCACGATTATCCAGCACCTCAGGATTCAGACTTAAATTTACCTGCGGACGGAGTCTCGCTTCACTGTCGGAGGAAAGTCCGATGGAGGAAACTTGTCCGACGACTACGCCTTGAACGCGAACAGGCGTGCCCACACCGATTCCATGAACAGAAAATCCGGGTCTAAAAAAAACATCTACCAGCGGTGCTGACCACGCACGCCACCAGAGCCAGGAGGACACGAGTGTCGTCACAATTAAAACTGTGATCAAAATCGTGCCTAGGGTTTTCTTATTCATCCCGCGGACTGCGGATAGCTGCCCAACCACTTGACGATTTCACAGCGTCCCTTGAGAGCGACGACGGCTTCTTGAACGGCAGGAGTTTCCCAATGACCGGGGAAATCAATGAAGAACAAGTATTCCCAAGCGCGACGCCGGCTGGGTCGTGACTCGATACGAATCAAATTAATACCACGGTCGGAAAAGGAACTGAGGGCGGCTTGAAGTGCACCAGGCTCATGCTTTAAAGTTAAAACTACACTCGTAACTTCATCTTTACTGCCCGGAGAATTAGCCGCGGTGCCAATAACAAAGAAGCGGGTCGCGTTATCGCGACGATCCTGAATGCCGCGAGATAAAATCGGAACACCGCGTGATTCTGCAGCGGAGGCGGCAGCGACAGCGGCACTACCCTTCGGCTCTTTCATTACTTTTTCAACAGCCGCAGCGGTGCTTTCGGTTTCAACTAAGGCCGCTTGGGGGACATGACGAGACAACCAACCACGGCACTGAGCGAGTGCGATGTCTTTCGAAAGGACGTGAGTGATTTCGTTGAGTGGTCCAAAACCAATCAAACATTGTTCCACCGAGAGGGTGATTTGCGCGACCACTTTTAATTCGGACTCAGCTAGTAAATCCAACGAGTGACTGACGACACCTTCGGTAGAATTTTCGACGGGCACGACGCCATAGGAGGCCTCGCCCGATTCAACCGCGGCGAAAATATCGCTAATCGATTTCAAAGGTAAGGCGGGCACGCTCGAACCAAAGGCGCGGATTTGGGCTTGTTGCGTGAACGAACCTTCGGGTCCGAGATAAGCAACCGGCTTCGCCATTTGGGCACCGATGGAGAGAGAAATAATTTCGCGGAAGACCGAACGAATACCCGAGGCGGGCAGTGAGGGTGACGCTTCAACTAAAGATCGAAGAACTTGTTCTTCACGTTGGGGCGCGTAAACGGGAGCACCGGATTTTAACTTCGCTTCGCCAATGGCCTTAGCAACCTGCAAACGCTCGCCCAATAGACGAAGAATTTCTTTGTCTATGCGATCAACGGATTTGCGATGTTCGTCTAAACTCATGAAGAAGGTGGTGAATTTGAATCAATTTTTACCGAACTAGAATTATCTTCAAGTGGTAAACCCATTTCGGCGTCGCCGACCGCTACGGGCGTGGTTGCACGAGTGATCCATTCCGAAATTTGCGCGGGCGATAAAACGTCGGACGCTGGTAATTCGCCGAGCGTACGGAGGCCGGTGAAATCTAAGAATTTATCGGTGGTGCCATATTGAATAGGGCGACCCGGTAAATCGGCACGACCGGTGACGGATACTAATTCTAATTCCAATAAACGATTGAGTGCACTGTCGACCGAGACGCCGCGAATCGCTTCCATTTCGGGACGCGTGACTGGCTGACGGTAGGCGATGATTGAAAGCGTTTCTAAAGAGGCTGGGCTGAGACGTTGTGGACGTGGCTCGCCGCGAAGGAGTCGAACCCAATCAGCGTACGCTGGAGAAATCACCAAACGAAAACCTTCCGGGCCTTGGAGAATTCGTGCGGAGTCATTGGAGTCGCGCATTTCGGCTTCAAGAATATCTACCGCTTCACGGATCTGTGTCGCCGTCAGCAAAGTGGGAACTTGGTTAATGATATCTTGAATCACTTCTTGAACGGGAGCTTCCGATGGAGCGGGTGCTTCGGTCGCAGGGGTAGCCCCTTCCTCGCTCTTCTCATGGACAGCTTGTGCATGGTAGCGTTGGACGACTTTTTGGATGTCTTTGATGGACACGGCCTCCGAGGTCGAGAGGAGGAGGGCCTTAATAATCTTCTTGAGGTTGAATTCCATGGATAGGAAGGTCTTAAATTCGGGTTGTCGAACGGGTGGATGGACCACAAAGTCCACGAACTCCTTATTAAGGGCGACCGTCCCACTGACAACCGCAGACTTTCATACCATGACCCATTCAAACAACCAACGCCAATTTTCCGCACTCGTTGTCGACGGCCCTGACCGTGCTCCTAGCCGTGCAATGTTGAGAGCTGTAGGCTTTAACGATGCAGACTTTAAGAAGCCAGTCGTCGGCATCGCCTCCACGTGGTCGATGGTCACCCCATGTAATATGCACATCGATCGCCTGGCTGTACAAGCAGCCAAGGGAGCGGATGAGGCGGGTGGTAAGGCGATTATCTTTGGTACGATTACCGTCTCAGATGGGATTTCCATGGGTACGCCAGGTATGCGCTACTCTCTAGTATCACGTGAAATTATTGCCGACTCGGTCGAAGCCGTCGCGGGTGCCGAAGGTTTTGACGGACTCGTCACCATCGGCGGTTGCGATAAAAACATGCCGGGATGCGTGATGGCGATGGCGCGACTCAATCGCCCTTCGGTCTTCGTCTATGGCGGTACCATCGTCCCAGGATTACACCACGGTAAAGCGGCCGACATCGTCACCGTTTTCGAAGCAGTCGGAAAATTTGCGGCGAATCAAATCAGCGAAACCGAACTCAAAGAAATCGAGATGTGCTCAATTCCTGGCGAAGGCTCATGTGGTGGCATGTACACCGCTAACACGATGGCTTCAGCCATTGAAGCATTGGGTTTAAGCTTACCCGATAGTTCGGCTCAATTAGCGAACTCGAAAGATAAATTAGCGGATTGCGATCGTGCGGGTAAAGCCGTCTTGGAATTACTTAAGAAAAATATTCGCCCATCGGATATTCTCACGAAAGAAGCTTTTGAAAATGCCATCACCGTGGTGATTGCACTCGGGGGTTCAACGAATGCGGTTCTTCACATCATTGCGATGGCCCACTCGGCGGGTATAAAAATCGGCCTCGAAGACTTTGAGCGTATCGGACAAAAAGTTCCGGTGCTCTGCGACTTAAAACCTAGCGGAAAATATAATATGGCGCACTTCGTTCGTATTGGCGGACTCCAACCTTTATTAAAAATGCTTTTAGATAAAGGCCTGCTCCACGGAAATTGCTTAACCGTAACCGGGAAGACCGTGGCGGAAAACCTTGCCAGCATTAAGCCCTACGCGGCGGACCAAGATGTGGTTCGTCCCTTCAGTAATCCCATTAAAGCCGATAGCCACTTGCGAATTCTTCGTGGAAACATTGCTCCGCAAGGCGCCGTGGCAAAAATTTCTGGCAAAGAAGGCAATAGTTTCTCTGGTAAAGCAATCGTCTATGAATCCGAAGAAGCCTCCCTCAAAGGAATTTTAGAAGGTGAAGTTAAAGACGGTCACGTGATTGTGATTCGTAATGAAGGACCTAAGGGCGGACCAGGAATGCGTGAAATGCTTGGGCCAACGAGCGCCATCATGGGCAAAGGATTAGGCAAAACCATCGCTTTGATTACGGACGGAAGATTTTCTGGAGGCAGTCACGGTTTCGTCGTCGGCCATATCACGCCCGAAGCAGCGGTCGGTGGTGTTCTTGCGGTGATTCAAAACGGTGACGTCATCACGATCGATGCCGTGAAAAATCAAATTAATCTTTCGGTGTCTGATGCAGAAATCGCTCAGCGTCTCAAAAACTGGAAGCCTACTCCGTGCAAAGAAAAGCGTGGAGCGTTAGCCAAATACGCGAAGTCGGTTTCCTCTGCCTCGGAAGGTGCGATTACCGACGGAGACTAATAAATTAGATAAAATAAGGGGTAGATTGATATTTCTGCTCATCGGGGATTGCCAAACTAAGCGTCGCCGATGATGGTAATACGTCGTGGACACCTCTTTCGATTCTTACAGCAAGCATCTACTCAATTTCCCAGCTTTAGGATTCGCCTTGGATTTAAGTCGAGCTCCTGCCCCTGCTGGCTTTAGAGAAAAAATGTCCGCGCCAATGGCGAAAGCGTTAGCGGACATGAGCGCCTTGGAAAGTGGGGCGATTGCTAATCCCGATGAAAAAAGAATGGTCGGGCATTACTGGTTGCGCGCCCCTGAATTAGCTCCGCAAACCGCACTCACTGCAGAAATTATTAAAGCCGTACAATCGATTCATCAATTTACTAAGTCGGTACACAATGGATCTATCCAAGGAGCTAAAGGAAAATTTACCGACTGTCTTTGTATCGGTATTGGAGGTTCGGCTTTAGGACCACAATTCGTTGCGGATGCTTTAGGTAACGCGTCCGATAAATTAAAAATTCATTTTATCGATAATACTGATCCCGATGGCATGGACCGAGTATTTGCAAATCTAAGTAATAAATTAGGCACTACGCTCGTCATCGTCACTTCTAAGTCAGGCAGCACACCCGAGCCTCGTAATGGTTTGATTGAAAGTGAACTCGTTTGGAAAAAAGCCGGATTAAATTTTGGGGCGCACGCGGTGGCGGTCACGGGCGAAGGCAGTCAGCTCGATCAAATTGCGGTCAAAGAAAAATGGATAGCGCGTTTCCCCATGTGGGATTGGGTGGGCGGGCGCACCAGTGAGTTAGGTCCGGTCGGCCTACTTCCCGCCGCGCTACAAGGAATCGATATCGATGCACTTTTATTAGGTGCGAAAAAAATGGATGAACTCACCCGAGAAAAGAATGCAGAAAAAAATCCCGCCGCACAACTTGCTCTCGCTTGGTATCACCTCACGGATGGACAAGGTAAAAAAGCGATGGTGGTTCTTCCTTACAAAGACCGCCTGCTTTTATTTTCACGCTACCTTCAGCAATTGATTATGGAGTCGCTCGGTAAAGAATCCGACCTCGCTGGTAAAAAAGTTTATCAAGGACTCACCGTTTACGGAAACAAAGGGAGTACCGATCAGCATGCGTACGTGCAACAGTTGCGCGATGGATTGAATAATTTTTTTGCGGTATTCATCGAAGTTTTAAAAGACCGGGAAGGACCCTCTCCTTTTGTGGACCCTGAGACCACTTCGGGTGATTACCTGCAGGCGTTCTATTTAGGAACTCGCCAAGCTCTGTCGGACAGTGGGCGCGGAAGCATCACCCTCACCCTTAAACAGGTCGACGCTCAGACCATCGGTCAGATAATCGCTCTTTTTGAACGAACGGTCGGCCTCTACGCTAGCCTCTTAAATCTCAACGCTTACCACCAACCTGGGGTTGAAGCGGGCAAGAAGGCGGCCGCGGAAACCCTCAAGGTCCGGACCAGTGCCATTTTGCACTTAAATAAACATAAAGGACAGTGGTTTACCCCCGCAAATATCTGTCAAGAGATTGGACTTGTAGGCTCGGAGGAACTTGTGTTCAAAGTCTTACACCATGCCTCGTCGAACCCCGGCTCTATTGAATCAATAGAAAACCCGGACCCCCGTTTGACTACCTTCCGGCATAAATAACTTTTATCCATCCTACCCCCCATGAATAAGTCCGTAAATCTCGCCATCCGAATCCTTGGAATCGTCCTTGCGATTACTGCATGCGTCTTTGCCTATCTCTTGAAAGGCAAAGTCGACGCCGGAATGAAAAATACTGAGTGGACTGTCACGGACGCTGAAATTGCAGCGCCTAAACAATTCGAAAAGCGCATGGAAGTCATTGGCTCCAAACTGAAGAATCTCGTCGACGAAAAACGTACCAAAATCGCTGAGCTCGAAGGTGTCAAAAAAGACCTCGAAGCAGATGTGGCTGATAAGAAAACCAAAATCGAAGGCTTGAATGCTAAGGTTGAAGGTCTCGAAGGCAACGTGGCTGAACTCACCCGTAAGCGCGATGAAATCACTTCCCAATTAGCTGATATAACCAGCAAAAAAGATTCACTGACTTCAGAACTCAACTCCATCAAACAAGAGTTAGTTAAGGAAAAAGAAAAAACTGCGAACATGTTCACCAAAGAACAACTCGATGCCGAAATTGCTAAGACCACCAAAGCTGAAGAGAGCCGTAACTCCGTAGTGCAACTCTACGCTCAACTTTATAATTCATTCTTAAGCTCCACTGGCTCTAAGCCTTCCTATCCTCGCGATCCGCTCTCCCAGCCTTCGGTCAACTCCTTACAAGCGGAGTTCGCACCTGAAACCGTCAAAACCCGCGTGGTGCGTCTTGATTCAGATAATGGATTAGTCTGTTTCTCCGTGGGTGAGTTAAACGGTATTAAAGCCCGCAGCGTTTTCAAAGTGCAAGTCGATGGTGCTGAGGTGGGCAAAGTTCGCATCGAGTCAGTGCAAGCTGCTCAGTGCATCGCTCAAATTTTAATCGATTCCGAAGTTGGCCAATTCTCTGATGGTGCAGTGGTTACCCTCGAGCCAATCTCCGGTAAAATCGCCAACAACTAATTCGAATGCGTTTCGTTCATCTTATTGTCCTCGCCCTTGTCTTAATGGCGTTGGCGGGCTGTGAGACTACCGAAAAGCCTATCGATTCGACTTTACCACAAGCGCAACCCGCTTCGTGGCAAGGTGGTCTTCCTGGCATGATGGGTCCGACTGGCGGATCTGGTTACCGCTAATGACTACGCCAGGTTCACCTGAACCTGGGTCAAATCCCAAGGCAGCAGGACGACTTCTGGTCGTGGCTACGCCGTTAGGAAATCTGGGCGACCTCACTGATCGAATTAAAAAAGAATTAACCGCCTGCGATTTAATCGCGTGCGAAGATACGCGGGTGACCATTGGGTTACTCAAACACATCGGAATATCTAAACCGATGATTGCCTACCATGAGCATAATGAAAAAGAGTTGGCCATCGAGTTAGCAGAAAAAATTTCGGCCGGACAAGTAGTAGCGTTGATTACTGATGCGGGGACGCCTGGGATTAGTGATCCAGGATTCCGGGTAACGCGCGAATGCCGTCGACGGAAACTCATCGTTACTCCCTTGCCTGGACCCTGCGCGATTATCGCCCTGCTTTCCGCCTCAGGACTCCCCACGAATGCATTTCGGTTTGTCGGTTTTCTCCCGCCGAAGTCAGCCGCACGTCGACGCTTCCTCGAGCAATCCCTGCAAGGCGATGAGACCATCGTGCTCCACGAATCCTGCCATCGGATGGCCGATTTTGCTGATGAGATGCTCGAGATTCTTGGTCCGGCCCGCGTCGTCTGCGTCGGACGCGAACTGACTAAATTACATGAAACCATTCGCACCGCTCCGCTTGGCGAATTAGTCCCGCTGCTGAAAGCTGGTTCGATGAAAGGTGAATTCACCGTGGCCATTGCACCGGCTGATTTCGTTTTATAATCGAGTATCGCAGATTGACCCGAACGACCATTCGGTGGCAATGTTCTGACTATGGCGGGTTTCGACGACAGCCTAGTGAGAGAATACTTTGAAGTGAACGGGTTCTTCGTGCGCCAATCACGCAAGTACGCCGTGCAATCACGACGCAAGCGGGCCGACGAAGAAGGCGATTTATACGTGATCAATCCATCACCTCGTCGCGACGTCCAACTTCCTTTTCAACTTTTCTCCGCTGACCTACCAGGAATTACCGCTGCGGTGGTCGCGGTTAAAGCTTGGCATACCACCAAAGCGATTACGCCCACGATGATTCGCAAGGGAGACTTACTGGAGTTTGTCCGACAAGAAGCCGTCGAAGCAGCCAAAGCGGCTTTTGCCGAATTACGCCAAACGGAAAATGAGAATTTATCTAAAATATTAATTCTCCCTGGGCTACCCGCCCAAGAGCCTCAACGTGCCGAAAGTATTGCGCTGCTTAAACAAAGTGGCGTTGACCATGTGATTACCTTCCGAACGATTTTAGAAAACATGATTCAGAATGTAGAATCTAACCAAAGCTACGCCCGCTCTGACACCTTACAACTTTTACGCCTGCTGCGCGTCTACGATATGGTCAAACCGGCGCAGCTTGAACTATTCTCGAACAATCCTTCCGCCAAGTGATTCATCCCTCCGCCCAGATTCATCCCTCCGCCCGACTAGGAAACGCTGTCGTTATTGGGCCATTGGCGATTATCGAAGCGGATGTTGTAATCGGCCATGCATGTGAAATTAGCGCACAGGCTATCATCAAAAAAGGTTCCGTGCTGGGAGATAAAGTAAAAGTAGATCATTTCACCGTCATTGGCGGAGACCCCCAAGACCTTCATTTCAAATCTTCGACTTCTTCGAATGTAAGCATCGGTGATACCACAGTCATTCGGGAACACGTCACCGTCCACCGAGCCACCTCTGAAGGCGGCACGACACAGATTGGTAAAAATAATTTTATTATGGCGGGTGCGCACGTCGCTCACGATTGCAGCACAGGTGATCATGTCATCCTCGCCAACGGATGTATGCTGGGTGGACACGTCAGCGTGGGTGACCATGCCTTTGTGAGTGGTGGTGTGGCCGTTCATCAATTCTGTCGAATCGGCAAAGGCTCGATGACCTCGGGCAATGCCGTCATCACCGAAGACGTTCCGCCACAGGGGTTGGCTCACTCACGCAATCAAATCTCGGGTTTAAATTTAGTGGGCATGCGTCGACGCGGGCTGAGCAACGAAGTGATTGCCGAAATTAAAAAAGCCTATCACTGCGTCTACGCACCCAGCGGAAACTGTGCGGACTTCGCACAATCCGCCCTAAAATCGGGCGAATTCACCACACCCGAAGCTTTAGAATTTCTTAATTTCTTTTTAGGAGGAAAACGTGGACGCACTGTCCAACCCGAATGAGCCAAGCCCCCATTGCCTTAACCTGTGGCGACCCAGCGGGAGTTGGGCCAGAACTCATTGCTGCGTGGATCAAATCGCATACTGAGTTAATGGATAAAGTTGCACCCATTGGACCCCTTTCCTGGCTTAAAACTCTGGGTATAAAAAATCCAGAAGCCTTCGCTGTAGGACCGAATAATTATCTTATAAATCCAGGAAAGCCCGATGCTGAAGGCAGCCGCATCGCCATCGCCGCCATGGAATGTGCAGCGAAAGGAGTCGCGGAAGGAAAGTTTCGCGCCGTCGTCACTGGACCCGTCAGTAAAAACAATTTAGCGCAAGTCGGTTATAAGTTTCCAGGGCAAACGGAATTCTTTGCCCATCACTGGCAGGGCGAACCGGTCATGGCGTTTGCCGGTGGTAAAATGACTGTGGGATTGGTCACGTGGCATATCCCGCTACAATCGGTTTCGAGCCAAATTAATTCGGGCAATATTCGCCGAACTATTTTAGCCCTCATTCAGTTGCGTAAAAAACTCGGTGACAAAAATCCGCGCATTGCCGTGTGTGGACTGAATCCTCACGCCGGTGAAAATGGTTTGTTAGGTCAGGAAGATAAAACCGTTATTCAGCCCGTCGTAGAAACGCTGCGCGGCGAAGGGCTTGATGTCACCGGACCCCTTTCGGGTGATACCGCTTTTTATCGTCACTTAAAAGGCGAGTTTGATGCGGTCGTCGCGATGTATCATGACCAAGGCTTAGCCCCTTTAAAATTGGTCGATTTTGCTACAGCCGCCAATCTGACATTGGGACTAAAACATGTGCGCACCAGCCCCGATCATGGCACCGCTTTTGAGATTGCTGGAAAAGGCGTGGTGGATTGCGGAAGTTTCAATTCAGCGTTACGACTAGCAGAGATTCTGTCTTCTCGATGATTCGTCAGTTTTTATTAACGCTTTTATGTTTCAGTTGGGCGACTGCTACCGAGCCCATGCGGATTGCGAGTTACAGTCCGGGGGCAACCCAAACGCTGATTGATTTAAATTGTGCGGCGCAAATTGTCGCCGCCACGAAGTGGTGTCCCCTGCCCACTCAGCATTCGGCGTCACGCGATTGCGATGTATTCAATCCCGACTTAGAAAAACTTTTGCAGAAAAAACCAACCTTGGTGATTTTGCCACGACTCGCCAATCCCTTGTGGGCGGATCGCTGCCGACAAGCTGGATTGAAAGTATTAGTGCTTTCGTCGGAAACCAAGAACAGTGTCAGCGAGGACGTGCGTTTAATGGGAGGAGCCGTTCACCAAGAAAAGTTGGCCAGCGATTTAGTTTCCGAGTTAGAAAAAAAACGTTCTATTTCAGCCAAGAAACTTTTAGTAATCTGGGACGGGATGATGGCTGGAAAAAATTCTTATCTCGCTGGGCCATTAGAAAAAAGTGGATTCGAGCTGCCGTTTCCTGATTCAACATGGATTAAGTGTGACTGGGAAATGATTGCGCAATTTAACCCCGACGTCATTTTGTGGAT
>SIAU01000025.1 GCA_009691685.1 Opitutales bacterium
TCCACCTTTTTTCTTTTTACTCGATCCACCTGCTTGACCTCCGAGATTTGAGTGCGGATCCATCTTCTGCTTACTGAATGAAGCATCAGGCGTGCCTTTAAATTTACGTGGGATAAAGGGATACTCCTCCGTCATCACATAATAATAAGTGCCTTTAGGAAATTCGGGAGTGACGCCAGTGCGGCCACCGAATTCATCGAGGTCGCCCGATCCCGCTACGTATTCAAAATCTAAACCAAACGAGCCATCAGGCTTTCCCGAAGGTGCATCCGTTCCACCAGGTCGATTCTCCTTTTTCAACTGATAGCTACTCTTTAATGATTTGATAGGGCTCTTGTCATCGTCCGCTTTTGTGTATCCATAAACAGCATACACAGGATAACCATCCGCCGCCCAACCTACTTGGGTCATTTTCTTTTCTCCACCGGAGAGGCTACTGAGGAGCAGGGTAGGAATGCCGTGATAATGATAAGCACCATTGGGTTGAACGTGCGCATGGCTTTCATCTAAACCCAATCCTACTTTAATTTTAGGCGTCGTCCCCATGACGGTGTTACTCATGAGCGCTTCGTAGTGCCAAGGACTGCTGCGATCCCCATCATTATAAACTTCGGCGGTACCTGGATCAAAGACCACGCCATTGAGAGCAACGCCCCAAGCCGAACCACCGCGACCTGCTTTTCCATTGGCGGGTTTCGGATTCGCTGGAACTTCAAAACGATATTTCTGTTCGGAAATAGTGTTCGGATTTCCTTTCGCGGGATACTTGGCGACTTTGTGGTCGGGAATTCCGTTCGACTCGATGATACGCTTATCACCTTTGACGGTGATGGTGACTTTATTTTGGCCCGGCGCTTCGGAGTCGGACTTAATTAAGGCCGGTCCCGTGACCGCTGCTGCAGCTGCGAGTAAAAGTACGGAGGTCGTAAGTATTTTCATACAATGATTAAAACCCTACAAAATAGGAGAGGTTGCGACTAATCAATAAAATGTCCGAGGCTTGCTTTTCGATTTTGCCAACCTAAGTTTGGGGTATGGATACGACTATTTTGCTCTCACGCAGTGTGGCCGCGCTCAATGGCCTCGCCACGGTATTGTTAGTTATCGGATACCTCGCCATCCGTCGGGGCGATCGCCAAGCTCACGGTAAGTTCATGGGGCTGGCTTTTCTCACCTCCGCACTTTTTTTAGGCGTCTACCTTTATTCTAAGTGGCATTTGTGGGCGGTCTTAGGTCGCACCAATATCACCTACCGTCCCGAGATTGTCGGCCTCACTTGGGACAAACTCATTTATTATATAATTTTAATCCCTCACATCATCTTAGCCATCGTGGTAACCCCTTTCATTATCCGAGCCGTCTTACTGGCCCGAGCTGGACGCTTCGAAGACCACAAGCGTCTCACTCGCGTAGTTTTCCCGGTTTGGCTATATGTCTCAATCACGGGCGTCATCGTCTGGGCCTTCATGGAATTAAGCGGGTCGCTCGCGGCCGCTACCTCTAAGTTGATTCCTTGATTTTCCCCTCGCTCCGTCGGCGATAAAGAGTTTGATACTGTTCATAGATAATATGGATAGTTTCGATAAGCCTACCACCAATCCACAGACGGAAAAATTCCTTGTTTGGGCGAGCGTACTTTTATTTCTCGGTATTTTAAGTTTCGTCTACTCCACGTATCAAAGCGAAGAAGATCGTCTCAAGGCTTTGCAAGATAACGAAGATCAAAAACAAAAAACTCACAGTACGATTGAACGTCAGCGGCAACAAACCCAGAGCTACATCGAGCGCTATGATCGTGACCCAGAATTTGTCCGTGATCAAGCCCGTGAACGTCTCGGTGTGGCCACGGAAGGTGAGATTGTGATACGTTTAGACCCGAATAGCGCTCTGGCTAAGCCTGCTCAGCCCAGTTCATCAAGTAAGTAGTCAGCTAAGTAAGTGTCCTTGCTTGATTTGCCGATAGGGTCGGACATTGATAGTACATCATGTCCGTAAGGAAAAAAAAGCAAGTGACCTGGGGAGGGCGGTTTAGCTCAGCCCCTGCCGAACTTATGTTAAGCTTCGGTGAGTCGGTATCTTTTGACCATCGGCTCTGGGCCCAAGACATCCGGGGATCGAAGGCCCACGCCACGATGCTCTCCAAAGTCGGCATTTTAAAATCCTCCGAATGCGCTGCGATTATTAAAGGTCTCGATTCTATAGCGAAAGAAATTCAGTCCGGAAAATTTAAATGGAGCAGAGATTTAGAAGACGTGCACATGAATATCGAAAGTGCCCTGACGAAAAAAGTTCCGGCCGCTGCGAAACTTCACACCGCACGGTCCAGAAACGACCAAGTCGCTACCGACGTCAGACTCTGGATTAAAGATCAATGCGCCGTTCTCGATTTAGCCTTTGTTAAACTTCTCAAAACTTTACTGAAGTTGGCTGAGGATAATGCCGACGTCATCATTCCTGGTTACACGCACCTACAAAGAGCTCAGCCAGTTTCCGTTGCTCATCATCTTCTCGCTTACGTTGAAATGTTTAATCGGGACAGGGCCCGGTTTCATCAAGTGGCCGACTCCGCTAACTGGTGTCCGCTCGGTTCAGGCGCCATCGCCGGTACCACGCTTCCGATTAAGAGAGAAATCACCGCGAAGCTCTTAGGCTTTGTGGATGCACAAGGTAAGCCACGGATTACTAGAAACTCGATGGACGCGGTAGCGGATCGGGATGCAGCTACGGAATTCTGTTTCGCGGCTGCACTTTGCGGAGTTCACTTATCCAGACTCGCGGAAGATGCGATTCTTTGGTCGAGCGCAGAATTCGGATTCGCCACATTGCCCGACGCTTTTTCAACGGGCTCATCGCTCATGCCACAAAAGCGGAATCCTGACTCCATGGAATTACTCCGGGGTAAGTCCGCACGGTTCCAAGCTTCACTCGTTCACTTACTGACTCTCACCAAAGGTCTACCGCTTACCTATAACAGAGACCTCCAAGATGATAAGCCGCCGTTGTTCGATACCGCTGACCAATTAACATTATCGTTAGCTGTGGCCGATGCCGCTCTAGCAGGCACTAAGTTTAATAAAGCCAAGTGCTTAGTCGCTGCTTCCGATCCTTCATTACTCGCGACTGACCTCGCTGATTGGTTAGTGAAGAAGGGTATGCCTTTCAGACACGCCCACCACGCAGTCGGTAGACTCGTCGCCCTCGCGGAGAAATTAAAAATCCCGTTGGATAAACTGAGCGATAAGGATGCCCAGTCTGCCGATAAAGCTTTCACTAAAGGTTGGAACGAAGTCTTTAATTTAAAGAGAGCCTTTGCGGCGCGGGAAAACACCGGCATGCCCGGCCCCAAAGCCATCGCCCAACAAATTAAGAATTGGAAAAAGGGTATTCGTTAAGGCTCAAACTGCGGACTACCTAATTCGTTGTCCGGTTTAAGCAGGTTCTTGCTCGGATCGAATTCTAGATTCCGATCATTCGGTGTGCCATTGAAATAATGGGTCATGCCAACGATGCCTTGGCGATTGATGGTAATCGGACCTTGGATTTTTCCGTAGTGAGCTGAGATGACTTTACCGTCTTTGTCTAACTGCACCCGACTACGATAAAATATTCCGCGATAATTTTCCCAGTCAGCCCCATTAATCACTAAGGTTTTACTGTAATTACTTTCAGGTGCCTGATGTGGCAATTTAAGTTCCGAATACGAAATAACTTCGTCAGTAATATGAAATCCCGCCGAAGCATCAACGGCTTCCAGTTCAAGATAGGTCTGCGCCAAAGATTCTTTGTCGCAGTGCAGTCGCATTTTTACGTCCGCGACGATTCCTTTGCCTTTCGGCTGCACCCAATCGCCCACTTTTAAATCATACTCATACCACTGGTCATTCTTAGGAAAAACCAAACTCTCTGTAGAATTCCCGGTGTGATGTCGGACATATAATGCGACAGGATTAATTCTTTGGGGTAATTTGATTAACTGTTTTAAGTCCTGACTACCTGCGATGTCGTAGAGTCTCGCTTGATAGTGTCCGGGTTTACTTACCTCGATATATAAACTCTCGAGTGTGTTGGCAGTAGTCTTGAAAACGCCATCCGCATTAGTCGCTCCCGTAATCACCTCGGCTTTCCCGGTTTCGGCTTTGTTGAATTGGACAACGCACTGTGCGGCGGGTACCGGATTCCCCGTTTGATCAGCGACCTGTAACTCCACGCGAATCTCTTTGGCCGCTAGTAAATTTAATCCCAGTAAGAAGTAGGCGAGAGTTTTCATTTTAGAAGACCTTGGCTGACCATCATTTGGAAGGTTGGATAAATAATCGGCAAGGCGACATTTTTAATATCACTGTGCAACCAGCGCTGTTTTTGTGAAGGTTTTTCATGCCCCGCTGTCGGCCAGTGGGTGGTGCTTCTTCCCAGGAACTCTAAGTCATAGTTAAACTTAACTTGATCGTTTAAACTCATCACCCCCGTGGCATAGGTCATGGCCGGTATTCCCCGAGCCAAGAGATCATAAATAACCTTAGGTTCTGATGCCTTTAAGGCCCCGGTATTTTTTTGATTACTTTGAATTTCCCGTTCCGAGAAATATTCAAAGAAGGGTCTGTTAATTAAACGTGAATTAGAAATCGTCCGTGCCTGGCTCGGTGTGTACTTAACTTTAGAGCCCTCGTTTGCGTCAGCCCACAGCCACCAATCATCATTGAAAGCCCAGCCCGCCTGCTGTCGATCCATGAAGACGCTGGCCACTGAATTGTACCATGAGAGACCCTTGACTAATTCTTGGTATTTCCAGGTATTGTCCGTAAAGTTAAATCCTTGGTTGAAGACTAATTTTACAATCGAGGCTTCCGTGACGCTATTGGCTTTCGCAATAACCTCGTCACCCCCTGAGTAGAAGTTTGAAACGATTTTCTGAGATTTATTAAACTGATTGCGCCAGGTTAACTTTGAGCGCGCATCCGTTGATGGAAATAGCTCGTTCCAATAACTAGCATAGAGATTATTATCATATTTTCTCCAATTTAATTCCGTCATATTTTGTCTCTGGGTTAGCGTGCTGCAATTACTTGAATACGCTTCAGCAGGTATCGCGGCGTTAATCGCCAGATAGGATTGCACACCTAGGTTGCCTCTTTGAATGGCGTTCCCGACCACGGCGTTACCCAGGCTATGACCAGCTAGGGTGATCGGCCCGTCGACGAAACTGTGCAGTTTTTTAGCTAAAGCATCCCCCGTTTGAAAGGATCGGAAAACGGCCTCATGGTAGTCAGGCGCAGTATCTCCACGCCAAGTTACCCCAATAAATCGGGCCTGACTGCCTGATACATAAAACCTCTTAAACATTTCATTATTCCATCCTCTAGCCTGTTGGGCGTTTACATGAAAGCCGTGAACAAAGACGAAATATTTTTTGCTATTCTGACTATCGGGCCAACCTGTTGGAATTTCAATTTCCGTAGTCCGGCCGTAATTCGCAGGATTGTCGTAAATCTTTTTGCCATCATAGGAGGTCACGACGTCGCGTAAATTAACATGCCGATACATGCGCTCAACGTCGTCCAAGTGTAAGGGCAGTGATACCTCCAAACACTTTTTTCCGGCTTTTTCGATCTTGAAGACTAAAGGGGCCCGCGTTGCTTTGCGTCCTTCAACCATAATAACCACCTCACCGTTATTTAACATTCTTAAGATTTGTGACTCCGATAGTTCAATGGATGAATTAATCGGATGAACTTCAGCTTTTGACCACGGTTGATTAAAGGTGTCGCCATAAATATCGGAATTCACCTTTTGATTAAAACTTCCTGCATTACTTGCATTGAGTCCCGTAAAAACGATATTCACCGCGCCGTCGGCCTGACTTAAAATATACCGCGTCTGTCCATCGGGTGGATATGCTTTGATTGCTTCAGAAAAATTCAGACTTACGGGAAAGAAGTCAATCAGGTCCCGTAGTGAATTAATTTTTTGATCATTAAAATCAGCTTCGCTTGAAAGAGTCGTACTCCAGTCGTTTCCACTGAACTCTGTATTATCGGTGTCATTGTTAGTCCAAAAATAATAGGGTAAATTGCCGCGTGGGCCTTCCCCTGACTCAATCTTCCCGTTCCGATTTAAATCTACATTAAAACCGGCTCGCAGCAGATAAATATCATCAATAAAAATAGGCGAAACCTCTCCATTGTTGGATGAGAGCGACAGTGATAAGCGTTGTCCGGTATTGGTGCTATTAATTCTAAATGCCGTGGATACCTCTTCCCATTGTTCCACGCCTTCAGGTTGAAAATTCTTTATATGAATAATTTGTCCGGTCGCGGTAGAGATTTTTACCTGATAATTTTTAGACGCTGAATTATTAGCCGGCTGGCGATGTTTCCATTTTAAAATATAGCTTCCGTTCTGCGAATTTTTCAGCGGCTGCGTAATGCCATTTCCCACAGATAGAAATTGGTTATCATCTAACTGCCACACTTGTACACTAGTGCCACGGCTTGGCTCCCACCCATTGAGCGAAGGCAAATCAGTCCATTGGGCGACCTGCTTTCCGAACTGGGCTTGGTTGGCCTGTTTCAATTTAGTGGGTAACGTGATTTTACTATTAACCATCCAATTTTTAGCTGCTTTGGGTCTCTGAGAAAGTGCTGGTGGTGGCGTGGGCCGATTGACTTGCAGAGTTCTTGCCACACTGGATGGTGCGGTCGGTGTATTCTCCCACTCATCAAAATCACTAATACCGTCGTCATCGCTGTCGGCCTTGTTGGGATTGGTTCCGGTATTGATTTCATCCGCCAAACTAAGGCCGTCATAATCAGTGTCACTGAACCCGTCCGTTTTATCTAGTGGATTTAACCCCAGGGAGATTTCAACCGCATCGCTAATGCGATCGCCATCCTTATCTCGAAGTAGGTTTTCACTTAAGCTGGCTGCCGTAAGGTGAGAGCGGCAAATAAAAGACAGCGATAGACAAAATAGCGCAAGGAATGTTTTTTTCATTCCTCACAGGTTATTTAAATTAGCGCTAAAACAATAACAGGACGATGGGCTTCATCGCCTGAATACTTTACTGGGTCCGACCTTGGTACTTAATTTTATTCGAGCGTCAGGACGGCGACGCTGCAGGCGGGGAGGGTGACTTCGAATCGCCCAGCGGATCCTTTAACGTCTTCGCGCTTATTGAGCGTCCAGGTGCCATCCTTGTTAACGGTGCCTTCACCATAACTCACGGCCATTTGTTCGGTGGGTGAACTTGAGCTGAGGCGCGTGATGGTTCCGCGGGTGCGCTTAGAATCAGTTAACACAACCGCTTTGGTCTCTTTTACTAGTTCTTTATTAATCACAATCACGCGAAGTTTTCCGTCGGTACCTAAGGTTGCGTGGCTGACCACGTTGCCGGAAGATTTGGTATCCGATTCGATTAATTTTCCGTGTCCCGCATCTTTAAATAAGAGCAGCGAGTAGTAGAGGGGTCGCACTGCGTAGACTTTTTTCTCTTTGTCGTAGCTGATCGCTGTATAGCCATTGAGCCCAAAAATAGTATGAAGATTAACTCCGGTGGCCCCGCTTTTGGCGATATCGAATAGGAAGTCGGAACCCCAGACGGCAGCCGCAAATACGTCACTCACGCCATTGGTTCCACCCATGGAGGCGGAATTGCACTCGGCTAGGCGCCAAGGCACACCCGCTTTTTTGGCCACCGCTAGATGTTTATCAGCCATCGCAATCGTCTTCTTTTTAGAGGCGACACTGAGTAGGCTTTCGCAAGTCGGTGGAGGATTGCTAATCGCCGAAGTAGGATAGAAGTGGGATGTGGCTAAGAATAATTTATCTTTAAAATCATTCACACACGGTTCGTAAAATCTGAAACCACCACTGGTCGTTGCTGGCCCGATGATATTCACACCTGGATTCTGTTTTAAAATAACTGAAAGGGCTTTTTCTAGTTCAATCTTATATTGAGAGTAGGGATAGCCTTTTTCACGAAATTTTTTCGTGTCTTTGTCGTAGTGATCGGGTTCATTACCAATTTCGAATCCCATAATGGACTTGTTGGCGATTTTAACTGCATAGTTAATTTCATCGGAGAAAAGTTCGGGTGTATTGCTCGCTAGATTGACGGCATGAATCACTCTCCAATCTACACTCTTTATAAAAGCATAAAAATTATCCATGTGGTTGGTGGTCGCGACGAAAATTCCTTTGGCGGGTTTTTCTTTCGGTGTTTCGCGCGACCACTGGGTGAGTTCCACCTTATTTCCGCCAAATCGTAAAACGCCTGAACCGAGATTTTTGTGGAGATTAACTAAAACAAGATTATCCGGCCGAAAGTGATTTTCGGTGACCGCAGATTTTTCATAACTCAGCCCAATAAACCTGGGTGGGATAACACCCATGGGTTTTTCACTTAATACCGAAACGGTCGTCGTGGTAGAATCAGCCGCCCAAGCAGACAGGCTTGAGAGGGTGAGAGCGAGAAGGGCTGAAGAGAGTTTCATCTTAAATTAAGACCTCAAACTAGGCCATAAGTTGCAGAGGGACAGGAAATAATTGCAGATTAAATTGCTAATGAGGGATAAAATTCGAGATTAGAACTAATCCATGATGATTAGATTTTTACTAAGCCTTTGCTGGATAAGTATCGCCTGGGCCGGAGCCGAGCCACCCAACGCTAAGGATTTCGATTCTTGGCAGAAAAGCCGCATGGAACTTCAATCCAAGTTTTCTGTTCTACAGGCCAAACTCTCCAAGGATTCGACTAAAATTGTGGATGCGGATCAGCGCGAGGCTCTCGCTTTTTTTGCCTCACTCTCCCAATTTAAAAAAGATTTTTCCACTTCCGAAGAGAAACGATTCACTTATTGGAATAATGAAGGGCTCTGGTCATCTAAGAATTGGACCAAGGGTGAGTGCATTAAACAGACCGTTGATAAACTGAGGGCGAGTTTGGATGAAATTAACGCCGCTAAACTTTCCGCGTCCCCGCCCTTTTCAAAACCCGATATTAATTCAGCTCAGAAGCTTCTCAACGCGGTCCGTAATGCCATCGACTTAGATAAAGAATTACAGACCAAGGCCAAGGTTCTGGTAAAATAATCTATTCAGGCTCCGATGTTTGCACTAAGAGTTTCAGCAGACTCGCAGGTGTGGGATTAGCTTGAGCGGCCGCTTGTAGACCAGCAGGTATTAAGGATATCGCCTTCTTTTTTAATTCGTCCAATCGATCTTGAACCCGATTTAAAACACTTCCGGTGTCATTCTGATCCACCCACACATCGTAGAGTTTCACTTTCTTATTATCTTCAGTGCTATCTTCTTCGCCGATTTCATAGCCACAGTCTTCTAACTCGTCCCATAAAATCGCATCGGTATCAAACGAGTCTTCCAGGTCGTAGGTGCGAATCCCCGTGAGCCATTCATCCAAAGTTTTAAAGGCGGTCTGATGGGAGTCGATGATTTCGGTGAAAGTGAAATCGATGCCGACGCCGACGAGCGTTTGACCCTCAACGACATCACCCAGTTTAATTTCACCGGATTCAGATTCGTCGTACATAAATTGAAAATGATATAAGTTTAGGATTTAGCGATACTGATTACGGACAATCGCCGGCCGCCTGACCCGCCAGCCAACCCGTCGTCCACGCGCTCTGAAAGTTAAATCCTCCGGTCACTCCATCGATATCTAAAACTTCTCCAGCAAAGAATAGCCCCGGTTGCTTCCGACTTTCCATGGTTTTGAAATTAATTTCCGAGAGTTTCACGCCGCCGCAGGTCACAAACTCCTCCTTAAACATGCTCTTACCGGTCACCGTGAACTCGGCCTGCGTGAGCTGTTTGTATAATTTATCTAATTGTTGATTATTAATATGAGCCCACGGCGTGGTCGGATTAATCTCCGCGGCAATCAGGAGTCTCTCCCACAGTCTTTGTGGAATGGGCAGTGGGCTAAACGTCGCAATTTGTTTTCGTGCTTCGGCGATGCGTATTTCATTTAATTTCTTACTGAGCGCCGTTTGGCTGAGTTCCGGAACCCAGTTAATCTCGATGCTGAATTGATAATTACTTTCTGCAAATTCCCGTGCCCCCCAGGCCGAGAGTTTTAAAATAGCCGGTCCGCTCATTCCCCAGTGGGTTAGAAGTAGTGGTCCTTCGGTGGTAAGTTTTGTCCCGTTGGCATGTACTTTAACTTTTTCTACGGAAAGTCCGGCGAGATCCACTAGGCGATTATCTTGAATATGAAAGGTAAAGAGTGAGGGTACCGGCGAAATGATGGTATGACCAAAACTCTCGGCGATGGCTAAACCGCCCGATGATTTATTTCCGCCCGTGGCGATAATGACTTTATCGAATAACTCCATCTCGCCTGAATTTAATTCTACCTCAAATTTCTCATTAAGATACTGAATAGTTTTAACGCCGTGTTGGACTAAAATTTTAACCCGATTTTTCTGGGCTGCATCATTCAGTGCATTAACAATTGATTCGGAGTTATCTGATGTCGGAAACATGCGTCCGTCTTCCTCGGTCTTAGTTTCAACACCGCGTGTATTAAACCAGGCTAAGGTATCACGAGGTTGAAAGCGGTGAAACGCACCTAAAAGTTCGCGGCCGCCGCGTGGGTAATTTTTAACTAATTGTTCTGGTTCAAAACAGGCATGGGTGACATTACAGCGTCCACCTCCTGAGATTTTTACTTTCGATAATAGATGTGGCGTGGCTTCGTAGAGAAAGACCTGCGTGTCAGGCTTTTCAGCACAGGTAATCGCCGCAAAGAATCCCGCCGCGCCACCCCCAATCACTAAAATGCGCTGTGGTGTGGACATTACTGATCACTAAATCCGTATTGTGCTAGCATACGTTCCGTTGCTTCACTGAGTTTTGGTCGCATGATGGTTGGCGTATTCTTGAAGGCATCAACCGTACAACTCAGATACCCCAGCTTTCGTTCAATCGGGTAATCTTGTTTTTTTGATTCGAGCCAGAGCTGTAATAAGGCCATCGCCTTAAACCATTCAACCCATTCGCAATCACCTTGATCTATAGAGCTAAGGATAGTTTCTGGGCTACTCGTTGTTCCCAAAAATCGCTTAACGGCTTGAGCACGGGTTACGTCCAAGCCTTCCAAAATATTCTGCAGCTCGGATTCGTTCATTAAGTTTTATATCCTAAAACTGGGGCTAACCATTTTTCGGCTTCGGCGACTGACCAGCCTTTTCTCTTCGCGTAATCTTCCACTTGGTCGCGACCGAGCGAATCGACGTCGAAGTAAATGGCCTGTGGATTGCCGAAATAAATACCCGAAACCGAAGCTGCCGGATTCATGGCAAATGATTCCGTTAAAGTGCAATCGATGCGGTCGGCTTGGAGTAGTCTCCAGATTTCGCCTTTCTCGGTGTGTTCAGGGCAGGCTGGATACCCGGCAGCGGGTCTCCGCCCTGCATATTTTTCGTCTACTAATTCATCGACCGTTAAACTTTCATTCGGAGCATAGCCCCAGAGGTTTTTGCGTACTTCACAATGGAGCCACTCGGCGCAACCTTCCGCCAGTCGATCTGCAATGGCTTGAATTAAAATATGACGATAAGGATCTTTTTCCTTAAATGATGCGGCGTAGGTTTCGATTTCTTGTCCTGCGGATACCGCAAAGGCTCCGATGTGATCTCCTGGTTCAGCCGATACGAAATCAGCTAAGGAGCGACAGGTTTTTACCTGTGGTCGTTTCTTTTGGTCTCTCAGGAAATGGAATTTACCAATTTCTTTTTTCTGTGATTCGTCAGCAAATACTGCTACATCATCGCCCACTCGGCGAGCTGACCAGATTCCAGCGACGCCTTTAAGATGAAAACGATTTTCTTTAATTAATAAATCAAGTTCTCGTCGGGCATCATCAAATAACTTTCGTGCCTCGGTTCCGTATTTTTCCGAGTTAAATATTTTGGGGAAGGTGCCTTTTAAACTCCAGGTGACAAAGAAAGGCGTCCAATCAATCATGGCCGCAACGGACGCACCATCGATTCGCTCAAACAGGGTTACTCCCGATTTTTTCGGTGCTGGTTGGAGTGGTGCATTAAGTTGGAGGCCTTTTTGTCGGGCCTCCGTTAAAGAAATGACTTCCGCTGGTTGATTTTTCTCATAGGCCTCACGCTTGCTCAGCTGACTTTCCTTGAGTGATTCAACATACGCCTTTTTTTTCTGTGGATTGAGTAAATCGCTACAGACTCCCGTGACTAATGAGGCATCACTCACGTGTACCACGGGCCCATCATAATGCTGGGCGAGTTTGATGGCCGTATGATCTTCCGACGTGGTAGCGCCACCGATTAATAAAGGTGTAGTGAATCCAGAACGCTTTAACTCCTTAGCCACTGCCGCCATTTCATCCAGCGATGGGGTGATTAGTCCCGATAGCCCAATAAAGTCCGGATTAAGTATACGTGCTTCCTCAATGATTTTTTCGCAGGAAGTCATCACTCCTAAATCGGTTACCGCGTAGTTATTACACGCTAATACCACACCCACGATATTTTTACCAATGTCGTGGACGTCGCCTCGTACGGTAGCGATGAGGAATTTGCCTTGTTGAGAGCCATCAGACTTTTCGTCAGCCATGAAGGGCTCTAGGTGTCGCACCGCGGTTTTCATGACGCGTGCTGATTTCACCACCTGCGGTAAAAACATTTTACCTTCGCCGAAAAGTTTTCCAACCACCCGCATGCCGTCCATCAGTGGTCCTTCGATAACCAATAGAGGGCGACCGAGTTTTTGGCGGGCCTCTTCGGTATCCGCGACAATGAAATCTTCCACACCCTTAACGAGGGCGTGTTCGATTCTCTTTTCAGTGGGGAGATTTCGCCACTCGTTCTTTTTGGAATGATCAACTTCGGTCTTCGTTCCCGAAAAAGACGGCGCTGCTTCGGTGAGTCGTTCCGTCGCTTGTGCATTCCGATTTAAAATAACATCTTCGACGAGTTCTTTAAGCTTCGGGTCAATATCCGTGTAAACTTCGAGCATGCCTGCATTCACAATCGCCATGTCTAAACCTGCGGCGATCGCGTGATAGAGGAAGGCCGAGTGCATCGCTTCGCGTACGGGATTATTTCCGCGATAGGAGAATGACACATTGGAGAGTCCGCCCGAAGTTCTTACACCTGGACAGACTTTCTTAATTTCACGCACCGCATTGATGAAATCGAGCGCATAACTGTCGTGTTCTTTCATGCCTGTAGCGACGGTTAGAATGTTAGCATCGAAGATAATATCTTGCGGGTCGACGCCTGCTTTTTCGGTGAGAATTTTATAGGCCCGCTGACAAATTCTTACCTTGTCTTCAAACGTGGCGGCCTGACCTTTCTCATCAAAAGCCATGACAACCATAGCGGCTCCGTAGCGTTTACAGAGTTTCGCTTGGTAGATGAAAATTTCTTCCCCTTCTTTTAACGAAAGAGAATTAACGATAGGTTTACCTTGCACGCATTGCAGACCGGCTTCGAGAATTTCCCATTTCGACGAATCGATCATCACGGGCACGCGGGCAATGTCGGGCTCCGTCGCAATTAAATTGAGAAACTTAACCATCGCCGCTTTGCCGTCGAGCAGACCGGCATCGAAATTAACATCGATGATACCAGCCCCCGCTTCGACTTGTTGTTTCGCCACCGTGATGGCCATGCGATAATCATTATCCTCAATGAGCTTTTTAAATTTAGGCGATCCGGCTACGTTGGTGCGTTCGCCGATATTGACGAAGGATTGAGCACCGCCGACGACATTCAGTGCCTCGAGTCCAGATAGTCGCAACGCGGGTGAGCTGACGGGTGCTACGCGTGGAGAATATTTTTCGACGCGACGTTTAATTGCGGCGATGTGTGCAGGCGTGGTGCCGCAACAACCGCCGACAATGTTGACTAGGCCATCGCGAGCAAAAGTTTCGAGAATAATTGCCGTGTCTTCGGGACCTTCAGGAAATCCGGTTGGCGATAGAGGATTGGGCAATCCTGCATTCGGATAGCAGGAGACGTAAATTTCAGACTTACGCGAAAGCTCGTCGATGTGTGGGCGCATCTGTTCTCCACCGAGTGCACAGTTCATGCCAATGCTGATGGGATGAGCGTAGCGTACGGAATTCCAAAACGCTTCGGTGGTCTGACCCGTGAGTGTGCGTCCCGACGCATCGGTAATCGTACCCGAAATCATTAAGGGAAGGCGATACCCACGTGCCTCGAAAGCTTCATCGATGGCAAAGAGTGCCGCTTTTAAAACCAGCGTATCAAAAACGGTTTCACAAAGTAAGAGGTCGGCGCCCGCGTCGATCAACGCATCCACCTGTTCGCGATAGGAGTCTTTTAATTCAACGAAAGTGATATCACGTTTACCGGGGTCGTTCACATCGCGGGACATCGATAAGGTTTTATTCGTCGGACCGAGCGCGCCTGCGACGAAGCACAGTCGACCAGGCGATTTCGCTTTAATTTCATCGCACGCTTGTTTAGCGATTTTTACGGCTGCTGTATTTAAATCACGAACCAAGTGACCCATCTTGTAGTCTTCCATTGCGATGGAAGTACCGTTGAAAGTGTTGGTCTCTAAAATATCCGCTCCCGCTTCGAGGTAGTCGCGATGGATCTGTAAAATAGCTTCAGGTTTGGTTAAAACGAGTAAGTCATTATTACCTTTCAGTTCGCCTGGGTGATTTGCGAAAAGTGTTCCACGATAATCCTTTTCCGTGAGTTTTAATTGTTGAATCATTGTCCCCATCGCGCCGTCCAAAAAGACAATACGTTGACGCAACAGCCCTACCAGGCTTTCGCCGGTTTTGGTATAGGGTAGCAGCTTAAATGACATTGGTTTTACCGTGAGATTATCTAGGCGAGGGTCAAGGCACAGACGGTAACTCTTGTGTCATGCTGGCAAATCGGGCTTTTTGCACTTCGGCAAATCTTGCGAGCGGTATAAAACGATACGTTTTCCCTCAAATTTCTCATCATTCCAAAGTAAGGGACGGAGTTCGAAACTGAAGAAAGGGCTGATGCCTGAGTCGGCTTTTTCCACGGCGGGGTCGCCGCCTTGCCAATAGAGAATGCCATTTGGCAAAGAATTTTTTACCCCGTGAATAATGAGTTGTTTGGTTTGATGGACGAAAGTGCGAAGATCCGCCACGGCCCGACCCATAATAAAGTCGTGGTCATGATTCAGTGTCTCCGCCCGGGCCACCACCGGCCGAACATTTTTGAGATTCAGACGTTTAACAATATCTTCCACCACTAATATTTTTTTGCCCACGGAATCGACCAACGTAAATTCAGCATCGGGATAAAGTACGGCTAAGACTAATCCGGGAAAACCGCCGCCGGTACCGACATCAATAATCTTAGCGCCGGGTTGAAGTTTTAAGAATTTAATCGCCGCAATAGAGGGGGCATAGTGATGTCGCTCAAGGTTTTCGATGTCTTTACGCGATACTAAATTAATCTTTTCATTCCATTCGCGATGGAGTGCCGCCATTTCAGTTAATTTCGCCCACTGCGCCTCATTAAGCTCTGGAAAAATAGAGTGTAAGTTTTGCATTTAATCTTGGGTCACAATGAGCCACACCTCCGACTTGGCAAGGAAAGGCATTTCAGGCTTCACAGTCGCACTTTATTAAACCAGTTTTATGCGATGTTTCACCACCTCGTCTTTTTCTATCTGCGCAAAGATCTCACGCCTGCTGAGCGATTACAGTTTGAAACTAAATTGAGAGGCTTGGATAAAATTAAATCTATCACGTCCTGTTATATCGGCCGCCCCACGCCGTCCGAGCGCGCCATCGTCGATACCTCGTATGACTTCGCAGAAATGTTTATTTTCAAAAGTCAGGCCGAACACGACGCCTACCAGGTCGACCCTATTCACGTGGATTTCGTCCAGTCCTGTAAGACATTTTGGAGCTCGGTTAAGATTTACGACTTCGAATAAATTCATAAGTTACTTATAAACAAATACTTATAAATATTATTCATTGTTAACCTACGGAGACTTAAGGCTTAACAATAGGCAGTTTAGGGCTTAATTAATAGGGGTGTCCTCCGCCTCACCAGCACCCAGTCGCTCGACCGATGCTATTGATTTAGCGGACAGCAAACACGCGTGGCATCCTTTCACTCAGATGAAGGAGTATCAGGCCAATCCGCGTCTGCATTTGGTGCGCGGCGAAGGTTCGTGGTTAATCGATACTGAAGGCCGTAAATACTTAGACGGAAATGCATCGGTGTGGACCAATGTCCATGGGCATAACGATCCCGATTTAAATGCCGCTCTCGAGAAGCAGCTACACCAATTAGCCCATGTTACTTTATTAGGATTAAATCATCCGGTGGCGACTGAGCTGGCTGAAGAACTAGCCGGACTGACTAAGGGACAACTCCCCCGATGTTTTTTTACGGACAATGGAAGCAACGCAATCGAGGTCGCACTTAAACTCTCATTTCAGTTTTGGCAATTAACCGGTCACTCCGAAAAACGCGGAGTGATTTCCATGTCCGGCGCTTATCACGGCGACACCTTCGGAACGATGTCCGTGGGCGATAATCGCACTTTTCACAAACGCTTCTCGCCCTGGCTTTTTCCTTCTCAAATGTTTGAGGCACCGCGCCACGAAGAATGTGCAGGTAAGATTAAATTTTCAGACGCAAACCAATCGCTTCAAGCATTAGAAAACATTTTAAAATCTCAAGCCGCGCAAACTGCTTCGCTTATTCTTGAACCTCGTGTCCAAGGTGCCTCGGGAATGCACCAGCAACCCGCTGGATTTATCAAAGCGGTCGCTCAACTTTGTCGGCAATACAATGTGCATTTAATTCTCGACGAAGTTTTCACCGGCTTTGGACGATTGGGTTCACTAACCGCGTGTTCCACTGAAGATGTCGTACCTGATTTTCTTTGCTTAGCTAAAGGATTGGCTGCCGGATATTTACCTTTAGCTGCTACACTCACTTCGGAGAAAATTTATGAGGCATTTCAGGGCGAGTTTTCCGAAGGACGTACCTTTTTCCACGGTCATACTTTCTCGGGAAATCCCTTAGGCTGTGCCGTCGCGCTGGCCTCACTGAAAAAACTTCGCCCGATGATTTCTTCGGGTCAAATCGCCGAACGTGCTCAACAGCTAGGAGAAGAAATTCAAAAGAGTTTTTCTGATCATCCGAATATCGCTAGTTATCGTCAGTACGGATTAACCGGTGCGGTTGATTTTAGGCCCGCTAATTCATCGGCCAAAGCTTGGACGGTTGATATGCGCGTGGGATATCAAATTGCCCTGGCTGCGCGACGTCACGGATTGGTGATCAGACCGCTGGGAGATTCTATTCTATTCGTTCCACCCATTTCTATTCAATCCACTGAAATTACTCACCTCGTGCAAGCGGTACGACGAGCGATGGATGATGTAATTCCCAATCTTTAATATTATTATGACTAACCACACTCAAGCCCGTGCCCTCTATGATTTATCTCTCAACACCTTGATTTTCAAGGCGCAGGAGGCACACCAAGCCAACCAAGATCCTGCTGGCGTGCAGCTCTGTACGCTCAAGTCGATTAAGACGGGTGCCTGCCCGGAAGACTGTGCCTACTGCCCGCAGTCGGTTCACCATAATACCTTCGTCGAAGCCGAATCATTGATGGAAACGGAAACCATCCTCGTGGATGCACGTCGTGCGAAGTTGGGTGGAGCTTCACGTTTTTGTATGGGTGCGGCTTGGCGTAGAGTGTCAGACGGAAAACAATTTGATAGCGTGCTGAAAACGGTTTCGGGCGTTAAGGAATTAGGCCTCGAAGTTTGTTGTACGCTCGGAATGTTATCCGAACCTCAAGCGGTCCGTCTCAAGGAAGCTGGTTGCGATGTTTATAATCACAACCTCGATACCTCGCGCGAGCATTACGCAAAAATCATCACCACCAGAACTTATGATGACCGTCTCCAAACTTTATCGAATGTGCGTAAAGCAGGTTTAGAAGTTTGTTCAGGCGGAATTATTGGCATGGGTGAAACGGTCGACGATCGTCTAAAGATGCTCGTTGAGCTCGCTAATATGGATCCACAGCCTGACTCCGTTCCAATCAACGCCCTTGTCGCCGTCGAAGGTACGCCCTTAGCTGGAAGAAAATTTGTAGATTCGATTGAGTTCGTCCGCACCATTGCAGTCGCTCGCATTTTAATGCCCAAGGCGATGGTCCGACTCTCTGCAGGCCGCGCGAATATGAATCCTGAAACTCAGGCTCTCTGTTATTTGGCTGGTGCAAATTCTATTTTCCTTGGGGAGAAACTTTTGACCACGGGAAATCCCGATATCGAAGAGGATATGAATTTGATGAAGCGTTTAGGGTTACACCCTTTACATCCGGATGAAGCGCGTCGCGTTCACCGCGGTGAAATCAGTCCTTCTCAGGCGCAAGCAGCAGGCTGGCCGAATCCTGAAGAATTAATGAACACCACGCCCGACGG
>SIAU01000026.1 GCA_009691685.1 Opitutales bacterium
CCTGTCACGCGACCTGCTATAAACATCAGTGCGTCGAAACCACGCGTCTCTTTACCGAAGCTGCAGGTCTGCGTCCTGAACAAGTCGAAGTCGCTTTCCAATCTCGTTTCGGACCAGAAAAATGGGTCCCACCTTACACGGATGAAAGATTAGAAGCTTTGCCTAGCGAAGGTGTGAAAAAACTTCTGGTGATGTGCCCAGCTTTCACCGCCGATTGCCTAGAAACCATCGAAGAAATCAGCGAAGAGGGTAAAGAGGATTTCATGCACGCGGGTGGCGAATCGTTTGAACAGATTCCTTGTTTGAATGATCAAGATGTTTACGTGAAATACTTGGCCAACCGCGTGGTGCGTTGGAAACCGAGTCATCACTAAGCGAGTGGGCGAACTGATTCAGTTTATTTTAGCTTCGGGCTCACCGCGTCGCACTGAATTACTGAACGAAGCCGGCATTCCACATAAAATCGTAGTCTCCCAAGTCACCGAACACGAGGACCCGACCAGTAATCCTCGCGATATGGTTTTGCATAATGCACGCATCAAAGCGGACGCCGTTTCTAAAATTCATCCGCACGCTTTTATCTTAGGAGCAGACACCACGGTGGCACTCGGTGATCTGGTTTTGAATAAGCCCGCAAACTTAGAGGAATCACGTGAAATGTTGCGGAGTCTATCCGGACGCGAACATACGGTGCACACGGGTGTTTGTTTTATTTATCCGCCCTTCAATATTCACGAGTGTCACGACATCACTGCCTGGGTTCGTTTTAAGCCCTTTGGAGATGAGGTCATCACACGCTATCAATCGGTTACTAATACACTAGATAAAGCGGGTGCCTATGGCATCCAACAGGGTAAAGAATTAATCATTGAATCTTACCAAGAACCCATTTCGACGATTATGGGACTCCCGATTGAATTTGTTGTGCAACGTATTAAAGAACTGGGTTTAGAAAATCACTGGAAGCGTTCGTGAGTCGTTCTTGCGGTCTGTGCTTTCATAATTAGGTTATGGGCGTGTTGCACCCACGATACACCGAGGTCGTTCCGCCAGTAGTCGCCTTTGCGATTACCGTTATTCTACACCTCACATTGTGGCTCGTTGTTCCTCCTGTATTTACCCAGCGATTAATTACGCTCCACCCCGTGGAAGTGCAGGTCGCACCCGTGGTGGTCCCTGAAAATCGCTTACCTCCCTCGATGCGTCTGGCCGAAGTGAATGTTCAGGCCAACCGTATCATCCCGGATAAATCTGATTACATGGCAGCGAAAAATCAAAGTGCCGCCCAGCCCATTCCTGAAAAAATTAAAACGACTTCTTCTTTGCCACGATCGGCAGGGGAGAGTACTGCTGCGATTAAAGTTTCTCAAGGCATCCCTCGTGCCATTGAAGAAAGTGACTTGTCGGATAGCTCACAGAGCGCGGGAACACCCACCGTTGGACTGAACGGAAATTTACCTAAAAAGAATTTAGCAGAGACAAAAAAATCCACTCAAAGGGAATCCATTCCCGATCGCCCGCGTGCCACGATTCCTTCAGGTACGATGGGTATTCTGCTCAAGAATAATGTCGGTGTAAATCGAGCGGGTGCCATTGCGGTTGATGCCAAGTTCAGTAATTATGGTGATTATTCTCAACGGATGATGGAGGCGATTCAATCCAGCTGGTGGGCCCTCATTGATCGTGCACGCTTTGAATCAGTTTCGCGGGGCAGTGTCGTTGTCCGTTTTATTCTTTGTCGCGATGGCAGCGTGGTGAATGCAGAAATTCTTCACAGCGATGTCGCCCAAGTGATGGCACTGGCCTGTAAAGACGCGGTCATGGCCCCCGCACCCTTCGACAACTGGCGCGAAGATATGGTTGCCCTTTTTGGGAATGAGCAGACGGTGACTATCACGTTTCACTACCTCTAAAACAATGACGACACTGGAATGGATTCCTTTTGCCTCTGGTGTGAAGATTTTAGAAATTCACCCCGCCGGACTTTTTGCGGTCGAAAAACCTGCAGGCGTGCTGGCCCATCCTAATTCCAGCGAAAAAAAAGAAAAAGAAACGGTTCTCATCGATAGTAATTATTCCATGGCCGAAGAGGCTTTCCATATTCGCGATGGTAAGGGTGGCGTGAGAAAAGTTTATCTCCTCAACCGTCTCGATTCGCCGACCAGCGGAGTTTTACTGCTCTGTGTTGACGAAAAATTAGCGGATGCAGTGAAGGAGTTATTTGCCGAATCAAAAGTTTCTAAAAAATATGCGGCGATTGTGAAAGGTCGCGGTCTGCGTAGCCCTCGCGGCACTTGGCAAGATTCCCTCGTGAAATCAACTGGTCCAGGCGGTAGTGTGCGCTCCTCCGCCAAATCAACCGGCGGCGCCCAGGCCATCACGGTTTATCAATGGGTGCGTGCGGCTCAAAATAATTTACCCCTTTCCTTATTACAGCTCGAACCGCGCACGGGTCGTACGCATCAACTGCGTGTGCAGACGGCTGAGCACGGACATCCCATTCTCGGCGATCGCACGTACGGAGATTTCGATTTCAATAAAACTACGGGTACGGCTCGAGGATTAAAACGATTATTTCTACACGCTCAATTCACCGAACTTTCTCTCGCTTGGCAGGGCGAAAAACTCCATTTCAAGGTTGAATCACCATTGCCCAAAGAATTTTTAGCGGCCTTAGGCGAATCGGGCGATGGCCCGCCCGCGAAAATAAAAAAGCCAACCCCAACGGGCACATCGGTTTCTCCGCGTCTCCGTATTCGCCTCTAATTTATTTTCCAGTCCAGGAAATTTTCTGATCTTGGGCGACCAGAGTTTTCTGTAAATCAGTGAGCGTGATTTTTTGGACGGGAACTTTTTCGCGTAAGGCTTGCACAGCCGCATGGCCGGCGGATTGACCTAAGATAATCCAGACTGGCTCCATGCGGATGGAGGTCATGGCGATGTGGCTCGCCGAACAACACACGGGTACGAGCAGATTGGTGCATTCCTCAACTTTGGGCACAATCGCCCGGTAGGGCAGAGCGTGTACTCCATCAAAACTAGGATTGGGTTTAAGAATACTGAATTCTCCGCCGCCGATAGAAATCTTTCCTTGATCGGCATACGTCGCGTAAGGCCAATCATCGATACCGTACGAACCGAGCCCAATGGAATCACTGATTGTGCCAGCTCTGCCTTCTAAATCTTTCTGGGTAATGACGTAGGTCGACTGCATACGTCGCGCTTCACGCACATAGAATTGGTGCGGCCAGCCGGCGGTCTCATCAAAAATTCCTGGAGTGAGTCCCGTCTCGTTCGCTAATTTCTTATAAATTTCTGGAACCACTTCATCGGTGCGTAGGAAGTGAACCATGCCGCGAACGAAATCTTGATGGAACTTCCAAATCTTAGAACGCGTTGCCCAATCGCCCGTCGGGTATTCCTGATTCGAACCCGCTACCGATTGTGCCCAGAGCGATCGACTGGAGTTTTCATTAAAGACCCCACCACCCGGGTAGTCTTCTAATTTTCCGGGATGACGCATTTTTAGACCGGCATTAATTTTAATATTATTTTTAAAGGCACGACGGAAAATTTCGTATTGGCGTGGATCATAATTTTCCGGTGAGCCAAAGGGAATGCGGTCGGGCTGGCGGGAAATCTTCCATCTAAAACAATACGCCATGGTCAGTTTATCAGCCTTGCCAGTCCCTTTAGGCTGGTAGTCCTGGAGTAAGGGTAAAAGCCCGCTGGAAGGCTTTCCAGGCGTGTTATAGGGGTCGATATCGTAGGTCACGAGGGCCGGGCGTTCCCCTGCGTAGGACTCATCGTAAGTGTCTTGGCTTTCGCGTCCGTAGGTATGCGAAACTCCGGCCTGAGCCATTAAATCCCCTTCGTAACTGCAATCGATAAACACCCGGGCGGCAATGCGACGAGCTTCCACTTGTTTCGCTTGGGCGGCGGGTGCACCTAAGGAATCAGGCGGAGCTAAATCTAAAGTAATGGATTGGATGCGGGTATTTTCTTTAACGACTTTATTTAAGCGATGTTCGTAAATCACTTTAATATTTTTTTCTGCACATAACTTCGTGTAAAGTTTTCGCATCGCGACGTTATCGTCATCAATCAGTAATTTTAAGGCGAGTCCGCCCACGCTGGCTTTGGTGCCCCAGTCGATGCGGTGTAGTCCGCCCCCACTCATGCCACCGAGCCATCGGCTGGGTTCGACAATCACCACGCTAAAACCTTGCTCTGCGACGGATATCGCCGCGGCGATACCTGAGCCAGTGGCACCGTAAACACAGACATCAAAACTTTCAGGAGAGTTGTCCGACTGTGCTCGCAGCGCTGCACCGAGCAGAGCTGTGCCACTGAGGGCGATAAAATGACGACGGGGTAGTTTCACCCCGCTACCTTAGAGTCCTTCGCAGGGGTCATACAACCCTTGACGAATAACAAATCGTATAACCCCAGCAGAATCATGAACATTAAGCTTTCTCATCAAGTTGGTGCGGTGGTTTTGAGCGGTTTTGACACTTATATTAAGCTCCACAGCGACTTCTTTACTAGAAAAGCTCTTCGCAATCATCACCGCCACCTCACGTTCTCGGTCCGTTAACATCATCGCCATCTGATCCACCGTCACTTCAGGATTTTTCAGCGCCGTAATGAGTGCATCATTAAACTCATGACTAAAACAGGTTTCTCCTCGGGCAATAATTTCTAAAGCAGTTTTTAATCGGCTCATATTTTCGTTCTTACTGACAAATCCTCGCACGCCATCGCGAACCAGGCACCGCGCAATTTTTCCCTCAATTTTTCCAGAAAAAACTAAAATTTTAATTTCGGGATAGGCATTCTTTAAACGATACAAAACCTCTACTCCACTGATGTCGGGTAATCTTATATCTAAAATAAGAATATCGGGCTGATGGTGCAGCGCTAATTCGACCCCCTCTTTGCCCGTCGAAGCCGTCGCCACGACCGCATAATTTAATTTTTCTTCGATGGTGTGCGTGAGCATTTCTCTGACGACCGTCTGATCTTCGATGATCATCACCGATGGATTACGCGGAAGTGTAATACTCTGTGGTATCATTGAGATTAAAGTGAGTGATTTAGAGCGTAAAGAAAACTTAAAGTATATGGGGTGTTTACCCTATTGACATTAGGGGTCGATGGATGGGTCGACGAGACCATGACGTACCGCAAACCGCACCAAGCCCGCGACGTCATGGACCCCTAATTTACGCATCAAGTTCGCTCGATGGTTCTCCGATGTTTTTAAGCTGATGTTCAGTTGGCTCGCGACTTCTTTGCTGCTATGACTACGCGCAATGAGCACGGTGATTTCCCGTTCCCGCGGCGTCAGTAATTCGATCATGGAGTCAGCATGCGAATTGGGTTTAGCGAGTGCCTCGCGAACGGTCTGACTGAAGGTATCGTTATACCAGTTCTCACCTTGAGAAACTTTATCGAGTGCTTGCCGAAGTTCGGAGAGCGACGAATTTTTATTAACGAACCCATGCATGCCTTCTTGGATGAGTCCGCGGATAATTTGTGGCTCTTGTTTGGCCGAAAAAACCACCACGCGCATTCGGGGAATCGATTTATTTAAGCGTCGCAAAACTTCGATACCGCTTAAACCGGGCATTAAGACATCGAGCAACAAAACATCGGGCCTTAATCGTAGTGCTAATTCCACCGCCGCTTGCCCCTCGGCTGCGGTGCCTACGATTTTGAACTGATTGTACGACTTGAGAACCTCCGTAATCATCTCTCGAATGGCGGCTTGATCTTCGACAATGAGAATGGTCTTACGTAAATCAGCCGCCGGTAACGGCGGTGGGGCTGAGTCTCTGGGCTTTTTCTTTAAGTTGTCTTTTAGAGAGGTTTTCATAATCTGACGGCTATTTCATGCGTTGATTTGTGCTAAGCAACCGTGACAACTTGGGCATTATGCTCCACAGAAAGGGTGGGGGTTTATGGTAAAATCGTGTCAGGCTTGACTGTCCCAAAAAACAGATAAAATGGAGATTATGGAAAACACCTCACGTCTCGTCGCACAAGCTGACCAAATTGATGCTGCTTCATTCTACCGTAAAACCTACGGCCTCGTCGCCTTAGCCTTCGCTGGCTTTGCCGGTTTGCTTTATCTCTTCTTTGTTACGCCTGTTGCTGGGCTATTCATGAACACTCTGGGTTCATTAAATAATTCCTTAGGTGGTTTTTCATGGCTTATCGTTCTTGGAGTATTCTGGGCTGGTACCTACTTCGCTCAAAAACTCGCTGCAAATAGAGCTTCCCGCGAATCTCAGTACGCCGGTCTTGGACTCTATGTTTTCTTGGAAGCCCTCATTTTTATTCCTTTAATCTCTATTGTGGCAATGACCACCAAGGGAAATGTCGGTGACATCCTGATCCCTGCTTGCGCTCTTACGGGTGCATTGGTTCTGGGTCTGACTCTCGCTGTTCAATTCACTCGGGTAGATTTCTCGTTCTTACGTATCGTCATTGTGGTTGGTTCAATCTGTGCGATTGGTGCCATTATCATGTTCAGCATTATGGGTATCAACCCTGGCACTTGGTTCGCTTTAGCGATGATTCTCCTGATGGCTACGGTCATTCTTTATCAGACCCACCAGATCAAAAATAGCTGTAGCACCGAGGACTATGTCATGGCGGCCTTTATTTTATTCTCCGCCTTCGTCACCTTACTCTTTTACGTGATCCAATTCTTCATGGGTCGCCGCAGCGAGTAATCACGGACGCTCTGCGATATAAAAGCGGGTTTCCCCTGCGAAGTTTTTAACGCGGGAATCTTCCAAAGCTACTTCTGACCGAAGTGGGCTTTGGATGATTTTAAATCCCGCATTCAGAAGCTCCTGACGGGTTTCACTCTCTGTACTGCTATGCATAAAGACGGGAGTGGAATCGGTTTCATGCCAGCGATCACCCTTTTGACATCCCGGCAGAACGGATTCATTTTTCCATAAGTCCACATGCTCGCCTTTCTCGCGATCATTCGCCGAGAAAAGAAATTTACCACCAGGTTTAAGCACCCGATAAATCTCTGCCAGCGCCTCTAGGCGGTCGGTTCGACCCCTCAGGCACATGAGTCCATTAAACGCAAAGACCACACCATCCCACGACTGATCAGGATAGGTTAAGCGAGAGGCATTAGCAATTTCGATGGTCGCCGATTGAGCCATACCCGCTTCGGCAAAAACTCCTTGGGTAATATCGACCATCACAGATGAAAAATCGGTGACGGTTAGATGATGGTAGCCATCTTTCACTAGACCCAGTCCGACCCGACCCCCACCACACCCGAGCTCCAAAATTTTCGCGGATTTATTAGGAAATGTTTGATGAATTAAAATCCGTTCCGATGCCCAGAGGCCGACCTGCACGGCCGCTCTCGCATAATTGAGCGCGGTTTGTGCATTGAGCCAGTGGGCTTGGCGGTCATCTGCCATAAACTTATTTCAAGCCACTCTTGCCAATAGCGCAACCCTAGGAAAATCTTACGCATGCTTCGAATCGCTTTAATCGCTCTGACCTTGGCGTTCAGTTCCTGCGATCAGCCGAACAGACCATCTGCCAATAAGGTTATTCAAGAAGCGGGTATTGATACACTTTTTACGATTCAACAAGGAAGTAAAGTGACGCAGCTCAAGATTGCTGGCACCGACCTCGAAAAGAGTCGCGGGCTGATGGGCGTTGAAAAATTACCAACGGATACGGGGATGATTTTCTTGTATGAAGCCGATCAAGTGAGGCGCTTTTGGATGAAGGGCACTCCCTTGGATTTGGATATCGCTTTCGTGCAGGCGGATGGAGTCATTGCTGAAATCCGCACAATGAAAGCCGAAGATCTTACTGAGGTGGCTTCACAATCTTCACGCATTCGTTTCTGCATCGAAATGTCCGCCGGTTGGTACGCCGCTTCGCAAGTGAAAGCGGGTGATACCATTAATCTCGCGCAACTTAAAGAGGCCCTGACCGCTCGCGGCTTTAACGTGCAGCGGTATTTTTCTGTAACTTCAGAGCGCGCGCCAAATCGCCAATAAAAGTGCACAAACCATCCAACTACTGAGAACGAATGCTAGGGCGATTCGTTCGTAGTAAGTGGTTAAAAATAATTTCATGGGGTCGGCGCAAGTTTCGCTGCACTCATTTTTAAAAACTCGGTAAGGCGAAGAAGGTGAACGGGTGATGGTGTGCCTGCGATCGGTGCCAGCGCTTGTTCGGCTTGTGCGATTTCCGCATCGAGCGCACGGAAGCATTCACGCCAGGTTTCGGACGAAATAACTTTTCGAGGATCAGCCCCCTCGCGAATTTCTTTTGCGGGATCACCGCCGCGACGATTGCGTTCCAAAATCATCGGTAGGGTAAGTTTTCCACTCGCTGCATCTGTCCCCAAAGTTTTCCCCGCCCGTTTGTCGTCCTGTAATAAATCAACGAAGTCATCGTAGATTTGATAGGCAATGCCGAGGTGCGATCCAAACTGCGCACAGGCTTCAATATGCTCCCGAGGATGACCGGCTAAAAGGGCACCGACGCGGCAGGAGGCTTCAAATAATACCGCCGTTTTCATGCGAATTTGCTTACGGTATTCCTCCAAGGTTAATCCCGTATTGCCCCGTGCAAAAGTTTGGCAGACTTCGCCCGAACAGACATCGCGCGATGCCCGTGCCACAATCGAACAAATTTCTGATGACGTGTGTTCGCTGGCTAAGACGAGCGCATGCGCAAATAAGGCATCACCAAATAATACCGCCGCATGGGCACCGTATATCTGGTTGGGTGTATCCGCTCCATGTCGCTTATCCGCCCCGTCTAACACATCGTCGTGAATCAAGGTCGCCAAATGCACCAGCTCAACAATGGCTGCGCCTTTAATGAGTGAAGCGTGTGGACCCACTCCGGCACCAGAACCAAAAGCTAATAGGGGTCGTAATCTTTTTCCAGGATGTGCTAAAACTCCACGAAGTAAGGGATGCACTTCAGGCTCAAAACAGCTTTCTTGTTCTTCAAGAAAAGTTTTAAGCGCCGCGAAGTGGGCCTCAAATCCTGCATGGAGGTCGATATTCACTTCCGCAAAGTGTCCCAGCCACGCAACGCTGGCAAGTGCTAGGTTACATCTAAGGTAAAATTTTAAAAGCCCGCTAGATTAGTCTAAGGAACTGATATCACCATCGGTCGAGGGAGGACTCGATTTGGGCTTGGAAGCAGGCTTTTTGACATTCTTTTCGCTATCCTCTTCCTCGTCATCCTCAACGTCTAAATCGTAGGGTTCATCTTCTTCGGGATACGGCGTGTCGCCACGTGCGACTCGCTTGCGACGCACCAGCACGCTGCCCAGTCCAATCGCGAGTAAATAGAAACCAAAGAGAATACTCGTTAAAATTGCTAACGAAATGATATCTCCAATCGGCGTAAGTACGCCAACCACAATGACTATACCAAAAAGCATCCCTCGCCAATGTTTGAGCAGAGTTTTCGGACGCACAATTTCCGTCCACATTAAAATAATCAGCGCTAACGGAAACTGGAAAGTGATTCCGGTGATTAAACTCATCATGGTGACTAGCCCAAAGTAGTCGGAGGCTTTCCAGATCACTTCCATGCCCATACCTGAGGCGAAATGGTGCCAGACTTGAATAGAAATAGGCGTCAGCCAGAAAAACGCGAGCGCCGCTCCGGCTAAGAAAAGAAAAAAGGCCGCAATACAAAATGGAATCAATGCCCTCTTCTCTTTTGCCGTTAATGCCGGCCCAACGAACCGCGCAGTTTCATAAAGAAAGACTGGCGAGGCCACGGCCACGCCCGCTGAAAACGCCGCGTACATTAAAACCGACCACACCCCCATGAAAGTAAATTCTTTGAGTTCGCTCATCGACTTTAACGACTCATCTGCACCACCCATAATAAAGTGCAGGGGAGAGGTCTCCGGATTTTTAGCCCAATCTAAGGGCAGACTGAGCAGACTAGGAATGTACTCATAGTAGATCAGAGCTGCCACCATTCCGACCGCAAAGACCGTTAAAACACGAATCACCGAAACACGCAAATCCTCGATATGCTCGAGGAAAGTCATCTCGCTACGTTCTCTTTTTCTACGGATGAGTGAGGAAAGCATGATTAGACAGTGAGGAGAGCTTTGATGTCATCTAAGCTGATGGCTGAGGAGACAGAGTCTGACTCACTCAAAAGCTTACGCAACATTTCTGACTTCGATTTTTGTAGATCCATCACGCGCTCTTCAATTGTCCCCGTTGCAATCAATTTAATACTGGTGACCGTGCGAGTCTGCCCAATGCGGTGCGCCCGGTCCGTCGCCTGAGCTTCTGCTGCCGGATTCCACCAAGGGTCGAAGTGAACCACGGTATCCGCACCTGTGAGATTAAGCCCCGTGCCACCTGCTTTAAGCGACATGAGCATAACCGGAATGTCAGGAGAACTGTTAAATTTATCACAAACCGATTGTCGATCGGTCGTGGAACCATCGAGGTAGCAATATTTGACGCCTCTTTCTTCGAGCGCTTTCCTGAGAATTTTAAGCGCCGATACGAAAGTGGAGAAGACTAACATGCGGTGATTAGCATCTTTGGATTCCTCAAGTAATTCAAGGAAGGCCTGCAGTTTTGCTGAATCGGCTTCGTCCATTTTTGGATCCAGAATACGCGGGTCGGCACAAATCTGACGGAGACGAAGTAATTGATTAAACGCTGCCATTCGAATGCTGGCTTCCTTGGCCCCACTCATTTCCATTTCGAAAATTTCCTTACGTGTGTTCTCCTGCATCTCGTCGTAGAACTTCTTCTGATTGTCTTCGAAGTCACAGTAAATGATTTGTTCAATCTTCGCCGGTAACTCGGGAGCTACGGCCACCTTCGAGCGACGTAGTAAATACGGCGCTGCCATTTGTAATAATCGGTCGTCGTGCCATTTGCGGTCATCAATCGCCACGCGTTCTTCAACCTTCGGTAAGTAGCCAGGCATCAAGTAACCAAAGAGAGAACGAAGGTCTTCCAGTGAGTTTTCCACGGGCGTGCCCGTTAAAATATAGCGACCTTTAGCAATGAGTTGTTTGACGGCCTTGGTCGACTGCGCTCGGGGGTTTTTAATATTCTGCCCTTCATCGCAAATCGCCACCCCCCAATTAACCATTGAGAAGGAGCCGATATCGCGGGCCAATGTGCCGTAAGAGGTGATGACTAAATCGTAACGCTTTAAGAATTCGGGCGATGACTCACGGAACTGTCCATGGTGCGGTAACACTTTCATGCTCGGCGTAAATCTACGCGCTTCCCGTCGCCAGTTTTCAACCAACGAGGCCGGGCAGATGACGACACAAGGTCCATCCGCCGGACGTTCGCGACGTACCACTTCCATAAAGGCCAACGCTTGAACAGTCTTACCGAGACCCATTTCGTCCGCGAGTAAACCGCCTAAATTATTTCGGTGTAAGTGCCATAACCACGCGACGCCTAATTTTTGATAGATGCGCAGCATCTGATCCAATTCTTCACGAATGGGTGCGGGCTGTAATTTTGAGAGATTCCGAATCGCATCGGAACGCTTGGTCCAAGTTTCGGGAGGTGCAAAAGCCGCTTGTAATTCTTCGGCAATCGCATCGGCACTCGCTAAGTCGGCAAAGCCGATTTTCAAATCCATATCTAAGTCCACATCGCGCTTAGATTCGCCGGTGATGCGACGTTGGGCATTGCGAATTGACTCAAGTAATTCGGGGGTAATCAGACGAGGTCCGCGGTCGGTATAGAAGAACATTCTACCACTGGCTAAGGCCTCTTGAACGACTTTCGGTGTTTTGCTCTCAGGATCAATGCCGATGGCAAATCGATAGCCTTCCTTGTCTTCAGCGGCTGCACATTTCGCCTTGGCTAATTGTACATTGCGCAGGGAGTGCGATAGATTGTGCGTAAAATAGGCATGGTTATCTTCGCAAAGAATTTTGTGATGTCGGGCCAAAAAATTCAGGACCTGAATCGTGCCGCCTAATCTCCACTCCCGCGTACTGGTTTCTAAAATAAATCCACTACGTTGTAAAACTTCACGCAATTCAGCAACGGCTCCGCCAGCTTTTTGCGGTAGGCGAATGCGTAACCACTTCATCGAACCATCCACCCAAGTCGTATCTTCGCTGCCCCGATCTTGCGCACGAATTTCTTCTTTCTCGTCATCTAACTCTTCGCCGTTCGCTGTCGTTTGCGGAGTGGGATTAGGGTCGTCTAAATATTCATGCACCCCCGCGAGTTGGTTACCATTCCACGCCATTGGCGTTTCCGGTGCATTCGCCATCCGGAAAATAGTGAGGTCTTTTCCGAAGGCTAGAAGTTGTCGCAGGTGTCGACGAGTGAGCGGGAGGATTCCTTGCAGTTTTCCGTTACAAAGATTTTCTAAAATCGACAGGAAAATAACCGTATCGGTCTCAATCGTCCACGCCTTCGTCCGATCAATATTTTCTGGCGCCACTTGGATGTCGTTAATACGTAATTCTAGACGACAAATAATTTCGTCTCGTTGTGAAGAGGTCGCAATATTCGGTGGAATAATAAAGCGGACTTCAATGGGATCACCTTTTTTCGGAGAAAGATTAATCGAGCGTAACTTGGGTCCGCTACTCGCTAAATTATTGGCGGGGGCGGTATTCTTTTCTTCCGCCAGCTTGTCTGCATTGGTTTTTACCTTAGTTGGCTCAATCTCATCGGTGAGTTTGAGATAACCTTCTTTAACCGCTAAAACTAAATACGCTGCCAAGGAGTGGACGCAGAGTTTGCGTTGAACCAAGGAAACTTCGCAGGCGCACTCATTGCGCTGGAAGGTGATTGACCGTAAATTCCAAATGGCCTCACGCGATTCTTTACCGTCATCGACCACCGCTTTAACTTCGGGAAAAGTCCAATTGGCCTTCTTTACTTTGCTTTTGGCAATCAGCTCTTTGGCGAGGAGCATAGTGGCTCCACCGGCGAGCTCAATGAGCTCGTCTTCGGAGATATTCGGCAACGGCTGACGTGGAGCCATTAGTGGTTGTTACGTGGGTAGATGCTTCACGTGTGGAAGCATCAAATAATGAATGTGAGGAAAGACTTTTCGCTTAAGAAGCGACGTCTTGGTCCGTTACACCAGGGTGCATCTCATAGATGCCTACCGGAGTCGTCGGACCTGTCATCACGATGGAGTAGTCGGCCCCGATGCCAATCACAATCTTACCTCCCGGCATATTTACCGTTAAATCGGCATCAACTAACCCCATTTTATAGGCTACCGCTGCACAGGCCGACGAGGAAGAGCCCGAGGCCAAAGTGTAACCCGCACCACGCTCCCAAATTTCAATTTGGATATTCTTACGATCCAAGACCTTTAAAAATTGTACGTTGGTACGATTAGGGAAATGAGAATGTAATTCTAAATCAGGCCCGTAAGTCTTAGCTAAATCTGCAGTAAGATTGTCTACGGGAATTACGCAGTGTGGATTTCCCACAGTCGCCGCCCAATATTTAAAGGTCTTACCTTTTACCGTGATTTCTTCACCCAACACTTCGCGGTCAGGACCGACGTGAGGAATCTGCGGTGCCCGAAATGAGACTTTACCCATTTCAACGCGAATGCGATTGCCGCCTTCGAAAACGGAACAGCCCACTAATCCGCCCGGAGTGTGGATTTTAAATTCTTCACCTTCTTTAATTCGGCGAGTTTCTAAAAGGTGGCGACAGAAAATTCGAATACCGTTTCCAGACTTCTCGGCTTCAGAGCCATCAGGATTTAAAATGCGTAAACCAAAAGCACCATCCTTGCGTTCAATCGGACCATAAAGAATTCCGTCCGAACCTAAGCCGTAGTGACGATGGCAAACTTTGCGGATGACTTCAGGTGAAAAGAGGGTCGGACAATCTTTGGGCTCTAAAACCAAATAATCGTTTCCGAGGGCATGATACTTCGCAAAGCGCATAAGGCTATAATGGCTCGTTTTTGTAGATAAAAGCAAGCCCACGCATACCTAAATTATCGTCGATCCAGCGAGCGATAATGAATCGCCTCAAGTAAATGTGACGTCGCAATTTGCTCCGCACCGGCTAAATCCGCAATCGTCCGCGACACCCTTAAAATGCGGTCATAAGCTCGTGCCGACAGTGATAATTTCTCCATGGCCTGTTGTAATAAATCTCCTTGGGCACGATCTAATGCACAGTTATCTCGTAAGCCTTTGCCCGACAGCAGGGCATTGCAGGCATAGGGCTGATCTTGAAATCTTTTTCTCTGAATGGCTCTCGCCGCTTCAATCCTCTGACGAATTTCTTTCGACGCTTCACCGGGTTGAGTATTTCTGAGCTCATCAATCGAAAGCGCTGGTGCTTCAATTTGTATGTCAATTCGATCTAAAAGCGGCCCGGAAATTTTTGCACGATAACGTTGAATGTGAACTTGAGAACATCGACACTCCTTCTGGCGATCTCCTAAATGCCCACAGGGACAGGGATTCATCGCCGCCACTAACATAAATCGGGCGGGTAAGGTTACTTTCGCCGCCGCCCGCGAAACAGTCACACAGCCATCTTCGAGGGGTTGACGAAGTACCTCGAGTGCTGAGCGACGAAACTCTGGTAACTCATCCAGAAATAATACTCCTAAGTGTGCGAGTGAGACTTCTCCGGGTCCAGGAATACTGCCACCGCCGATTAATCCTATGTCGCTAATCGTATGATGCGGAGATCTGAACGGCCGCCGCCATTTACGATTCTTATCCTGAAAAGCTAAACCAGCCGCCGAATGTACGGATAAAATTTGGATATATTCATCGGCATTGGGCGTAGGTAAAATCGAAGGAAGTCGTTTCGCGATGAGCGATTTCCCTGAGCCAGGTGGACCTAAAATGATGATATTATGCCCGCCTGCCGCGGCTACTTCGACCGCTCGCCGCACTTTAATTTGTCCCTTCACCTCCGAAAAATCGGGCTCTCCTTCATCCGTGGCTAATAACAAATCTTCATCTCTCGGTGGGAGTGGCTGAAAGTTCGGATCGTTCGACAAAAATCTTAAAGCACCATCAAGCGAATCAACCGCCACCGCTTCAATACCTTTCACCAACGCCGCTTCTTCCGCCGAAGCTCTGGGTAAAATGACCCCTTTCAGTTTTAATTTTTTGGCGAGTAGGGCAATCGCTACTCCGCCTTTGACCGCTCTTGTTCCGCCGCTGAGACCTAATTCGCCCGCAATTAAATAGTCGGATAACTTATCTTTACTAATTTGCCCCGTCGCCGCCGCCATCCCAATCGCAATGGGTAAATCATACATCGAACCTTCTTTACGTAAATCACCCGGCGCTAAATTAATGGTGGTCTTCGTCTCATACCCACGCAGCCCCGTATTTTGTAACGCTGAGAGAACACGGTCTTCCGATTCCTTCACACCTTTGTCGGGCAGACCCACGATTTCTAATCTTAGATCACCGACCTCACCTGTATTTACTTCTACCTCAACAGGCACCGCTTCAACACCAACCAGTGCAGCTGAATGAAGGGATGCAAACATGCTCCCAAGAACCAAAACGACTCACCCGCGACAAGTGATGATTAATAGGGTATTTATTGAGTAAAACCTACCAGCGACCGACTACTTCTTGATTGATTTGAGCAGGGCAGGGATATCCACCGACTCACGAATCATTTTTTCAATAATGGGAATCTTATCAGAGTCCTGACGCATGGTTTTCACGGTCATATTATTAATACGTGCGGTCACTGCAAAAGACTCGGCTTCGACAGCTGCGACAGGGATGCCGGCATCAGTCAATTTTTTCATGAGGGCATCGTTCGGCAGTAAACCATTCGATAAAATAATTCCTGATAAAGATTTGGCACCACCACCTTCGATGAAAGCTTCTAATAAGTCTTCACGATCTCCTGGAACAATGACGAGCGTACCATTGACCCGGAAATATTCAGCGGCACGGCGAGCTGACATCGCCCCAATCACGACGCGACGTACCCGACGTAATCCGGCAGGCTGGTGAATCCAACGCGCTTTAGTTTCTTCGGCTACCTGATCAAGATTCGGATAAACCAAAGTTTCTTGCAGGGGGACGACTCCAATTAAAGGTATGCCTAATTTTTTCAATCCACGGCTGGCGAATTCGCGAATGAAATCAATTTTATCAGGTAATACTTTATTTAAAATGACGCCGACCACCTCGACGCCTGATTGGTCAAAAAGTGCCTTATTTAAAGCGATTTCATCGATCGGTTTACCAATCCCGCCCGCTGCCACTATCAGAGCCTTAGAGCCTAACACCTTAGCGTTATCAGCATTGGACGCACCGAATACCGAACCGACACCTGCGTGTCCGGAACCTTCCACCACAATAATATCCTTACCGTACGCAGCACGGTCGAAAGCCCGACAGATTCGATCTTTTAACTGAGGTCCAATCTCGTCCGGATTTTCTAAATAGTTTTTAGTGAACTCAGGTCCAATCGCCACGGGTGACATCGCTGAAATAGGAATATCTAGAGAAAATAATCCATCGATGAGTAAAGTATCTTCATCCACTTGATCGTCGCCCGATTGTACAATGCGTTGTGCAATCGGTTTAATATATCCAACATTCAGACCCATCGTTTGCAGGGCTGCGGTTAAACCTAGGCAGGTGGTGGTCTTCCCATCATTCATCCGCGTGGCCGCCACAAAGATACGGCTGGTTTCTTTATTCATGGGGCTGGTGAATAAGCCCGGAATATTATCAGCGAAGCGTTTGGTTGAAGCCATAGTGCAACCTGCTTAGTCTTTTAATTTAGGATACAGGAATAATTTATCTACCGCTTGTGCTGCCACAATCACGGCGGTACCGAAAATATCATGCGCACTGGCGCCACGAGAAATTTCCGCGGCTGGGCGATCCAGACCGGTTAAAATCTGACCATACGCTGGAATATCGGCAATAAATTGCGCCATCTTGGAGGCGATATTACCGGAGTTTAAATCAGGGAAGACGAGTACACTGGCTTTGCCGGCAACGCTGCCTGTGACGCCTTTAGACAGTGCGGCAAAGGGATTGATCGCGGCGTCTGCCTGGAGTTCGCCATCGATATCCGCATTAATTCCCAAATCTCTGGCCAGAATCTTGGCCAACTTCGTCGCTGACTGAACTTTTTGCACCGAAGCTAAACGAGCATTCTCGGAATGAGTTGAGTAGGCGAGCATGGCAACTTTCGGTAAAGTGTTGGTGAGGTGACCGGCTAAAGCAGCGGTTGTTACGGCGATATCCGCCATCTGTTCTGCAGTAGGTTCAGGAATCACCCCACAATCCGCTAAGAATAAAACACCTTCGCATCCAAAGCGTGCCTCTTCAGATTCAAGAATGAGCATCGATGAAACTGTTTCGACGCCGTGCTGACGTGGCATGACTTGTAAAATAGTTCTTAAGCCTGATGAGGCATGTTGCGTTGCACCAGAAATCAAGGCGTCGGCACCGGCGGTCGCGACCATCAAGCAGGCAAAGTAATTACGTAATTTAGCCAATTCTTCAGGGTTTCCTTGAAGCTGCGTGTTTCCGTATTTTTGGATGGAAGCAAGTTTTTCAATAAAACTTTTTAGCTCATCACTGCGTTCGGGTTCAATGATACGAATCCCATCTAAATTAATATTCAGACGCGCGGCCGCGATTTTAATTCTCTGACGATCACCGAGTAAAATCGGAACCCCCAGTTTCTTGGTGGCAAATTGGCGAGCCGCTTGAATGATACGAGGATCTTCTCCTTCGGCGAAAACAACGCGCTTAGGGTGATTTTGTAAACGAGCAGAAAGTTTGGAAATGAGTGACATCTTAAATTAAATCATAATTAGACTATGAAATAGAAAAGTGCGAGGCAGAAGGAATAGCCTCCTGTCCTTTAACTTTAGGGTTTATCCGACCGGTTTTAGCGGAAAACAACCGTCTTCGTCCCTGCGATAAGAACTCGATCCTCCACCACGGCACGTAGGCCACGGGCGAGTACGACTTTTTCGATATCCTTACCTAAATGGGCCATATCCTCGGGGCTTTCCGAGTGATCCACGCGGATGACGTCCTGCTCCACAATCGGACCTTCATC
>SIAU01000027.1 GCA_009691685.1 Opitutales bacterium
GCAAGAACGCATCCAAGAACACTCACTACGGATGCACGGCTCCGCACATCGTTTTACTTCCTGAAGTTCCTTTTAACGCCGATAATTTTGTGCAACGCGTACAAGAAGTTTTAAAACACAACGCACACTGTTTCGTGGTGGTTTCCGAAGGTGTGCAAGACGAAGCCGGAAATTATTTAGGAGCAGATACTTCCAGCACTGATGCTTTCGGTCACGCCGTGCTCGGTGGTGCTGGTGAATATTTACGCACTCTCGTTGAAGGCCGTTTCGATGGCGTTAAGGCACGTGCTTCTAAGCTCGGTATTTCGCAACGCGCTGCTTCACATAATTCTTCCAAGACCGACGTCGAAGAAGCCAAGCTCTGTGGACGCGAAGCGGTCAAAGCGGCGATCAAGGGTGAGTCCGGCAAAATGGTTATCTTACACCGTTCCACCAAGGAGCAGTATGCCGTCGAGACCAGCCTGGCTCCTCTCACGGACATCGCTAATGGCGTCAAAGCCTTCCCTGAAAAGTGGATTGGCGAGGACAAGATGTCCATTCATCCAGAATTCGTTCGTTATGCGTTACCTCTCATCCAAGGTGAGTTGCAATTACCTTATGAACAAGGACTTCCACGATACGCTCAGCTTTCAGCAGTGCGTGTTCAGCGTAAGTTAGAGGCTTATCAAACTGCCTAATTTTAGGTAAACACTCGATTAAGGGCTAAGACTTTAGGGTCTTGGCCCTTTTTTTGTCTTACTTATTGCACAAAGTCGTTCTTATTTATAAATTAAATCTCCCCAATAATACCTTTTTTATGAAGATTTATACCCGATATTTTGCTCTCTCGCTGCTAATTTTTTCTTCAGCGCTGTGTCATGCCGCATTGCAAAATGGTAAATTAGAAGTGGCTATTACCAAAGGCCAATCTTCGCTGATTAACCCACAGTCCATTAAGGAGCCCGTGGTTAAAGGAAAACTCTTTGAGCAGGGTTATAAAGTAGAAACGAATAAGGACTCCACCGTTGAACTCTGTCTTTCAAACGGATCCACCATTTTAGTTAATCCAGATACCTTGCTGGAGGTTCGTATATTTCGCCAAGTTGCTTCTAACTTAATTGTGGAAGGTGCTTATCAAAAACTTGATAAAGAACCATCGCCCTCGGTTGTAGAAATTTACGTAATCAAAGGAAAAATCATCGGTGAAGCTCGAAAACTTAATCCGCAATCCTCGTTCACGATTAAATCACCCGCCGGTGTGGCCCGTATTCGTGGCACTGTTTATTCCGTGGAATATTCAAGAAACAAATCAACGCGCACGGGTAATATGGAAGTAGCTTGTGTGAAAGGTTCAGTAGAAGTCACGGTGAACGGCTCAGACAGTGGGTCACAATCCGTTGAGCCTGGCAAAAAGATGAATGCGCAGACTCCTTTAGTGGATGACGCTTCGGGACCCGTTAAGATAGTAATCCCCGCAGCTGTTTCAAATTCTCCGCAAGTGAGTGTCACTTCCACTGAAGGACTCGTGGTCGGCTCGGAAGTCAAAGCGGCTGGTATTCCCAGTGGAGTTAAGGTTGTAAGTATTGAAGATGGTAAGATTACATTCAGTGAGCCTATTACTGTAGCAGCGGGTACTGAAATAGTCATTGATCCTCCTGCTGGTGCTACCTACCTGCCTTTTGACGATAATGAAAAACGAATTAAAAAGAGTTTAATCATTGAACCAGTGCTAAGTAAAAATGTGATTAAGATGGAGAGTACCAAAGGTTTGGAGCCTGGTATGAAAATTAAAGCTGAAGGATTCCCCGAAGATGTTGTCATCGTTTCCGTTGATACTGCTACTGGTCTAGTAACATTGAGCGTTCCCGTGACCGTCAATGCAGGAACTGAAGTCTCATCGATCATCGAATCCCCAAATTTTAAAAAGACTGTAGTCTCCGAACCTATTTTGGGTAAAAATGTGATTAAGATGGAAGATGTCACTGGTTTAAAGGCAGGTATGAAAATAACTGCTGATGAATCGGGCGTAACGCCAGCTATGAGAATAAATCCAACCGTATTTCCAGACGATGTTACAATTCTTGCCGTTGATGCTGTAAATAACACGGTGACATTGAGCGTTCCCGTAACCGTAAATTTACAAACTCGACTGGTGCCTCAGTTTGAGACTCCACTACCTCTACCTCTTTCGCCCCCCACCATCACCTTCTCCAAATTGGGTCCGGATGAAGTTAAAACTATCGCCGATGATTTAAGCAAAGGAACCTCCTTGCCTACTACCTTAAAAGACGAAGTTAAAACGATTGCCGATAAGACTCCGCCCTTAGTTCCTGCAACTTCTAAAGATGGAACCCCTACCGAACAAACTGATTCTCCCACCGAAACAACCAATACTAATAATGGTGGTTCAGCCGGTACTGGTGGGATCAGTGATGTGATGGACGCTATTGAAAATACAATTCAAGAGACAATTGAAAGAGAAAATCAAAATAACCCTTCAACTACTGGCGGATAACAACGGACGGATTTAAAAAAAGGCCCATGAAAATGGGCCTTTTTAATTTCGAGAATTTCTCCGCTCGCTTTGAGTTTAAATTGATACATTCATCTTAACATGTCTAACGTTGGAAAATTCGTAACTTTTGAAGGAGGTGAGGGCGCAGGTAAATCTACCCAACTTAAAAATCTCGCTGAACACTTAACGAAGTTAGGCCGAAAAGTTATTTGTCTCCGTGAGCCCGGTGGTACGCCGCTCGGCGAAGAACTGCGAACCGTCCTCAAAAGCCCAGCCAGCAAATCCATGATGGCTGAAACTGAAGCTTTGCTGTTTGCCTCTAGTCGCGCTCAGTTGGTGGGTGAGATTATTGTCCCCGCTTTAAAGCAAGGCACCTATGTTCTTTGTGATCGTTTTGTTGATTCCACCATCGCCTATCAGTCGGGCGGTCGCGGACTCGACCGATCCTTAGTCGAATCAGCAAATCGCCTCGCTTGTGGAACTTTAGCGCCTGATCTAACGATACTTTTAGATTTGGATCCTGCTCATGGCTTACGCCGTGCCTCCGTTCGCGATCAGGGCCAGGCCGATCGCTTTGAATTATTGGATCAGGGGTTTCACCAAAAAGTCCGTGCGGTCTACCACTCCTTAGTCGCAGCCGAACCTCAGCGCTTTCTGGTTTTGGATGCGACGCAAACTCCCTCGCAATTAGACGAGGCTATTTGGCATGAAGTCACTCGACGCTTCCTCTAATATAGAAAATATTCCTGCCCTCAAGGTGCTTGCTCGATCACGCGTCGAGGGTCGGATGCCTCACGCCGTTTTATTTACGGGGCAAAATAGCGAACTACTACTGAAAGCGTCGGAATGGCTCGCGGGCTTACATTTAGAAACGGGTGATCCATTAAGTCATGCCGATTGCCGTGCGTTGCGACCCGCTAAGAAATCTCGACGTATTAATATGGAGAGTACCCTGGAAGTGGTGGGAGACTTGAGACTGACCTCTACCACCGGTCGTCGCGTGGTGATTATTTATGACGTCGATCGCTTTGCCCCCGAAGCGGCCAATTGTTTTTTAAAAACCTTAGAAGAGCCTCCCGCTGGTACGTTAATCATTTTACAGACCACTAACTATTACCGCGTATTGCCGACCATCCTGAGCCGGTCTTTGCGATTTCACCTCGGCGGAGAGCAATCGCTCATCCAAGATGCCTCCTGGAATAATTGGCTAAAAGACTTTGAGAATTTTATCAATAAGTTGGCCACGTCCAAGCCAACCCAAAATCGCTCTACCGAAATAATCATCCCGCTTTATTCACTCTGTGCCCGTTTTGAAGTCTTATTAGAATTATTTCTCGAAGAGGCTTTGGAAAAAGCGCCACCCCCGCCGATTACTGACGACGAAGACAAAAAAGATATTACCGAGGCCCATGAAGAAAATATTCGCCGCGGTATTTGGAATCGCATGCTGGTTTCCATGGAAGAAAAAATAAGATTACTGGGCCGTAGCCACCCGACACTTTCCTTGCAGATTGCTAGCATGGTGACGGTTTTAGAATCATGCCGTGTTCGCTTAGAATTAAGCTATACCAGGATTTCTGCCTTGGAGAATTTTCTCCTCCATACGGTGCGGATTTTCTCTAACCGCCCGCCGTCATCTTCATCGTAGTTCATGATGACTCCTCATTATTCTCCTTCGAGTGAAGATGAAGAGGATAAGCGTCTGATGGCACTTGTGGCGCAAGGCGATGACCATGCCTTACGTCAATTGGTCGACCGCCATCACCCCCGCCTAGTCGGTTATCTGAAATCGGAAGTCGGTTCCCAAACCACAGCTGAGGAACTCGCTATGGAGGTTTTTATTCGACTCCATCGAGCTGCCTCGCGTTGGCGCCCCGAGGCCAAATTATCCACCTACTTAATCCACATCGCCCATAACTTGGTCCTGAATGAATGGCGTCGCAAGAGTCGCAAGCCGACCAGTACCCTCGATTCAACCCCTGAGCCGGGAGATCAAAGTCACAAATCCGCCCGCGACGTTGTCGAGTTGGAGGAATCTTTCGACCGCGCAGTCAACCAACTACCCATAGAACATCGCACCGCGATTATTCTACTCGTCCAACAGGACATGCCCTACGAGGAGATCGCCCTCGCCATGAAAGCCCCCGTTTCTTCAGTTAAAACGTGGATTCATCGCGCCCGCACCCGTCTCCGTGAGCTTTTAAAAGATCATTATGAAAACCAATAAAATTTGCAACCCGCTGACTTTTTCGGGGTTTATCTTACTGTAAGACCATGAGCCAACACTCACCATCCAATCTCGAAGCCGACTTGGCGACCCACCTGGGTCGTTCTCGCTCCGTGAAGGTATCCGGTTTTGCTGACCGCGTCGTTTTAGCCGTTCACGCTTACCGTCGTCGCCAAATTATTCGTTGGTCGTCTTTCGCTACCTCCATGGCCGCCTGTTTGGTTGCGAGCTTAGTTTATTTCAACGGACCTTCGGAAGAATATCTTATTCAGCAAACTCAATTCTTAGTGCGTAGCGATGAAGCTTCACAATTAAGTGCACTCTTAGGTATGGCCGACGATTTATCGATGCTTAGCCCTGTCGTTGATCAAAATTCCTTGGTGGTCGATGTCCTCAATAAAACGGAAATCTAAAAGCATGCGTTATTTTACATTTATTCTTTTATTAACTGCCGGGACCTGTGGTGCCGTCGACGAAAAACCGAAATCAGCTGCCGATGCGTCACGTCCTAATCCCGCTAATGAGCCTTCGATTGAGGAAGTTCAGACGATGCGTAAAATTTTAGAATTACCTCCCGAACGTTTAGCCAAAATGCGATCCGCAATAGAGCGAATCGAAAGAATGTCGCCCGAACAACGCAAAGATTTTGCGGCAACTCTCGCTAAAATAGAGAATGCTAGTCCCGAAGAGCGTAAAAAAGCACTGAAGGAGATGCGCGAAAAATCTGGGCCGGGTGGGCTCGGGGCCAAAGTTTTTGAATTCCATTTAAAACAGCTCTCTGCTGATGAAGCTAAACAAGAACGTGCTAATTTCGTAAAACTTTCATCGGAAGAGCGCCAACAATACATTCGTAAATTATTGGAAAAATATTCGGCGGACCTGCCCAAGATTCGCGCCGACGGGAAGTCGAAGGACAAAGACGCGGATGGAAACAAAGAGGGTGAAAGTGGCGGACACCGCCGTGCACCGACTGCGGAAGCTCCCCCTGTTCAGTAATCAAAGTGCTCACCGCTTTTCCAGCGGTTATGCGCCCAGAGCCAATCTGCACAAACTTCATCGGAACTTTGTAACTGTTGTGCCAGCCAGGCATTAGACTCCTCCGTCAGTGCCCCAGAGTCCTTGGCTTTTAAGGCAAAGGCGTTGAGCTCGCAGCGCCAAAACCCGGTCCGGTGAGCCCAGAAAATTCGAGCCTCTGCATGAAATCTTTGGGTAATGATTCCTGGAAGATTCGTCACCGCGCAGGTTCGATTGAGAAACTTGAGCGGCATACCTTGGTGGGTATTCTGATCGAATAAGACACAGGCGACGCCCCCTGTTCGTACGGCTTCCATGGTTCGCCCAAAGCCTTCTCGTCGTGAAACTAATTTCATGCCAAACCGTTCCCGCGATTTTTTAATCCAGTTTTCGGCCGCTGCTAAATCAAGCGGACGGTAAAGCGTCACCCAGTTTCGTTGGGCCAAACTTGAATCAAAAAGTCTAATCATCGTCATCATTTCCATTAAGGAAAAATGTGGCACGAAACAGACCGTCCCATTTTCCGTATTATTCAATCGGCTGGGTCCTTCTAAGATGCTCGGATTCAGTTTAATCCGAGTGCGCAATTCTTTTTCGGAGAGTGCCGCTGAAGCGATTCCAAAAAGACTCATCTCGGCGGTCCGCTGACAGGAAAGTTTACCGATTTTCTTCCACCACGTTTTATCTTTTTCGGGAAAAGCTTGCTGCAAATTATTCAAAACAATTTCTCGTCGAAGTAGCCAAATACACTGACCCAAGATCCATGCGTTGACTCGCGCAAAAACCTCCGGGAGATTTGCTAAAAGCCAAGCGTAGGTGGCAATTAGGACGTACATCGTGATGGCTTAGCGTCCCTCGAGTTTAAGGACTTCTTTAATGTCGAGTACCGTAATCATGCGACGGCCTAAATCATCGCGGGCAAAATATTTATCGGGCTGCCGGACCAAATCAAAAGGCTCTTCCGGTAAATTATCTTCATCGAATTCCATTTCATCGACCGCATCGATTTCATCAAAGATATGACTCATCCGCAGAGGGTCGCCTTCAATGACTGCTGCGGGGTTATGTAAGCGACCTTCTTTTAAGAAATTAAAGAACAGACAGGGATAAAAACTATTTTCATATTTTTCTAAAAATTTACTCATGAATTGACCAGGAACTTCCCAGCGACGATTTAACACGACGGCATCGGAAAAATGGATACAGGCTTCGTACCATTCGGAAAGCTCGGGGTGTCGATAGGCGAGGGCGCAATCCACCACCGTGATGACGCGTTGAATTTGCCAATCAGAATTCGTCACGCGTTGGTGAATAGCTTCCATCTGATCGATGGTGGAGAGACGTCCATTCGTAATCAGGATACAGGCTGCCTCCTCTGCGGGTTGAGGTACGCGGGCTTCTCCCTCTTTAAAGGTCCACCGCTCCGCACGCGTCGCGTTCTCTGCCGTCTCGGCACTCTCCGCTAAAATACGAATCGCTTTACCTTCCACCCAGGCGTTATCCGCGAGTTCTTTCACGACAGCCGAACGGCCCGACCCAGCAATCCCGAGAACGATGATGAGCGGGGTCATGCTTTACGTCCGCAGCGTCCGAAAGATTCATTTTGTCCGCGATCGCGAATCCAGTGATCGACGGCCACGAGTGCGGCCATGGCTTCAACAATCGGGACCGCACGTGGTAAGACGCACGGATCGTGACGTCCTTTGGCTGCGAGTGAGGTTTCTTTACCATCCGGACGGACGGTTTTTTGTTTTTGCAAAATGGTCGCAGTAGGTTTGAACGCGATACGGAAGACGACATCTTCCCCATTAGTAATACCGCCTTGGGTTCCACCTGAGCGATTAGTGACGGTGCGAATCCGTCCGCCTTTTTTGACGAATAAATCATTGTGCTGGCTACCCATCAATTGCGTGCCCGCAAAACCACTACCGATTTCAAAACCTTTCGTCGCTGGTAACGAAAGCATCGCTTTCGCCAAATCGGCTTCGAAGCGATCAAAGACTGGAGAACCTAAGCCCGCAGGTAGTCCCGAGATCACACAGCAAATCACACCGCCCACTGAATCTCCATGGCTACGTGCACTGCGAATACATTGCTCAATTTTTTCTGCGGTCGCAGGATGCGGACAACGGGTGGGGCTCGCGTCGACTTGTTTTTGCGTCGGAGTTTTTGCCAACGCTGGCATTTGAATGTTGGCGACACTTTCCACCCACGCGGTAATTTTTGCACCACAAGCGTGATCGAGAACCGTTTTCGCTAACGCACCGGCGGCAACACGTGCGGCCGTTTCGCGAGCGGAAGAACGTCCGCCACCTTCGACGGCACGAATACCATATTTAGAATCATAAGTGAAGTCGGCGTGCGATGGACGGTAGGCCGATTTCATTTCGGTGTAGGCCGAAGGACGTTGATCTTTATTGCGAACGATAATCGCAATGGGCGAACCTAAGGTCAGTCCATCGGGGGAGATGCCGGATAAAATTTCGGGCTGATCTTCTTCTTTGCGTTGCGTGGTTAAATCGCTCTGTCCTGGGCGACGGCGCGCTAATTCTTTTTTCAGAAAAGCTAAATCAAACGGGACGCGGGGAGGGCAGCCTTCGATGACGACGCCCAAGGCGGGACCGTGACTTTCTCCGAAAGTCGCAACGCGAAAGCTGTGTCCAAAAATATTTCCCATGTGTGTATAGATTATTATCGTAAATAAGAACGCCGCCAAGCCGAATGGCTGGGCGGCGTTCCATTAGGCGGTTCCGCCCGCTATTTTATCGGCGAACGTTAGCAGAGATTTTTGAAACCAGCTGCTGACTTTGTTCGCAGTTACCAAAGAAGCCATATTTCACAGTGACTTGTGTGTAGGACTCTTTAGTTTTTTCGTCTTCGATTTTAGTGACGTTGATTTTCACTTCTAAGTCACCAATTGCACGAGCGAAGACGGTGGTGTCGAAAAGTTGACCTTCAGAATTGTGTTGGGTTTCGCCCATGCGCTTCATGATGTCGCTTTGTTGATCAACCGCACGCTTAACGGCGTTGAAGACAACTTCAGGCTCCGCTTTATATTTAGTAGTTAACGTGCCAGTGATGTTGGAGAACATCGAACCGGAGTTGTCTGGATTATCTACGCCCACATAGGTGGTGCAGCCAGTAAAGGTGATAGCTGTAGCGAGGAGGGCGTAAGTGACGGCGTTCTTCATAATTAGGTGTAATTCGGTGATAATTAAAAAACACACCCCCGCTATGAAGGCAAACCCTTTCGCCCATGCAGATTATCGGCCCCCAGGGGAATAATGTAATGACTATCTGAATACAAAAAGTAGACTAAAATACATTTTAACCCCTATTCTATTGAGTTAAATGGATGTTTTATTTTTTTAAAACAGCTTTTTAATCCATAAAATCTGCATAAGTGACTGAATCACAGAGGGATAAGTATTTTATGAGCGAAATTTGTCATAAAATGTGTATTTTGGGCCGATCGCGTCTGTGAATGGTGTGAATATCAACCGGGGGCTAAAATCTTGACGGGTGGGGCGAAGTGGTTGAAAGTGGGTCTACTGGGTTCACGCTCCCATATCTCATGTCTATTGGTTCAAATCATTCTCTCTTCACAGGAATCCATCACGGAAAGTTGGATGAGAAGAATCGTGTTACCATTCCAGCGGCCTGGCGTTTTGAAGGAACTGCGGAAACAAGTTTTTTAGCGATGTATCATCCCGCGGTCGGATCGATTGTCGTTTTTCCTCCCTCGATGGTGAAGCGCATTTCTGATGCAGCTCTCCAAGTCACCGTGAGTGATCCCGATAAAATGGATGCACTGAGTTTATTAGGCGCTAATAGCATTCAAGTTTCCTGTGATAAAGCCGGACGCATTACGCTCAATGATCACGTGGTGAAAGAAGCCCATCTCGATCGCGATGTGGTTTTCAAAGGGGGTTTCACGACGTTTCAAATCTCGGCCAAAAATCCACCCAAGACCGAACGCGATTCCGAACACACCCGGATTATTCTCCGCGCGTTACGTGAACTCGGAATTTAATTTGTATCCAAAAGTTACTTACACAATTCACACCTTATTCACAATTAATTTTTAAATGACCAGTCACGTCCCAGTTTTACTCGAGGAGTGTTTAGCTTTGCTCAACCCTGAGTCGGGTCGTGCCTATTTAGATTGTACGTTTGGTGGCGGTGGACATTCGACCGCGATTTTAGAACGCGCCGAAAATATTACCCTCGACGTGATGGATCGTGATCCCGCGGCCCTCGAACGTGCGCAATCACTCCTCGAGCGTTTCCCCAAAAACTTTCGTTTTCATTCAGAAGATTTTCGTAACCTTGACCGCGTTCCGGGGTCGTTTGACGGTGTTATGATGGACATTGGGGTGTCTTCTCATCAGTTGGATATCCCGGAACGCGGTTTCTCTTTTCGCTACGATGCGCCGAACGATATGCGCATGGATACGCGCAAGGGCCGGACCGCTGCCGAGTTTTTAGAACGTGCGACCCGACCCGAATTAGAAAAAGCGGTTCGCGACTACGGTGAAGAGCCTCGCTGGTTTCGCATTGTGAATGCGATTGAAGCAGCGCGCGGTACTGGACGTTTATCTCGCACCACGGCCTTTGCCGAATTAGTGGCCGAAGTTGCCCCGAACCCTCCCGGTCCCCGCGGTCCACACCCCGCCACCAAAACTTTTCAAGGTGTCCGCATCGCGATTAATGATGAGTTGGGCGCTTTAGCCGAGGCGTTACCCAAAGCTTTCGAAAAATTAAAACAAGGCGGCGTCTTAGTCGTCATCTCTTTCCACTCACTCGAAGATCGTATGGTGAAGCGCTATATGAATGACGTCAGTGGTCGTCCGATTCATCGCGATGATAATCGCGGACAAGACGAACGTATCAAACTGGCCGAACTTTTAACCCGTAAAGCGATTCAGCCATCGGAAGCTGAACAAACCCGCAACCCTCGCAGCCGTTCCGCCCGTCTGCGCGCCGTCCGCCGACTCACCGCATGAATACCCGCCGATTTTTCTTTGCTGTGATGATCATCATCTCCGTTGCTACCGGTGCATTAGGGATGATCAGTATTATGAAACTTCGTCTACGTTCGGATGATGTAGGTGTGCGCATTGTCCGTTTAGAACGCTCCATTGCTGACGCTAAAAAAGAATTAGATGCTTTGAAACGTCAGCGCGATATCAGCCAAGATACGGTCAAGCTCAGTGAAAAAGCCGGCGAAAAATTTAAATTACCGAAGCCCGAACAAGTGACATGGCTCCGCGTCTCGGGTCCCACTTTACCCACCACCTCCGCACGGACTACTCCGAGCCCAAGAGTGGCGGCACTCGATCTTACCTTTCGCCCACCAGCTGAAATGGGAGGGCCCCGCTCCCGATGACATTAATGCATGCCAGGCAAAAGCGTTTCACTTCGCTGGCCTGGGTTGTTTCACTGTGCTTTGTCGCCGTCATCGTAAGACTTTTCTGGCTCCATTGGGTCGAAGCGCCTCAGTTGTGCGCGGAAGCCGTTCAAGCCCGTAGTGTGTTTCAAGAATTAGATTGTCGCCGCGGGGAAGTGCGCGATTCGCAAAATAATTTATTAGCCGTCTCCGAAGATGTCTGGGATATTGGCGTTGATCCTGAATCTATTAAAAAAGAAGAACTCGGTCGAGCCGCCGAAGTGGCCAAAATTTTAGGCATTTCCCTGACCGATGTCAGCAAGGCCTTTAACACTAAAGCTAAAGTGGATGATGAGGGCAATGAGCGTCGTGTTCGTTGGATTGTTTTAGCGCATGAAGTAGACAAAGAAGTGCTCAAAAAAATTACGGGTCTAAAAATTAAAGCGCTCCGGGCGGAATTAAAGTACCGCCGTAATTATCCGAATGGTCAATTAGCTGCGCACGTCATCGGCTATGTGAATAAGGAAGGTCAATCAGCCTGTGGTATCGAAAAAGCGCTCAATAGTTTTCTCCAAGGTCAGAAGGGTTGGATTGAATCCGAACGTGATGGTCGCCGTCGGGAAATCGCCAGTATTCGTCTCCGTGAAGTTCAACCCGTCGATGGGAATAATATTATTTTATCGATTAATAGTTTAGTGCAGAAAACGTGTGAAGACGCGCTGGATAAAGCAGTGGCTCAATATAATCCAATCAGTGCAGTGATTATTGTGAGCGAGCCCAAGACCGGACGTATTCTGGGTTTAGCCAATTGGCCGACCTTTGACCTCAATAAATTTTATGATGCGAAACTGTCACCGTTAGATAGTCAGCGCAATCGTGCCGTATCCGATGTCTATGAGCCCGGCTCGGTTTTTAAAATCGTTTCTATTGCGGGTGCCCTTGAAGAAAAATTAATTACCCCGAATAGCGTTTACGACTGTGGTTTATCCCAGGTGCCTTACCGCGGCCGGATGATTTCCATGCCCGCGGACTCCCATCCGATGGGCGCCGTTCCGGTTCGAGATATTGTGCGGGAGTCTTCCAACCGCGGCACGGTGCAAATTGGGATGCTTTATTCGGAAAAACGCGGCGAAGAACGTTTTGATAAATTAGTTAAATCCTTCGGCTTTGGTGCAGTCTCTAATTTAGTCACGGGTGCCGAAGTTCCTGGGTTGATTATTAGTCCGGAAAAATGGGATGGCATCACCATCTCGCGTCTGCCCATGGGTCACTCTATCAGTGTGACCGCTCTACAAATTCACTATGCGATGTCGACCATCGCCGCTGAAGGATTGTTAATGCAACCTCAGCTCGTTCTTCGCGTTGAAGATTCTAAAACGAAACAAACCGTTCTCGACTATCCGCCCCGCGCGCGTGGCCGAGTCGTTTCTGCAGCCACCGCCAAACAAGTCGCGACCTTATTACGTGCGGTTTGCAGTAAAACGGGAACAGCTCCCGCGGCTGATATTCCAGGCTACGAAGTCGCCGGTAAAACAGGTACGACTCAAAAATTGGTAAACGGTCGTTATTCCAGTGCTCACCACGTTGCTTCGTTTTCCGGCTTTTTCCCCGTTCATGATCCGCGCCTAGCCATCACCGTCATCATCGACGAACCGAAAGGCGACGGCATTGCCTACGGTGGTAAATTTGCTGCTCCGATTTTTACGACGGTGGCCAAAAACTGTATCCAATGGTTGGATATAAAACCCACGATCTCCCTTTCCCGCAGCGTCGCTGGGGTTGAACGATGATCTTAAAAGAACCCAGTAATCATCGCCTCATGGAAAATCCTACCTTACAAAGTTTACTGCAAGATATTCCCGTCGTTGAACGTCGTGGTGATTGGTCGACTCGGGTAACGAGTTTAGTCACCGACTCTCGCCGTATTTTACCAGGTAGTTTGTTTTTTGCCTTACCGGGATTACGCACCAGCGGTCACCAATTTTTAGATGATGTGATTTCGCGCGGCGCCTCCGCTGTGATTTCGAGCGAACCAGTCGCTGGGCTGCCCGCTGTCGCCGCTGCTCAAGTGACCGAGCCTCGAAAAGTTTTAGCCGAAGTCGCTCGCCGTTATCATGGTAACCCAGAGCAGAAATTAGAACTGGTGGGGGTTACGGGAACGAATGGTAAAACGACAATCACTACTTTACTTCGTCACTTATTACAACAAGCAGGGGAGAATTGGGGTCTCATCGGCAGCGTCCGTTATCAACTGGGTCGTCGCTCTATCCCTGCTTATAAAACCACTCCGGAGTCCGCCGACTTAGCGGGATTCTTCCGTCAAATGGTTGAGTCACAATGTGCCGGGGCCTGCCTCGAAGTGAGTTCCCACGCTTTACATCAAGACCGCGTTCATGGTTTTTCTTTCGCGGCGGCAGCGTTCACGAATTTAACCCGTGATCACATCGACTACCACGGTAATTTAGAATCTTATCTCGATGCCAAAACGATTTTATTCGATGGTCGTAACGGTTCTATTCCGAAAGTTTCCGTAATTAATGTGGATGATACCGTCGGAAAAAACCTTGCCCAATCCTGTCGCGCTCGTGGCCCAGTGATTACATTTGGTATTCATAATCCCGCCGACCTTCAAGCGACCCAAATTGTTTTTAATCAACGCGGTTCCGAATTTACGGTCCACTGGGCAGGCCAATCCGCTCGCTTTATTTCTCCGCTCCCCGGCGAATATAATATTTCGAATATTCTGTGTGCCTTAGCTTTAGTCGCGTCTTTGGGTCGCAATCCGTTAGCGATGGTCGAAGCAGTCCAAGCTTTTCCGGGTGTGGCTGGACGCATGGAGCGCGTCGAGGCTGGTCAAGCCTTCCCCGTATTTGTGGATTATGCGCATACCGACGACGCCCTACGCAATACGTTGCAAATGTTGCGCTCCATCACTCCCGGACGGGTCTTGTGTGTCTTTGGCTGTGGGGGTAATCGCGATCGTGGTAAACGTCCCGCGATGACTCAAGTAGTCGCAGAATTCGCGCACCACGCTTGGGCGACGGCGGATAATCCACGTAAGGAAAATCTCGCGACGATTTTTGCCGACATGCGTGAAGGACTGGGTTCCTTGCCTAATATTGAATTTATTAATGATCGCCGCGATGCTATCGGTCGTGCTTTAGCCGCCGCTCAACCGAACGATTGTGTCATGATCACCGGCAAGGGACATGAAACTACGCAAGAATTTCACGATACCGTCGTTCCGTTTGATGACCGCTTAGTGGCTAAAGAAATTTTAGAATTACGGAGGAATCTACGCGCATGAGTCATTCTTTTAATCCGAAACAGTTAGCACAGTGGACTCAGGGTGAGTGGACTTCTTTTCCTGATCAAGAAATCACCGGTTTTAATATGGACACGCGTACCATTAAAAAAGGTGAAGCGTTTGTGGCGATTAAGACCGTCAAGCGTGATGGACATGATTTCTTAAATGCCGCACGCGCCAGTGGTGCCTCCTGTGCCTTGGTTTCGAGACGTGTGACTGACCATTTACCGCAACTAGTCGTTGGCGATTCTCAAAAAGGCTTACATCAAATCGCCGCCGGCTGGCGCGATGAATTTAAAGGACGGGTCATCGGCGTCACCGGCAGTGTCGGCAAAACATCGACCAAGGATTTATTGGGTGCACTCCTTGGTTCATCCGCATTCATTACCGAAGCTAACCTCAATAATTTATTAGGCGTACCGTTAATGTTACTCCGCCTACGCTCAGAAATTCATCATTATGCGGTAATCGAAGCTGGTATGAGTTTGCCTGGTGAATTAAAAATTTCGGCCCAAATTCTCCGCCCTAATTTAGCAATCATTACCGCCGTGGCTCCCGTGCACTTAGAGGGCGTCGGAACGATTGAAGCGGTGGCTCATGAAAAATCTGAGATGATTGCGGCTTTAGAGCCCGAGGGTAAAGCGATTATCCCGGCCTCACTTTTAAAGTGGCCCGAGTTCCGCGCTCACGCCTCGCGCTGCTTAGTGGTAAAATTTGAAGAGGATGATGAACCTGCGGTGATGCCCTTGCGTGTCATCAGTGCTAAATTTGCTGATGAGAATGGTCGTCGTATACTTTTACTCGATGGTCGTGCTTATCCCTTAAGTCCGATTTCGGATGGGCTGGGGCGAAACGCCGCGCTCGCCGTGGTCGCTGCTCTGGAATTAGGTATTAGTGAAAATCAAATTAAGAAAAATTTAGAATCGTGGATGCCTCCAGTCGGTCGCGGCAGCATTCACCAAGACGGCAACCGAACATTCTATATCGATTGCTATAATTCCAGTCCAGCCTCGTTGCTGGATGCGGTCCAATGCTTTAATCGTCTCACTGTCCAGGATCCTCGCCGTCGTCTCTTCGTCATCGGTGGTATGGCTGAGCTCGGTCAATCTTCTGTGAGTTTACACCGCGAGTGTGGCGCCAAATTATCCTTCCGCGCCGGCGATACGGTGATTACTTGGGCGGGCGACTCATCCGAAATTTTAAAAGGTATCACGCGTAACGATATCATTTTGAAATCTGCACATAGCTTAGACGAAGTGGCTCAAACGATTTCTAATCACCGCGGCACGATTTTTGTTAAGGGTAGTCGTTCCTGTACTTTAGAGCGCACCTTGCCCGCCCAACTCCAAGCCCAACTTTCTTTCCACTAGTCCATGCTTTATTACTTACATCAATTGGAATCGCTCTGGGGACCTTTTCGTCTTTTTGAATACCTCACGGTTCGTGCGATTTTAGCAGGTTTTACGGCGCTGATCATCGGCATGCTCTTATCGAGTAAAATGATTAAAGCCCTCAGCACACTTCGCCAACCAGAACGTTCGGCCCAACTGATGGGTAACTTGGCGAAAGAGGGCGGCAAAGTGCCGACGATGGGTGGACTCTTAATCGGCGCCGCGATGATTCCTTCTGTGTTCCTTTGGGCTCGTCCCAATGTTTTAGTGATCGCCACACTCTTTACTTTAGTGGGCATGGGCTTGGTGGGACTTTGGGATGATTGGTTAAAAGTTAAACGCGGTAGTGCGGATGGAATTTCTGCGAAAACAAAATTAGTGGGTCAGGCGCTGGTTGCTTTAGGCGCTATCGGTATTGTTTTACTCGATGCGAATTATCGTACGAGCCTCTGCGAAATCTGGTTACCTATTATGAGCAAGCCCCTCTGGTCAGCCCAGTCCTTGGGCTTCCCGTTCACGATTTGTTTAATCGTGGCTGCACTATTTATTATATTAGTCTGCGTCGGAACTTCTAATGCGGTCAATCTGACCGACGGCTTAGACGGTTTGGC